>CAZJWN010000031.1:0-9042 GCA_964550105.1 uncultured Gammaproteobacteria bacterium
GCAACCTTGCCCGTTTCGCTCGCAAGTAAACGTGACTGGGGTATTCCGGTCCAGCGAGCTACGATAGACGCAATATCTGTCTCAGTGACTTGCTCACGAAGAACTCGATCTTTCTCAGGTATGGCTTCCCACTCAGCACGCACCTCTTTGATTTCTTTTTCGATTTGCGGGATCGTCCCATATTTGATCTGCGCTGCTTCCTCGAGTATGGCCTCTCGCTCGGTACGCTCGAGATCCATGCGGGCCTTTTCTAGCTTGATCCGTGCATCCTGCAAACGAGAGATGATCTTTTTTTGGGCGAGCCACTTTTTTTCAATGACTTCAAATTCTGACTGCATCTTGGCACGGTCGGCTTGGAGTTTTTCTAACTTTGTCTTTTCAGTAAGCTCTTTTTTGAGTGCTGCAAGCTCGATATCGGCGCGGATCAGATTCCGTTTGAGCTGATCGAGCGCTGTGGGCATACTATCAACTTCGATTTTGGCTGCAGATGCTGCTTCATCGATGAGGTCGATCGCTTTATCTGGCAAATACCTATCAGTGAGGTATCTGACTGAGAGATTGACTGCTGCGATGAGCGCATCATCTGCTATTTTGATCCCATGATGGACCTCGTATTTTTCTTTGACCCCACGAAGGATCGCGACCGAGTCCTCTGCGCTTGGCTCATCGACATAGATAGGTTGGAATCGACGCTCGAGAGCGGGATCCTTCTCGATGTATCTGCGGTATTCGCGCACCGTAGTCGCACCGACTGCATGGAGGAGTCCGCGAGCGAGTGCGGGTTTGAGCATGTTGCCGGCATCGACTGCTCCCTCAGCGCCTCCTGCACCCACGATCGTATGCAGCTCATCGATGAATATGATGTATTGTCCCTCTGATTTCTCGATCGCTTCTATGACTGCCTTGAGTCTTTTTTCAAATTCACCCCTATATGAGGCTCCAGCGAGGAGTGTCGCCATGTCGAGCATCAATATTTGTTTATCTTTGAGCGTGTTTGGGACATCCCCTGAGATCACTCGCATGGCCAAACCCTCGATGATCGCCGTCTTTCCGACACCAGGATCACCCAAAAGTACCGGGTTATTTTTGGTTCGTCGAGACAATATTTGGATGATCCGGCGCACTTCATCATCCCGTCCGATGACCGGATCGAGCTTACCTGACCTGGCTTTCTCGGTCAGATTCTGAGTGAACTTTTCGAGTGGGTTGGTGATTGGTTGGTCGAAAGGGTTGTCCATACCAAAATTCTATAATTAGCAGACTACGATGTCAAGTGCTATTTCTCCACACTGGATCCATGTTCTTCCGAGCTTGAGTTTCCTACATTTCATGATACCCTTAATTTTTGAAATGTGAGCTGAGTCAATTTGAAATGAACAAGCATGAAACATATTTTTATCACCTGTCTTTTCATAGCGTTTGCAGTCGTAGCACCAAGCAAAGCGTGGGGAGTAGAGACGACTTTTTACCGAGGGACTGTCGATTCAATCAGTACAGATAGTGCATCGATGATGGTCATCATAAGTGATACAGATGGGATCGAGAGCGTGATCACTATCCCAACATTTGCCGACAAAACACTTTCAAGTGCAAAATATACTCCAGGTGATAAGCTCATTATCAGCTCGCAATCGGTCAATGACAAGGTATTTTATGCGGTCTCTGATCGTGATCGAACATTTGCCTATATAGGTCTGATTGCACTTTTTGTGGCACTTGTAGTACTCATCGGGAGAATCCAAGGTCTCATATCCATAGGTGCGATGATAGTATCGTTCAGTTTACTCACTCAATTTACTATCCCCCAGATAGTAGAAGGTGTCGATCCGATTGTGGTCTCCATGATCACTGCACTGGTCATCATCCCGCTCACCTTTTACCTTTCACACGGGTTCAATAAAAAGACATCTCTAGCGGTGGTCGCGACCATGATCGCACTTTTTTTGACTGCCATACTCTCTGTAGCATTCACCAAATTTGGCAGCCTTACTGGACTCAGTTCAGATGAGGCTGATGCGGTCATATTCAAACTCGGCTCAAGCCTCAGACTGGCTGATCTTCTCATCGCAGGGATGATCATCTCCGCCATGGGTGTGCTTGATGATGTCACCATATCCCAGATAGGTATCGTACAAGCACTCAATAAGGTTCGTCCGGACATGAAAGATCACCACCTATTTGCTGTAGCCATGGCACAGGGGAGAGATCATATAGCTTCGCTCGTGAATACGCTCATCTTGGTATATGCGGGTGCCGCTCTGCCGCTATTTCTTCTTGTTTACAAATCAGAGACACCATTGTGGGTGGTCATCCAACGTGAATCGATAGCTGAGGAAATTACGAGGACATTTGTGTCGAGTATCGGCATCATCGCAGCTGTTCCGATCGCGACTCTCATTGCGGTGAAATGGGGTAAACGACGCATCGGGCATCTTCAGAAGGAAAAACTCTTTTGATATATTCAGCGGCACAGTTATACGTATACACACTACCAAAGACCCGAAGGTTTTTATCCGATGCGGAGTAGGAGATACATCACTCCAATACCTGTTAGTATTGCGATGAGGTGAGCGATACCACGACGGACCCCCTCATGACGATTGAGCTCAGGCATGATGTCTGTAGCGGCGATATAGATGAAGTTGCCCGCTGCAAAGAGCAATAATTGCTTCTCGATAGACTGGAAAGTGTTGATAGCAACGAGTCCAATCCCTACACCAACGACAGCTGTCAGAGCTGTCGTAAGATTGAAGATGATAGCTTTCTTCTTTGTAAATCCACTATACAGGAGTACTGCAAAGTCACCCATCTCCTGGGGTATTTCATGCAGGATGATAGCCAGTGTTGTAGCGATACCGACTGGAGTACTGACCGCAAACGATGCGGCGATCGCAAACCCATCGAGGAGGTTGTGCACACTGTCGCCGACGAGGTTCATCGTAGCGAGTCTATGATGGTGTTCTTGTCCTGTATGACAATGATGCCAGTGCACAAAACGCTCTATGATAAAAGAAAAGATGAATCCTCCGAGGATATATAGCGCGGTAGAGGAGTCATACGTGATCCCCTCGAGCGACTCACCAATCATATGGAGAAACGCATCACCAAGCAGCGTCCCCGCTGAAAAGGCCACAAGCAACGAGAGGTATTTTTCGATCCGCTTGGTGCCAAATGAAAGCAAAGCAACTCCCAAGAGCGATACCAAGCTCACCAAGATGGATGCGATGAACGAGTAGAGGATCATGGATGGATTATAGGTGAAGAATCACAAATTGATAATAGATAATTGAGAAGGAGGGAAACCAAAATTTGTAATTTCCAATTTACAATCAGCAAATAGTTTAAATACGAATTTCAATTCGGACTAGAATTATTTGTACATTGCAAATTGCAGATTGGGATTTGCATTTTTCATTACCAGCGGAACTTGCTGCGATCGCACGATCCCCAGAGACCTTTTTTTGCTTCCTTTGCTCTTTTTTCGAGTTCAAAAAACTCATCTTTGTATCTTGTCCCTTTCTCTACGATATAGACTCGGGCAAATCCTTCTCCGAGTAGATATGCGTTGACGTTTAGATACTTTCCTGGTTGATCAACAAGTGGGAGAAACACATAGCGTAGGAGACGCTTGTATTTATCCTTATCTTTTATGTCTGTGATGATCGTGATGTCTTTATCTTGTATCAGTTGACTCAGTCGTAGTGTTGCTGCCTTGCCGAAGCACTCTTCTCTGATAAACTGCTCAGGGTGTGACAACTCCGGTGTATCCATATTCAGAAATCGTACTCGTTCACCTCCGGTGATGGTGATCGTATCACCGTCGGCAACGCTGACTACATGAGTCTGTACGGAACGTAACCCACGAGGGAGATCATATATGTACTCAGGAGCGACAGATGCCAACGGATCCTCAAAATATGTCTTAAGCGGTGCTTTGGTGAGGAATACTATCCCACACAAGATGATCATGACAAGCAGAGGACGGAGTAGACCCTTCATAGTCTGGTAGATTATAGAGGGTCTTAGTGATAAAATGAGATAACTATGTATATAGTTTGAAGCGGGCCTGCCCGCCGAAGCTTTAGCGTAGGCGGGATGTAGCTCAGATGGCTAGAGCGCACGCTTTGGGAGCGTGAGGCCAGGGGTTCAAGTCCCCTCTTCCCGACATAACTAGATAGATCAGTTACTTTCTTCCGGCGAAGCAGAATATATTTTATGCCACCGAATAGGTTCTTGAGTTGCGTGTTCCTGCTGGACTTTCGCTACATGCGTTTACATTTGGAGGATAGTATATGACTGCTATCCAGCCACCATTTCTACCCTGCTATTTCTCGCTTCGTTCCAAGTATGCTCTTCCTGATGGTCTTGCCGAAACTCACCATCTTTCCTGGGAGGATGCACTGTGGGACATCGTCGATATCTACAAAATAAAGAAAGGTTCCGTCATTCTTATTCCCACTTTTTGGTGCATGGATGTGGTCAAAAACATCGAAGCACATGGACTCAAATACGAGTATTACCCCATGGATGGTAACTTTCAGACGAGTGATGAAGAACTGATGCGAACTATACAAACATACCACCCAGCAATCATCATCATTTTTCATGCAGTAGGCATTCGCAACACATTGATGACTGCGGACAATAACTGGATGACCAAACTCAGCAAACAACAAATCGTGATAGAGGATCGCGTACACAGTCTGATAGATCCAAGCGAATTGACTATTGAGCGAGATAGACACTTTGTGATTGATAGTTGGCGCAAGGTCGTGCCACTTCAGGGATCTGCAATCTATGGAAAAAAAAGCGAAATATCCAAGTTCAGGCATACACACAAGTCATTCTCACCGTATTCACGACGTGTGATCTGGCTCTGGGTCAAGATGCAGTGGTGGCTCATCCTGTCATCACTGAAGGCACTTAATCGCTCTCCCAAATGGGATCCACTCAGCAAAAAACTGATTAGCTCTTTTGCGATACAAGCTGAGAAAGCTATGCTTGAAGCATATGATTTGATTGGAGATTCAACGACAGCTGGCTCGACGCTCTGGCTATTCATTTTCCTTCGCAGACACATCAACACTCCATATATCAAAGATATAAAGCGTAAACAAGTCGCCCAATATGAGGGTATGTTACAGCCACTTTGGCAAGATCACAGATTTATTCGGATCCCTATCTCGCCTAGTGACTTTGGTGAATTGCGGGGGTATCCTGTTGGTATAGTTCCGGGTGCTGCACACAATTTGATTAACGCATTGAGAGAGCGTGGAGTATATATCAGGAGTGAACTAGAGGGTAGTACGTGGACTCATGATAAGAAGGTAATCTATCTACCATTGGGCCCACATATACGTAACTACGATATAAGTTATATATGTGAGATATTACACTGCATGACCTTGACCCAAGGTGAGTTACTTGCTTGCCAAGAGGGCAGAGAGGGCAGTCTTGCCTGATCCTGGGGGGATGAGGGTCAGATCCGTCGAGGTAGATCCGGTGATATTTTGAGTCTCAAGGATGTCAAAGAGTGCTGCGAGAACCTCAGGATCTGTTGAGATGTCCTTCAACGTCTTACCGACGATCTGAGGGCGGACAGCAGAGGCCTTTGCAAATTCGATCGATGCCTCTCGGTCTGCTTTGCTTTTGATGATATTCACTTGGTTTACTCCATCTTGCTGGATAGCTGAGGTGACCTGGCGGAGACGATTGACTACTTTTTCTTCGACTTGTTTGATCATGTTTTCATCACGGAAGTGAACTTTACGAATATACACCGATCCAAGTTGGTATCCCCACTCGACAGATTCTGATGATACTTCCTCGCGCACTGCTTTACTCATACCATGTCGGTTCACTAGCATTTCTGAGAGCGGAAGATTGCTGAGATTTTTGATTGTGTCATTTTTGACATTGACACTCAAGCTACCTTGAGGGTCGACATTTTTGAAAATATGAGCGACTGGATCTGAGATGTACATCTCGTACCAGACTCCGATACCCATCGGTGCACCCTCTTCTGAGTTGACAGGGATGCTCCGGAGGTATTCCTGGTTGAGCTTCAGACTGCGTGAGTAGGTAGTGCCAAACCAATTCACTAGTAGTGCCTTGGGACCAAGCTTTGGCAGAAGGAAATGAAACCCTGGCTCGTTGATGACGCCAAGCACCTCACCAAACAAGACAAACACTTTGGATTCTTTCTCTTGGACGATGGTATATAGTCCAAAGAACTGACCCAAAAAGTTCACCACTTTCTCGATGAGAAAGAGTGAAACGATGGTGATGATGATAGTGTATACACCAGAGGTCAAGTCCATCATACGGATGATTCTAAAATGATACGTTTCGCTTTGGGCAAAAGGGACAATCTGACGTTGCGCAAATATGCGGCCAATATACTGCCACCCTGCTTTTTTGTTTCTTTGAGTTGAGCTGCCAAATCGCCCAAAAGCTGAACTTCTGCTTGGGCCTTGAGCGTTTCGATTTCGACAGCGCGTCTAGATTGCACAATCTTTTGATCAGCAGCCGCTTGGGCGAGACTCACCTCAGACGAGACGTGATTGTGAGCAGTATTGATTGCGGCAAGTGCTGACTCTACCTCAGTCGGAGGTTCAATCGCGGTGAGCAGTGCTGCATCGAGACTGATACCATAGCGTGCGGGCGATGAGGCACACTCGATCTCCATGTGGTGATTGAGATCGCCCAGGTTTTTACGCAAATCGTTGATCGATATGCCAAATGTATCTACGAGTGCTGGATCTTGCTGTGCTTGTGCACCGGCTTTGAGCGGAGCCTCAAAATTTGCGATACGCTCTCGCAGTATCGAAACGAAGTATCCCATGATGTGTGCAACTGGGTTTTCAACCCCAAAGAGGAATGCGTAAAGATTGCGCTCAGATACGGTGAATCTGAGCTCGCCTCTGAGGTCGATATTGAGTTGGTCTTTGGTCACTGCCTCGAGTATGGTGTTGCCACTGTTGACTGAGGAGTTGTTCGGGTCATATGCTATGTTCACCAACTGTGTCGCTACAGTGACCTTATGTACTTTCTCCCAGGGCCATTTGAAGTAGAGTCCACCAGGCATGATGACCTGCAGCTGGGGATACCTATATCTCTCTTTTTCAGTTTCGCGAAGCGTTTCATGCAGGATCTGATCGTCATGAGTGGTCAGTGAGCCCATACGCATAGCTCGACCAAAGCTTGTTTTGACAGCGCGTTCATTTTGCTCGACCACAAACAATCCCCCTACAACACAGCGAAGTATGAACCAAATGCCGGAGCCGATGAGGAGGCCGAGTAACATGAGCTGAATCGATTGTATCAGACTCAAAGCAAAAAGTACAAATCGTACAATAATCATTTTCTTGCACATTTGGCTTCTATCTCTGATAATAGACCTATGCCCACTGCCCAAAATAAATCAGAGATTGAAGATGCACGACTCACTCAAATGAGTAGCTTGAACAATCAGACAAAGGAAATGTGGGGAAACGTAGCCAGAAAACTAGATTGGTATACACCATGGCATGAGGTGATAGATTGGCACTATCCATATGCACGATGGTTTATAGGTGGCCAATGCAATATCATCGCAAACGCACTCGATCGACATCTGCAGACCGCTACAGCAGCCTCAACTGCACTCATTTGGGAAGGTCAAGACGGGACAGTGAGAAAGTACACTTACACTCAGCTGTCGGAAGCTGTGTGTCGATGTGCAAATGCTCTCAAGAGTCTAGGTTTAAAAAAAGGTGATACGGTCAGTATCTATCTACCACGGATACCTGAGCAATATATCGCCATGCTTGCATGTGCAAAAATCGGTCTTGTGCACTCGGTCGTATTTTCGGGATTTTCTGCGGGAGCACTCCGCGATAGAGTCCAAGATGCTGAAGCATCTGTCCTCATCACCTGTGATGGATATCAGTATCGAGATAAATATGTTCCTGCCAAGCTCCATGCGGATCAGGCGATGACCGATACACCCACAGTCAAAAAATGTCTCGTAGTTCGACATGGCCAGACAGATGTATCTATGCAAAAAGGGAGAGATATATGGTGGGATGAGATCGTCGATCGTCAAAGTAGTGAGTGCAAGACAGAGATCATGGATGCAAACGATCCGCTATTCATACTCTATACCTCGGGAAGTACCGGCAAACCAAAAGGAGTTGTGCATGGACATGGGGGATATATGGTTGGAGTGTATCACACGAGCAAGATGGTCTTTGGTTTCAAACCCGATGACATATACTTTTGTACGGCAGACGCGGGATGGATCACAGGCCATAGTTATATCGTGTATGGACCATTGATAAATGGTACTACGGTATTTGTATATGAAGGACCACCTGATTACCCCGACCCAGGAAAGTGGTGGTCGCTCGTCGAAAAGCACAAGGTCACGATCTTGTATACGGCACCGACCGCTATCCGCGCACTTATGCGCCATGGTGAGTCGTGGCCACACCAGTATGATTTATCCTCATTACGACTCTTAGGAAGTGTTGGTGAACCACTCAACCCCGCTGCGTGGGAGTGGTATCATCGAAATATTGGCAACGGTTGCCCGATTGTCGACACCTGGTGGCAGACAGAGACGGGTATGCATATGATCAGCTCAATACCGACAGATTTGCAAAAGCCCGGCAGTGCGGGTCGACCTATCCCCGGTGTCTTAGCTGAGATAGTAGATGATGATGGAGTACCCGTACCTGTTGGTACGCAAGGTAACCTCGTGATCCAAACACCATGGCCGGCGATGCTGCTCGATATTTATCAAAACTCAGATCGATATAGAAAAGCGTATTGGAGCAAAATACCTGGGGTATATGTCACTGGTGATTCTGCGATCAAAGACAAAGATGGATACTTCTGGATCATCGGGCGAAATGACGATGTAATGAATGTCTCCGGTCATCGCTTTGGATCAGCAGAGCTAGAGAGCGCATGTGTTGCGCACGCCTCTGTTGCAGAAGCAGCAGCCATCGGCATCCCCCATGATCTGACTGGTGAGGCGATCAAGCTCTATATCATCCT
>CAZJWN010000032.1:0-8679 GCA_964550105.1 uncultured Gammaproteobacteria bacterium
CAAATGCCCAAATTACATAGTTGTGAAGGATTTTCTGAAAGATAGAAAACGACGCTTCGTCATTTTCTGCTTTCATTTGTTCCAACTCTTCTGTAGTTATTTTCATCAACACATTGTATACCTTTTATGTTGCAATTTGCCATGGGGACTTTCTTGATTTGACATTGAACATGTTTAGTTGTAAATATGGACATGTCAAGCAATGCGAATTCTAGTCAGCCAGGAGGAGTATTGTGGATCCTCGCCTCGAACGACTTGAAAAAATTTCTTTTGAATTTTCTCGGTCACGGGGCCAATGTTTCCCGTGCTTAGGATTCTGTGGTCTATTTCGCTGATCCAGGCAACTTGTGCACCAGTCCCAGAAAAAAATGCTTCATCAGCCACATACAGCTCTGTCCTATCAATAGGACGTTCAACAACCTCAATTTTCATATCACGAGCCATCTGGATCACACTGTTCCTCGTTATGCCTTCGAGTATGTCACTTGTCGTACAGGGGGTGATGAGTTTGCCATCTCGGACGATAAAAATATTCATCGCAGAGCCCTCCGTCACCTTACCCGTTTCTGACAACATGATTGAGTCGACAAAGCCATTATTGATTGCCTCTTGCTTTGCAAGTGCAGAATTAACATAAGAGCCGGCGAGTTTGGCACGTGAGGGGATCGCGTTGTCACTCACTCGACGCCAGCTACTGACACAGACAGAGTTGCCTTTGGTTGTATCGATATAATCACCTAGCGGCACCATGTAAAGAGCAAAATCAAAAGTACTATTCTGTGCGAAGTTGGGCGATAGCTCAGTACTGTCAGCATATGCAAAGGGACGAAAATAGGTATCGGTCTGAGGTTGATTACTATTTATCAGATCAAGAAAAATCTTTTTCAGTTGCACTGCGTCATAGCGTATTTGTACGCCAAGCACTTTACTCGAGTTTATAAACCTCTTGATGTGATCTTCAAGTCGGAACATGTTGATCGTCTTTTTATCTGTAGAGATATAGCCCCGAACACCACCAAACCAACCGAGTCCATATTGAACTACTTTGGACATGATGGAGATTTGTGCCTTTTCAATTGGAGTCTGCATGGCTCCAAAAAATGCATATGGAAATGGTTTTGTAGAATGAGCACTCATACAAGAAAATAAAATTGGTAATGAAAAGCCCCACCTTTCGGCGGGGCTTGGTATTAGTTTTACTAAAGACCTCACCCGCTAACGGGTATAAAAAAGTACAATAGTAAAGCTGTTTTGTGTCATTTGTGTAAATATACCATACCTCAATATAAATATATGCCAACTTGCATCTTGCATCTTGTAAAATAGGTGTATAATATGCCCATGACTTCCCAAAAGTTTTATTTTTACTTTTATTTTACCGCCTCAAGCGGTGGGATGTCTCTTGGCTAAAACCCAAATCAAACGAACTAGACACCCCGCCGAAAGGCGGGGTTTTTCGTTATATAAAATATATTTGATTTGAGTGTAGAAAGAATTATAAAACATATAAAATCATGCTTTTTCATCAAAAGGTTGATCGAAGCATAATTACTGAGATATTTACCAATTTTATTGTCTTATGAACCAAAAACAGTCAATATCTAGCAGGACAAACAAACATTGTTTAATTGTTGCTGGTCCATGCTCAGTTGACGCCAACAATCTCGATGAAATCATGGAGATTTCCCGGATGACTGTCACAAATACCCAGGGACTGAAGCAAAGAGCAGTAGCGGGAACACGAGTAGTAGGATTAAAATCCCGAACTGAGCTGTCAAGTGATGGTAAAGGGATGGGAATAGATTATGAGGTATACAAGTCGAATCTCTGTCGACTCTTATCAGGAAAGTCGCTAGCATCATTTGATCTTACACCAAGTGCAAAATACTCAATCGATATCTTTGAGAAAACAAATATGCTTATTGCAACTGAGGTATGTTCGCCACTCATCCAACTTTCGGTGCTATCCGGGAAGATTCCCAAGCACAAAATGTTACCATGGAATCCCGCAGTCAACCAGCTAGGGTGGCCGCTCCATGAGATGGCTACCATTGCAAAACGAAATGATTGGTTTATTGGAATTAAAAATGGTAAGTGGCTAGGAGACAGCCTCGCGAACGCCGAAAGTCCTAAACATACAGGGGGAACTGCATTAGAAAAGGTTTGGCATGGACTCGGCTCTTTTACTCAGATGAGTGATGAGCATGTTTTCATGATCCAGAGGGGGATTGAAGCGACCGTGAGAGGTGACTTTCGAAGTGTACCCATTCATCAAACTGCAAGCCGTGTTCGCACGTTGAGTCATCGTAATATGTTGTTTGACCCATCACATAGTTTGGGTCCCAAAATGAGGATGCATATCGTCTCAGCTACCATTGACGCGATGCGAATACGAATGCCAGACGGATCGTTCCTTTATGATGGCGCACTCATTGAAGTTGGGACATCTGTAACAGACTCGGAGCAGCATATTTCCTTGCAAGAATTGCAAGATTTGTGTGATGAGCTTGCAAGAATTAGAAATTTAGTGTCACCTGTGTAACCCGCAGGATGATTGTGATGTTGTCGTTTCTCAATTCCCAGTTCTCAATTATCAATTCTCAATTATTAACTATTAATTCCTATGTCCATCATCGCTCACATTGGTAAACCTGGTTCGTTCAGCCACACCGCAGCGCGCATTCTGTACGGGTTTGAACATACGTACCTTGGATGTAAATCGTTCGCAAGCGTATTTCAAAATGTGGTAGAGGGTCACGCTGAGATTGGGATAATCCCTATTGAGAATAGCTTGGCTGGCTCAATCTACGAAAATTATGACTTATTCAATAAGTATCCGGTATTTATATCTGCAGAACAGTATCTCAAGGTTGAACACTATCTGTTGTGCAAAAGAAGTGACAAGTCAGATGAGGAGAGACTGAAGGAAATACAAATCGTATATTCACATCCTAAAGCATTGGAACAGTGTCAAGCATTCTTTGCTGAGCACCCGTGGATGAAGCCTACTGTTGCCCTGGACACCGCAACAGCTGCTCATCAGGTAGCTTCATCAGATGATATGGCTGTCGCTGCGATTGGTGGGATTGAATCGGCACATTTGTATCGATTGAGTGTACTTGCAGATCACGTCGAGGATGATAGATACAACTATACGCGATTCGTGTATATCACAAAAGCGAAACAGAATAATACCAAGGCAAACAAATGCTCGCTTCAAATTGAGGTGAGGCATGAACCGGGGAGTCTCATGAGTGTATTGCAGGTTCTGAGTGCACATACACTCAATATGACTAAGATTGAGTCTCGACCAATCCATGGAAAACCATTTGAATATCAGTTTTATCTTGATTTTGAATTTGACCCGCGGAAGCGTGAAGTCGCAGAAAAAGCAATAGACGATATTATGCGGAAGTCGAATCACGTGAAGGTGCTTGGGGTGTTTAAAGCTGGGGTAATCGCTGTGTAAAGCAGCAGTATGAGTAACTAAATAATTAGTAATTTTGGTCAATATGGTAACACCACTTGATTCAGTCAGAAAACAAATCGATGAGGTTGATAAGCAGATTGTGCTTCTTCTTGAAAAAAGAGTAGGCTTTGCTAAAGAAGTAGCGCACATAAAGCGAGAGACTGGCAATAGTCCTTTATCTGATAATCAACGGGAAAAGAAGATTATTCGAAAGCTTCAATCTTTGGTCTCTGATGCAATTCTCAAAGATAGCATCGGAGATATCTACCAAAAACTTTTTAGTCTGTCCAAAAATGTTCGACTCATGAGTCAAACAACCATATGCCCTTTCAAGACAATTGGAATCATTGGGAACGGGCTCATCGGTCACTCAATATATAAAGTCATTTCTGGAAAGTCAGGAGATAAAGTCAAAATCCATATTCATGGAAGAGAATGGAACATCTCACAGTACCAGGAATGTGAACTCATTATCATTGCCACCCCAATTGACAACGTTGAATCGGTAGCTCGTACACTCGCTAGTTCAGCTGTTAATCTCAAAAGAAACGCGATTGTTATTGACGTTGCAAGTGTCAAGGAGCACATCGCAAAGACCTTCTTAGAGCTTAATGAGGAACTAGAAGGACAAATCTATTTTGTTCCAACACACCCTATGGGTGGACGACAAGAACAGGGAAGTGGCGCAGCACAAATGACGCTCTTTGCAGGAAGACCATGGATTGTTTGTCCTTTAAAACAGGCTGAATCAGATATGAACATATTAAGATTGATTTCATTTATCAAATATTGTGGCTCGCATGTCATCTTTCTTGATCCGATTAAACATGATCGAGATATTTCTTATATTTCGCACATGCCAGGAATCCTTTCTAAGTCGCTTTTTAACTTTGTGACTAAGAAGTCGCCAGAAAGCATGCTCCTAGTTAGCTCTGGATTTGAACTAATGACAAAAATCGGAAAAACAGAAAATATACGTATGAGGTCACAAATATCTAAGCATAATAAGCGAAATATTCAACACACCATGGATCAGTTTATCATTTTTCTAAAAAAAGGAGGTATCGAATGGACGCTATAACCGTATCAATTGCTCCAGCGGCAAAGACATATTCTATATCGGTTGGTACTCATAATCTCGTGTATCTCCAAAAACTCGTCTCGCTAGATGCATATTCAAAGATCATCATAATTACAGATACAAATGTATGGAGACGGCATGAGGAATATGTCAGACGACATATTCCGTACATTCACACTATATGTGCAATACCGTCAGGCGAAGAAAATAAAACGATCGAGACGATAGAGCGTATATGGAGTCATCTATATACATCAAAAGTCGATAGAAAGTCACTAATCATAAACGTAGGTGGAGGAGTGGTCGGAGATTTGGGTGGGTTCGCTGCTTCAACCTATATGCGTGGTACTGATTTTGTTCAGATCCCAACAACCTTACTTAGTATGGTTGATGCATCAGTTGGTGGCAAGACAGGAATCAACTTCAAATCTGTGAAGAATCTAGTTGGTGCATTTCAACAACCTGTTGCAGTTCTGGCAGATACACACTTTTTGTTAAGTCTACCAGATAGAGAGCTGAGATCGGGCCTTGCTGAAATGATAAAACACGGATTAATCTCATCTTCTGAGCATGTTAGTCATATAAATACACTTCTCAAAGAAAGTACTCATAAGGACTCCTTGGCAGCACACGAATCACTTCCCATACTCATCCATGAATCAATATGCATAAAAAAGCAAGTGGTTGAACAAGATCCCTCTGAAATTGGAAAGCGAAAAATACTTAATTTCGGACATACTATCGGGCACGCTATTGAGGCGGACTCTCACACAACGTCGTCACCTCTCACTCATGGAGAGGCAGTTGCTATCGGTATGGTTGCTGAATCGTATATTTCCGATACGTTGGGTATTTCAAAGGGTTTATCAGATAGAATTCGTAAGATGCTTATCCATGCGCAACTCCCTACTCAATACGCAAGAGCTCACACAGATTCAATCATCGCGCTGATTCAATCTGATAAAAAGAACGTTTCAGGTAAAGTACTTTTTTCGCTAGTCACTCATATCGGAAACTGTGCATGGAATATAGAGGTTGATGAGTCGGTAATAAAGAAAGCACTTAAGCACATCTCATGATAGGAAATATTATTTGATAACTTATTCTTAATTATTCATATGATTACAATCCATATACCGGGATCAAAATCGTATACAAATAGAGCACTTGTTCTTGCAGCGCTCAGAAATACTAAAACTATCCTCACTAATTACTTACAAAGTGATGATACTGCGGCAATGATTGACTGTCTACGTAGTATTGGACTTCAAATTGTGGAAGAGCCGAATAGTCTCATGATCCTAAAAGGAATACAATCTGCTTCTCGAGAAAACTCATCAGCAACACGAGTTCTAGACTGTCAAATGTCAGGCACCACGTTGCGATTCCTTACATCGCTGTGCTGTATTATTCCAGGCACCTATATCATAGAGGGAGAGAAAAGACTTATGGAAAGGCCAATTGGTGATCTGGTGTCAGCGCTCTCACAAATTGGTGCACAGATTCAGTACCTGAATGTCATCGGGTATCCGCCTATCCATATAGTAGGAGATTCTATTCAAAAAAGTGGCATTCGAAGAATCAAACTATCAGGGGCTATATCGAGCCAGTTTTTATCGTCGCTCCTCATGATTTTACCTGCGATTGGAGTTGAGTTTGAGGTCGAAATCACCGATTCGCTCATTTCAAAATCGTATGTAAACATGACTATTGAGATGATGAAATGTTGGGGAGTTATAGTTTGTAATAACGATTATCGTTCATTTAGAATAATTCCCAGTGAATACAGCCTACTCAATAATATCTACAAGATAGAGGGTGACTACTCAGGGGCTGGATACTTTTTTGCTATTGCAGCACTCACGAAAAAAACTCTTCGGCTCGTAAATCTTAACCCTCAAAGTGTCCAGGGCGACCGTGGATTCCCTGAGATGCTTGTAAAACATATGCAACTTGAGATCACTCCAAATGGTGATGGTGTGGCGGTAACAGGTCATGGCGTACGCCCCGTGAATGTTAATATGGAGGATTGCCCTGACCAAGCACAGACGATGGCAGTTTTGTGTGGATTTGCGAAAGGTAAGAGCATTCTCACAGGTATCCGCTCCCTTCGTGTCAAAGAAACTGAGAGAGTTAAAGCTATCCAAAACGAGCTCGGTAAAATGGGTATTATGACTGAGTCTCCAAATGCAGATACACTTATCATTCATGGTGGAAACCCAAAAGTAGCAACTATTGAAACATATAACGACCATCGAATGGCTATGAGCTTTGCAGTTGCGAAAGCTGCTATTCCTGAAATCGAAATATTAGCGCCTGAGGTTGTTAGAAAAACATTTCCTAACTTCTGGGACGAATTTAAGAAAATATGAAAATCATTCTCATCGGTTTTATGGGTAGTGGAAAAACATCAGTTGGAATACAACTTGCCAAAAACTTGGCTTATGATTTTGTTGATACTGATGATCTTGTAGCACAAGCTGCAAACATGACTATTCCTATGATATTTGAGAAATATGGTGAAACACGTTTTAGAGAGCTTGAGATCGAGGTAGCGAGATCTTTAAGAAAGCGCACAAATGTCGTAATTGCAACGGGAGGTGGAATGGTGATTAATAATATATGCATTCAATACCTGATCGAGAATAAAGGACGGGTCCTGTATTTAGAATCTTCTTTTAAGGAAATCAGCGTGAGAGTCGCCAGGCAAGCTGTAGAGCGCCCTCTGTTCAAAGATGGCAGCGTTGCATTTAAATTAATTGAATTTAGAAAGCAACTTTATCAGCAATATTCAGACAATATCATTCATACAGATGGGATGACTTTAGATGAAGTGGTTTCAAAGGCATTAACACTTTATGAGGTGCATAAAATATGATTTCCGCCCATACTAAATTTATTGTTATTATTGGAGATCCAGTGAACCACTCACTATCGCCATCAATGCATAATGCGTGTTACAAGCAGCTTGGAATATCAGACCGATACGTATATCTCGCAGCACGCACGAACGTCGCAGATGTAGGACATGTTGTTCAAACAATGCGTGTGATGGACAATTTCCATGGCCTTACTTGTACCCAACCACATAAGGTAGAGGTGATGAGTCATTTGGATTGGGTTGAATCACACGCATTAGCTATTGGTGCGGTGAATACCGTCGTCAAGCACGAAGGAAAGTTGAAGGGCTACAACACGGACTGGACCGGGGTAACTCGATCGTTTGAGAAACATGGTATTGGCCTGTCAGGGAAACGTACACTTGTCCTTGGGGCAGGTGGGGCATCACGTGCTGTGATCTACGGCCTCAAAAGTAGGGGGGGCAAGGTCACTATATTCAACCGATCTGTAGATAAAGCGAAACAGCTTGCGAAGGAGTTTGCGTGTGATGTACTCACCGAACCAACAAGTTCTGCTATTTCAAAGTTCGATATACTCTTTAATGCCACGCCGCTCGGGATGCACCCATACGAGACTGAGTCTCCGCTCCCACAGGGACTTATTCAAGCGCATCATGTCGTATTTGATGCAATCTATGCCCCGAAGGAAACGCCGTTCGTCAAAGAAGCATTGCTAACTGGCGCGACTGTAATATACGGATGGGAGATGCTGATTCACCAAGGATATACTCAGTTTGAGATTTACACAGGAATGAAGCCGCCACTCGATGTTATGGAGCAAATTCTTCTCAACTGACATATGAAAAAACCATCTATTTGCATTCCAGTTATGGGCGAAACCATATCGCTAATCTTGTCACATCTTAGAGATGTCATGGCTCTATCTGATTTTATTGAGTTGCGATTTGACTCACTTAAAGATGTCACTTCTGAAAACCAGGTAAAAATACTAAAGACTATCTTGAGTAAAATACCACGAGACACACGCTTCATTTTTACTTGCCGGCCTCGTTATGAGGGTGGTATTTATTGTCTTAGTGAAGCTAAGAGGAAAGTCTTGATTGAGTCATTTATCGAAATGTATCATGCACAAGGATTTACGAATGGATATATTGATATTGAGTCCTCTTCACTTGCTAAATGGTCATTTGAATTGAGTGATCTGCCACTTATTGTTTCCTATCATAATTATTCGAAGACGCCGAGCACACAAGAAATGGTTCAGTTGG
>CAZJWN010000033.1:0-8630 GCA_964550105.1 uncultured Gammaproteobacteria bacterium
GTGCCGTGGAGGATCAGTGCATTTTTCATGACAATTGATTATACTTGCTCAACTTGCGATATGAACTATTTACACACCATCATTCTTGCAGTCGTTGAGGGTATCACTGAATTTCTCCCCGTCTCATCGACCTTTCATCTGATCCAAACATCCCGATTACTTGCCCTGCAACAGACAGAATTCATTAAATTATTTGAAGTTGTGATTCAGACCGGGGCTGCGAGTGCACTGTTTTTTCTCTTTGCAAAAGAAATATGGCTAGATCAAAAACGATACTTGAAACTCATCGTCTCTACGATCCCCGCCATGATCCTCGGACTTCTACTGCATAACTATATAAAAGATGTTTTGTTTGTGGCTGAGTACTCGACTACCATAGTATTTATCGCTGTTGGCATCATATTCATCCTCGTTGAGTGGTTTGTGGGAAGGCCGCGTCATCAGATCACTCGAAGTTTGTCATCGGTCAGTTATGTTCAGGCATTCATCATCGGTCTTATCCAATCGATAGCCTTGGTGCCAGGTGTCTCGCGATCAGGAAGCGTGATCACGGGCATGTTGCTGCTTGGGTATGCTCGGGCCGATGCCGCGGTGTACTCACTTGCACTCTCAGTACCTACACTTTTTGCTGCATCAGGTTACGATCTATATAAGTTTGTAAAGGCAAATGGTATTACGGAACTATCGACGAACCTAGATGTGATCATCCTCGGGTTCATAGGTTCATTCATTGCTGGATATTTTGCTTCTCGTTGGCTCCTCAAATATCTCCAGCAGCGGACTCTACGGGTCTTTGGGATCTATCGCATCGTGGCTGGTATAATCTTGTTGGCGGTGAGCTACTGGTTTTCGGCTCCCCGGTGAATGCTCACTTAGCTTAACTGGACCCGCCTGCTTCGCTTATGCGAAGCATTATGGGCAGGTAGAGCGCTGATCAGTGAGTGCCTGTAGCTTAACTGGATAGAGCATTGGCCTCCGAAGCCGAAGGTTGGGTGTTCAAATCACCTCAGGCACACAAGTATTCTCAGTTTAGATTTCGGTTATACACTATACGTTTTCAACTTTATATTGCACTTGGGCCCGGAGTTAGACGGTACAACGCTGCATTCGCACCGCGCCTGCCTCGCAAACGGGCCTGTAGTACAGGGGTAGTACACCGCATTCGCATTGCGGAGACACGAGTTCGATTCTCGTCAGGTCCACCACAGGAGGCACGGCGGGCAGGTTGCAGAGGAGGCAGTTCAATTCTGCTCGGGTCCACCCTTTGCTCAGCTGGAAATGATTATGCAAAACGAAATTGAATCAAAATTCTACCCTGTAGACAAGGATAATATCCGCAAGAAACTCATATCTATAGGTGCCACATGTATTCATCCCGAGCGTCTCATGAAACGCACGATATTTGACCGGGAACACAATCCAATACTCGCAAAAAAAAGCATTCGATATATCAGAGTACGTGACGAGGGTGATGTAGTGACGATGAGTACCAAGGACTATGCGCGTCCCGATGAAGGGCACGAGTGGCAAAGAGAAACGTGTGTAAATGTATCAAGCTTTGATGATGCGGTGAGTATACTGAAAGCAACAGGACTCATCCAAAACGCATATCAGGAAACCAAACGCGAAACGTGGAAACTCGGAGACTCACTGATCGAAATCGATGAATGGCCGGGATTGAAGCCATATATCGAAATCGAAACTACGGATGGCAAAACGCTTCGATCCATTGCAGAAGCACTCGGATTTGATTGGGGGAGCAGATTAAATGAGGCTGTTGTGGAGTTGTACATTCAAGTATATGGGCTCGAAAAGAAGCACGTGCTTGAACTTATCAGACATGTGACATTTGAATCCAACCCATTTGAGTCGATACAAAAAAAGACTCGACAAAAGTCGAGTCTGAGGTGAGCGGGCGAAGGGAATTGAACCCTCTGTCTTCTCCTTGGCAAGGAGACATTTTACCGGTAAACTACGCCCGCATTCCCGAAAGCTACGTCGGGCCGGCCCGATTGCATAGCTTTAACACTGATATTTTACTTCACTTTCTTGTTCTCTGGTTGTTCACCGCGGAGTTCAAAGAGCGAAGTGGTGCCAAGAGCGTGAGTCGAACACGCATCTGACGCTCTTCAGGCGCCCGCCGTGACCACCTTGGCTATCTTGGCTAGTGGTAAGACATGTATTTTACTATATGTTTTTGGCATATACTACTGCGAATATGCGCTTTGGTATGCCTCAAAATCTTCATCGAAAAGTTTGTAATCGATCACTAGTTCTGTCCCAGCTGGGATATCTTCAACTGCATAATTGATATCCTCATCACTATCTAATCCAAGCCTCACCCCAACATTTGGACTAACTGAGTGATTCATAAATCGTGCATTATCAATAGGGCAGATCCAGAGCCCGCTTACCTTACTTCTGTAATAATATGTGTTAAAGAAACCCCTATCTAGTTCATTGAGCATTCCCACTTCTTGTTCTGACTTTTTAAAATCAAGCCCTGGAGTGAACATCCACACAAGAGTGCCAGTAGAGATGTTTTCTGCTGCAAACAAACCAGTACCAGATATTACAGATTTCCTGAGGACTGTTTTTACTCTTAACATGTGCGTCAGCATGGAATCGAACCATGGACCCCCATTTTATAAGAATGGTGCTCTACCACTGAGCTAATGACGCAATATAAGCTGATCTCTATTTTACCAAACTTTGACCCACGAGAGAGGCCAATAACCCACCTTCAGTTAACAGTGTCATTCGCCCACCTACTCATTCTGCGTGATAAAACTTCTTGCATTCCCCGCTGAATTTTAGGTATAGTAAATACATGCCAGAGATTCCCGTGTCTTCAAATCTACCTACACCCACAAATATGGATATCGTTATCCCTTCCACCGAACTGGGCAAAAGCGCACAGACTCTCCCTGATTTTCTGAAAGAAGAAGCTATACATATAGTACGAACGGGAAAGAATTTCCGTTTCGACCGGAGGTTCATCCGCAATGGACTCGTTCATTTGAGTTTTTTTGCAGGATTTATATTGCCTTTTGCACACACGCTCATTCCCTATATCATCTGGAGGATCCGCAGCAAGCGGAATGACGACGCACTCGCAGACGACGCTATGAAAGCATTCAACTTTCAGCTTACCTGTACGATCTACATGATGGTATTTGTCCTACTGACTACGGGCATCGGGCTCATTTCGTACCCATTCATCAAAGAACTCTCAGGTATCACAGGTGTAGATCGTGAGACACCTCTCACCGTGATGGTTCCGACCGTCATACTCCCCGCGTTATCGATATATCTATTCATGTGGATGTTCTTTTCATGCAGAGTAGCGTTCGAACGGATGCGTGGCAGACCCGCGCACTATCCGACCTCTATATCGTTCATCTCACCAAACAAGGACCTAGAAGTATAACAATCTATTGATTTCTTGAAAATATACCCTAACATATATATTCGTTATGTCACAAACAACTGTCTCACTACAACCGGATGACCCTGGCTGGCGTCGCGCCCAAGGTGCTCTGCTCACGCAACGATATTCCCCCGAGCAATTGAAGTCCTACTCCAAGCAGTATGGCTCACCACTACTTCTCCTTTCAATCAAATCCATCAAAGAACAATATGCGACATTGCAACGACTTCTTCCGAGAGTCAAGCACTACTATGCACTCAAGCCATTACCTCATCCAGAGGTGGTAAAAGCACTCATGGAAATGGATGGATATTTTGATCTTGCTACCAATGGTGAGGTAGATATTGTGCGTACCGCAGGCGTAGATCCAAAGAGATGCGTCCATAGTCACCCAATCAAGCGACCAAATGATGTCCAGTATGCACTGGACTTTGGTAACGATACATTTGTATTCGAAAATGAATATGAGCTCACCAAACACGCATCAGTCAAAGATCGCACCAGATGGTTGATGCGCCTCTCATTTCCCAATCCTGAAGCTCAGTGTGATCTATCATCCAAGTTCGGGGTACTTCCCGTGGATGCATTTGCGCTACTCAAAAAAGCCTATGATATGGGATATCATGTACGCGGTTTGAGTTTTCATGTAGGGAGCCAGATGAAGACACCTGCAAAGCATATCGAAGCGATCACGTTTGCAAAGCAACTCGTCGACCAAGCTCGTGCTGCAGGTATTGATACTTTGAAAACCTTGGATCTGGGTGGTGGTTGGCCCGTGACCTATATCGAGCCCACGATGCCGATCGAAGACTTTATTGCGCCCATTGCTGAGGCACTGGATGATTTCTTTCCTGACTTTGAGATATTGAGCGAACCAGGCAGATTCATCGCAGGACCATCAGTGGTCGCGATCAGTAGCGTCATGGGCAAAAATATTCGCAATGGGCAGATGATGTACTATCTCGATGATGGTCTCTACAATAGTTATTCTGGCATTTTGTTTGATCATGGGCACTATCTCATCTACTCGCTCAAGGAGCTCGAGAATCCCGACGTAGCCAAAGCCCACTCCACACTCGCAGGTCCCACCTGTGATAGTATCGATATCATGTATCGAGATATCCCGATGCCGGATATGGAGCTGGGAGACCTGCTTGTTTCACCAGTCATGGGTGCATATGCTGGAGCATCACATGCGACAGACTTCAACTTCTTTATGCGACCAAAGATGGTAGTCGTAGAGTAGTTTATAGTTGAGAATGTATAGTGTAAAACGTAGGATGAAGAACCCAACATCCTGCCTGTCATCCTCGACTGAGATCGAGGATCTACGATTTTAGTTTAGATTCCTTTGTTCAAGGGAATGACAGAGTGATCCAATATAATCTTCAATGCTATCAAGCGATGACATCTGTAGAGAGTTTCTCGATCGGGACCTCCATCCGATAATTCCAGTTCGTATCGCTGATGATACCCGGCATGTTGATGCGCATTTTTGAACCTATCCAATCTTGCATAGCGATGATTGCGATATTTGTATGTTTGATGAGCCCCTGCACCACATCTCGATAGGTATAGGGGATATGTGGGATGGTGAGGAGGGTCGCGAGTTTTGACTGCTGACTTGGTGTCAGACCCTCAAGATATTCAGCCAGAGGACTGGTGTCGTGAGTTGAGCTAAAATATATATGGGGCTGACCATCAAAAAGAAGAAAATCCTTTTCATGTATGTCATCGGACTTCTGTGAAAACATGAGTGTGACGACAGATACCCCGAGGACTCCCAATTTGTGCGCAGTCGTCTCAAGCTGCTTCATATTGAACTCAGAAATATCCTCGATATAGATACCTGAATTGAGCTCACTCGCCATATTGGCAAAGCGATCCATATATTCAGCGCCAGGTCCTTGCATGATTTTGTCCTTTGTAGAGTCTGATATATGAAACATCTCATACTCATACAGTCGGACTGCCGAGTCGATGCGTACTCGATCAAATAGAGTCATCGCATGATGCATGCGCTCCTCCCACATCTTGAACGTGTCTGGATGACCGAAATTGTAGAGAGGGAAACCCCAGATCTGTCGATTGCGCCAGTGTCGTCCACCCAGAGACCCAGCGACATATTCGAGATCGTACTCAGGAGTCAAAACAAAAGCATTCGGATATCGCCAACAGTGATAGCTCCCGATGGGAAGAAAAAAAGGAAGATCGCCCCATATCTGCACACCCATTTTCTTGGCATACATCTTGAGCTCCGCAAATGTCTGGTGGAGGATGTACTGGGTACGCTTGATCATATCGATGCGACGAGCAAAGCTCGAGGTCCAATGATTTATTTTTTCTTCATCAGGATGGTGAAACCCAGGATCCCATCGTCGCCAGTCATCGGTGGCATGCTGCTCACAGAGACACTGAAATACTGCATATCCATCGAGCCAATACGCATTTTTTGATGTAAATAACGCGTAGTTGTCGATATATAGACGGTCTATTTTTTCTTGCATATCGAACTGTATATATGCCGGATTGATTCCTATCCCACAACTCCAGTACGGGGAGGTGAAGTAGTTCACTTGTGGATCAAAACCTGTTGGGTTCAGTGGTAACATCTGCCAGATGCTCTGTCCAGTTGCGTGGAGCCAGTCGACGAATAGCTTAGCCATCCCAAAATAGTCATCAGTGCGCAATGACTCCGAGGAGAGCGAGTTCAGGGGGAGGAGGGTACCGAGATGCTTGATCGATGACATGCAAACATGATATCAGATTGACTCTGACGATGCATGAATTATGTTGTCTCTACAGCTCGTACAATAGCCGCTGCATCGATCTGCTCATATGCGAGGAGCCCTGCGGGCTTGCCACTACAGGGCAACTTTCGTACGGCAAGAGAAATAAACTCGCTGTCGCTCTTTTTCATGACTGATCTAACTGCTTCTGCTATGCCACCTTCAGCATAGTGATCCTCAATAACAATGACTTTTTTTGAATCTTTGCAAACTGTATTGATGGTTTTTTCGTCAATAGGTTTCACTGAGTACAGATCGATGACTGTGACTTTCTTACCTTTTGATGTGAGCTCCTTTTGCGCCTTGAGAGCCTCATGGAGGGTGATCCCAGCGGCGATCAACACTGCATCTTTTGTGCCGTCTTTTGCACCATGAACTTTTGATCCGCCTACGGTAAATACCTCATCGGGTCCATAGATGACCGGAGTTTTTGCTCGAGTGGTGCGCATATACATGAGACCCTTTGTATGAGCCATGTACTCGATCAGTTGCGTAGTTGACTGAGCATCGCTCGGATAAAGCACAACACTGCCCCACACCGAGCGCATCATGGCGATATCCTCGAGGGCCATCTGAGACCCACCATCTTCACCGATTGAGACTCCAGCATGAGAGCCAATGACTTTCAGATTTGACTCAGCTACGCCTGCCATCCTGATCTGGTCATATGCACGAGTGAGAAATGCGGCAAAACTAGACGCAAATGGGACCATATCTCGTCGAGCAAGACCCATCCCAACACCGATCATATTTTGCTCAGCTATATACATCTCCAAGAACTGATCCGGGGTAGATTTTTTTACCCCGTCAGCAAAGGTTGAGTTGCTTGTCTCAGCATCGAGTGCGATGACACTTGGGTTGGATTGTGCGACTGCAGTGAGTGCAGCTCCATATGCTTCTCGAGTAGCCACCAGCTCACCTAGCTTGTAGGTCGGCGATTGGTATTCGTTTATGAACTTTTTCACAGACTCGACCTTTGTGGGTTTTACAATACTACCTACTAGAGAGGTGTCTACCTCACCGAGCTCAAATAACACTGCAGGAAGACTCTCTGGTTTGACTGCTGTGCCATGCTTACCATCTTTGTCTTGGAGCGATGGTACGCCATATCCTTTGTAAGTTTTGGCGATGATCATGACTGGTTTGTCTTTCACAGTATGCGCTATCTTGTATGCAGCTCGTATCTGCTCGAGATCGTGTCCATCGATGATGACCGGCCACCAGCCAAAGGCTGTAGCTTTATCCTCATATGACTTGAGGTCATGACCAAACATCGTTTCACCCCGTTGTCCGAGACGATTTGCGTCAAGGATAGCGATGAGGTTGTCTGTTTTGTAGTGCGATGCGAGCTGCATAGCTTCCCAGTTTGACCCTTCGGCCATCTCACTATCTCCGAGAAGTACATAGGTCCGACTGTCAGTATGTGTGAACAGCTTCGCATGGAGTGCCATCCCAAGTCCGACGGATAAACCCTGTCCGAGCGAGCCTGTTGGTACCTCGGTGTAGGGGAACTTCATCGTCGGGTGTCCCTCGAGTGCAGAGCCAAACTGACGAAGCTTCACCAGATCTTCTGTAGGATACGCACCGCCGACTGCCCAGAGCGCGTAGAAAAGTGGCGCTGCATGACCCTTGGAAAAGATCAGTCGATCATTCCAGATATTGTCTTTGTGATCGATGTCATATCTGAAAAATCCCTCGTACATCAGTACCGCCATGAGATCGGCGGCAGAGAGACATGAGGTAGGATGGCCTGACCCCGCCTCAGTCGTAGATACGAGTGAATAGTATCGGAGGAGTTTTGCGAGTTGTTGAGTCGTTGACTTATTTTTCATGCTCAGATCGTACCAGGTAATATCATTTTGTCAAAAAAGTGGGAAATTGACGGAGGTGAAAATAGTATTTGCACTATAAATCTGTTTTGTGTGCTAGTTCAAAGAAATACTTCGCAGTAGGGGATAGTGGAAGTGATTGAGCCTCTTCATAGGTCACCCATCGATAATCGGCTAGCTCAGCATCTCGAAATACCACCTCACCCTCTGCATAATCAGCCAGATATGCCAGTGTGATCATGTGCACCAACACCGCACTATGATTCTCAGTGACCGCATCATCGAATCCGAGCCGACGATAGTTTTTCGCTTTGATGTTTGTTTCTTCAAATAGTTCACGCACCGCACACTCATCCAGTGTCTCACCTGTCTCAACGTGACCACCAGGTCCTGTCCACATGTTCGGATATGGTCCGAGATTTGGTTGCTTTTTGACGATTAGATACCTATCTCCATTTTTTACCAGTACTCCGCACACGATGGATTTATTCATATGGTCAGTATACATGCCCTCTATGGTACTGGCGCAAGTTGATGATCGGACATACGGATCGTTGCTGTATTGAGTATTACGACACAGCA
>CAZJWN010000034.1:0-4753 GCA_964550105.1 uncultured Gammaproteobacteria bacterium
GGCAGCAAGGCACAATTCTGCGCCTTGCTATGCAAAAGCAGAGTGTGCCGAAGCCGGGTACCGAATGGTACCCGCACGCAATGTAAGTTGGATAAGAAAAGTAGGGTGCAACCTCTGCAAGGTGAGTAGTGCAACAAGCTCACTATAAACTCTGTCGAAGGGAATCCTAGCAGGGCAGCCAGATTGAACACTCTCAAACTCATTAAAAACTTGAAGTATGTATTATAGACATTTTATTCCACAAAACCCTGAAATATCTTTAACCGACAAAATCCAGCTAGCCATGACCTTCTTTACCTTTTGTGCAGTTGTGGTTGCTCTGTTTGGTGAGAGATTTTGGAGGTGGGTAGAAAGGCCAAAAATAAAAATCCTTTTTGACAAGGATTCAGACAGGTGCTTTAGATGGGCCGATGTCCCACTGTGCAATATTCAAGATGAAGGACAAATACATAATGTAAAAAAATATTATTTCCGACTGAAAATTACAAACACAGGAAGATCGGCAGCTAAGCTTAGAGTTAGAGTTGATATTATGGATAAAAACGGGAAAGAAGTTGAGAGATTCGAACCATCTACTTTACAATGGATTAACGGCAAAGAGGAAACAGATTTATTAAACGGTGAATCTGAGTATGTAAATTTTCTTTCTCAAGTTGTTAATCATTTAGAAGTAAATAATAGATTGACAATTGAAATTTTTAACACTAGCCCAAGAGGTATTGCTTGGGATAGGGTGCTGGATAAATACAAGTATTCAATAACTATTTTTGGCGAAAACATTAAGCCTGTTTCTTTACAAGCAGTATTTATTCCAAATAGTAGTAAAGATAAACCAGGAAATGTAACCCTGAGTTAGTTATAGGGATACAATGGTCCTAGACCGGCCCACTCAACACCGAAATATTTATATATGAAATTAGCGCTATTACTACCCGGATATTTGGATTCTCCAGACTATCTGGACATGGTGACCTTTGGAAAAGGGCTTACCAGACTGGGATATACCACTGAGAGACTCGATGCTTGCGATCTATGGAGGACCGGAGATGTCGCAAACTACTCCATAACCAACCATCTTGCGCAAATCAAAGAACGCATATCTTTTTTTAAGACTCAAAACCCCGAAGAAATTGTGTTAGTCGGACATAGCAGAGGAGGATTGGCAGCAATAATCGCAGGAAACAGGATGCCAGAAGTTACGAAAATCGTCGCACTCTGCCCACCGTCTGACATGAAATCATCAGCACACAAATGGGAAGGTGGAAAAGCAAGGGTTTCCACAAGAGATCTACCTGAGGACCCAAGCAAATTCAGAACATTCTCTATACCTTACTCGTATCTTATAGATGCGATGCAATACTCTGCTGAAGAAGAGGTTAAACATATTCAGGTACCCTTGATGATTTTTATTGCGTTAGACGACACGACTGTACCCCCAGAACAAACGGAAAGGATAGTGAAAAATGCAATCAGTCCCCATGTTGTGAGACAAAGCAATATGAAGCATAATTACAGACGCTCTCAGAAGGACTGTGATATTGTCATGAAAGAGATAGAGAAATTTCTCTTGAATTGAACCATGAATAATATTTATGTTCGAATCATCACCCCACCCGACTCAATAGCAGACGCAGAGTAAGAAATGTAGTGGGCAATCTCCGCAAGGTGAGTAGTACGACAGGCTCACTGTAAACTCAGTCGAAGAGAATCCTAGCAGGGCAACATAATTAATTCACTTCAGGCTTTGCCTTCGGGACCGCAAAAGTCCAGTATCTCATTCCTTTCACGGCGAATCCAGGTTCCGCTGCAATTATTATATGCTCTGTATACGATGTTAGAACTTTTTTGATAAACTGACTACATGACATTTCCAGAACCTGTTGTAGGTGCTTTTATTTTAAATAATTATGGAGAACTACTGCTATTGAGTTCTCCGAAATGGAATGGTTTGAATGTTATTCCAGGTGGTCATATTGAGTTAAAAGAAACAATATACGACGCTTTAACTCGTGAAGTTAAAGAGGAAACGGGCTTGGAACTTGATAATATTAAGTTTCTAAATATTGATGAGTATATTGAAACTAAAGAATCTGGAGAAGTGAAACATTATATCTTCCTAAATTTTTCTGGAATTACTTCAATAAGAAACATTACTTTAAATAATGAGACAACAGAATTCAAGTGGGTGTTGCCAAAAGAGGCTTTAGACTTAAAACTTACTGAATCTACAAAAAAGGTAATACAGACTTATCTATTGAGCTAAAAAGTTCCGACATAGTCAATCAGGGCTGCATTTTCTTTGTTTTGTTCAAATTGACAAAATAACTAATGACTACGTCGAAAAAATATCTCAATCATTTTCTCTTCTTTCAGGAACAATTGACGACTTAATTAATGAAGTGAATAAATATAATCGTTTAGATATGGTAACTGAGGAGTGGAGGACTAAAGATGAATTATGTCATATTGCATTTTGACACAGTTATTATGCTCAGAATTACTCTGCGCTGGCATCAGGGACAAAACCCTTTTAGTTTGTTTTCAAATGAGGGTCTACCCTTAACCAGTAAGAATTTGAAGAGCTGAGCATATGTCTAAAATATCTGATTACTTTGCTATATAAGGCCAAATTTCATATTATTTGTTATAATGCTGCTTGAAAATACAAAAAATACCACCAGATTGCTTATTTATACTGTCTTTATGTATTTGATGCTATAAAAATATGTTGTGGAAACTATACTTTTGGATTTCAGCAGCAATAACCATACTTGCGCTTATCGTATCTGCGCTTTACTCCGGTAAACTGACCCCCACTTATAACATATTCGATTGGGTAGGTCTGTTTTTAAGTATACCTTCGCTCGTTGGTTTATTTGTTTTTGTTTACAAAAAGCCGATTTCTACGGCAACAGTTTGGAAAGCTATATTTTGGTTCTCAATTTTTCTTGACGCTTATTATTTGACCCCCATCAAAGACCTGGCTCCAACATTTTTGCGACCAAGTGCCACATCTCCTAATCTAGTCGAAGCACTAGTCGTGATTGTTCTAGATGCTCCACTACTCTACGCCTTGTTTCAACTTTCCTTTAATCCCCAATGGAATTTAGAAAAAAAGCATGTCCAGAAGAGACAAGTCAGCATGGTGAGCACAGAAAAAACTTTTTGGTGGCAAGTGAGCTCAATCGTGTTGGTTTTATACGGCTTCGTCTATTTGTTTGGACTAATTACAGATACTAGGAGCCTTGCCAACTTTCCCACAGAAGTAAAGATCGCTACAGCCGTTATCGGCTTTGTCCAAATAATCATTGGGGTTTTGCTTTGGTTCAGAGTCAATCTCGCGCTAATTCTAGCGATCATTTATTTCACCATTCGAGCAATAGGTCTTTTGATAGTTGGACACTATGGTGAGTTTATATTAAACACCATTGTCTTTATGGTACTTTTCATATTGATCCTCATAAGCCAGGTCAGAATACATTCAACTAGAGATCTACATGGGTCAAACCCCGATAGGAATAGGAAGAATGCGAAAGATTGACGAAAACACCGAGAAGGTCAAAAAATACAAGGTTATGAATCTGACCATATCATTAAATAAAATAGAAGAACTTGATGAGGCCATAGATATTTCATGTCAAATATCCGTACCATCTCCGGCAGAAGTTCAGAAATACCATAACAAACAAGATTGGCTAAAGAAGATCAAGGATGGTGGGCTCCTACTTACTACTAAGAAAGATGGTCACCTAGCCGGATATGCCATATGCTATCGAGAAGATCGCACATTTCATATCTGGAATGTAGGGGTTTTGGAAGATTTCAGGGGAATGGGGATGTGGAAGAAAATGTACGAGCGCATACTCGACTACGCTGTCAAATCTGGGTCTGACCTGCTGACACTAAATACCTACAAATCAAAGTTCTCAGGCATGTACTCCTTTTGCCAAAAAAATGGCTTTGTGGAATATAAGATAGAGGACGGTAAGTCGTACTTCATAAAACATATTCCTTAGCGCTGCGGGTGTACAATCGCACTGGATCGCGAGTAAATGAGTTTTGCCTGCTACCCACGGTCTCCTACATGGAAAAAAGCACAATCTTTACATATGAAGGTGTGATACTCGAATTTGCTGTGGGCTATCGTGCTCCAACAACAGATGAATGGATAGCGGCAAGAAAATATCTGGACAATCCTGAACCATATATACCACCGCAACCTCCACTGGAACACACTTCAAGAGTCGAGAGTGAACTACGCGCTGAGGCAGGACGTTTTGCCGTGATTCATGGAAATGTAGCCACACTTCCGGAGTTGTATATTGCAGTAGCCACACTTCAAGTATGGTCAAGCAGGTTGTCAGAACCTCAATATGTAATTGCACCAGAGAAAAGCGAGCCAGGCTAATAATTATTCCTACTGATTAGCTTGATGGCGCCATAGAGGCCAGCATCATCACCGAGAGTGGAGATGGATATTTTAGGAAGATGACTCGATGTGCTTGCGAGAAGAGAAATGATATTTTCAAATCTACTTTTCTGCTTGGTGGTGATTCCGCCACCGATGATGATCTGTGATGGTCGCAGTGCATCTATAAATTTCTCGAGTTCTGATTGGAAATAGGTCATAATAGCTCGCCACTCTTCTTCGCTCAACTGATCACCTGGTTTCCCATATTTTTTCTCCAGATTTGCTCCACCACACGCACCTTCAAAGCTTTTGAGATACGTAGCCCACTCGAGCTGTGTCGCT
>CAZJWN010000034.1:4853-8149 GCA_964550105.1 uncultured Gammaproteobacteria bacterium
TGTATTTCTTCGATCAACCGCGCATAATCGGTCTGAAAATCATGCGTATTCCTGTACTCGACTCTATGTATGAGAAGTGGAGCATCGAGCGATTCAGACGCAGCAATACGAGTATTTGTCCCACCCACATCAATCACAATATACATACTACTATCGTATCAATACTCATCAATATTAGCGAGATGATTAATCAATACCTGGAGGATGACTCCCGCCAGAGGCGGGCAGGCACTGACACTCGTCATTTTTCTTCGATTGTCACTTTCTCTACGGTGACCGGTGTCACTGGTGTTGACTCTTCACCACTTGCTCGATTGACTTTGGTCGGTGCTGTTGCGATGCGATCTACGATGTTCATACCATCCACAACTTTCCCAAAAATCACATATGCTTTGGGGAGAGATACGTTGCCGTGCATGATGAAAAACTGAGAACCATTCGTATTTGGCCCTGCATTCGCCATCGCAAGTGTTCCTGGGGTATATGAGCCCTCAAACGGCTCATCATCGAGACGATATCCCGGACCTCCAGTGCCATCGCCCTTTGGATCGCCGCCTTGGATCATAAAGTCCTTGATCACGCGATGAAAGATCGTGCCATCATAAAAACCCTGACGGGCTAGATAGATAAAGTTGTTCACGGTATTGGGCGTCTTGCTTGCGGTCAACTCAAGCTGAATGTCTCCTTCGGACGTTTGGAGTGTAGCTATAAATGTTTTGTTCACATCGATTTGCAGATCGGGTTTTTTGAGAGTAGATTTTTTTGGCATAGCAGTAGGGGTCAGAGTGGGAATGATTAATGAGGGGAATATAAGTGGATTGTTGGTTGGGAAAAGAGTAGGTTCAGGCGCTGAGGCGCTCAATACCGTGGGTTCTTCGACTACAAGTGACTGGCTATACAGATAATATCCACCTATAGCGACGATGACGATGAGCGGGATCAAAAGAAATTTCTTTTGCATAACCGATGATACTATACCGAAAAATATCTATATGTCTATACTGCAATTTCAATGAAAAAATCAAAAATCTTCGGTATTCGCTATACGTTCTAAGTTCTACGTTGTAAGTTATACATTATCAACTATCGTCAGTTCCTCAAGTATTTGTTTGCGAAGTGCTAGCTGGGGAAGCAGTGCGTAGTTTTCAGTGAATCGTATTTTGAGTTTGTTACTGAGTACCGATTGGCCCGTCTGATCGGGACAAAAGAGGAGTGTTTTCCCATGAGTGATCGATGTCACGATGACAAACGACCAGACAGATCCGGTAGCTTGTTGGTTGGCATAGATAGCAATCGAGGTCAGCTCGTTGATTTCTGTATGAGAGATATCCCACACGATGTGCTGGTACACACCCACCGGCCGACCGTCGATTGTGATTTGTTTTCCATCTTTGACGAGTGATGTCGGATCGGTAGCAATAGCATCAGCAGCATACTCAAACATATCTTGGGCAATAGTTCGAAAGTCAGGTATATCAGGTGTCAGTTGAGCAAGGGCGTATATGTCACGATCGGTAGTGTTGGTGCTTTTGAGCCAGAGTGTGTTGTGGACGATAGCTCCAAAAAGCAAAAGTCCTAGATCTGCGGGTATAGGTGTTTTTGAATGGAGATATCGCTCGACGATGAGTGTCGCTGCAGCGCCCACGGCTTCGATCTGGATCTTGGCCTGTGGAAAAGCTCCTTCGACATAATCGACGATCCGATGATCGATGACTTCTGTGACTTGTTCTGCTTTGATACTCGGATGCATGCCCTTGAGGGATGAACCATCGACGATAGCCACCTCGGTAGCAGGTGATATGGGGGAGTGGACATCCATAGAAACGACTTTGACATTGTGTTTCGTCATAAAGTAGTCCACCTCCGCCTGTGGTACTCCATATATACCCATCGACACATCGTGTCCCTGAGATCTCAAAAGATGGGCGTAGGCGAGGATACAGGCGACCCCATCGATATCTGGGTTGATTTTGGCAGTGATGAGGATGGTCATGGACGAATCTAGGTTCAAATTAAGGGTTGGAATTTAGCATGGTGAACTAAATCTCGACCTGGATAGTATACCGTGACCGTTGTACTTTTACTTTCTGAGGTCTATACTCAAGATTATTAGCATTTGTTCTCTCCTGTACTACCTATGCTACTTACACTCATTGCGCAAGCCACAGATAGCTTGCCTATTACCACAGACTATGCCCCGTCGGCGGCAGATGTGCAAGCTGCCTCAGCTAGTGGATCAATATTTGGTTTTGTGTATTTCGTGTTCATTATTTTGATGATCATCGGGATGTGGAAGATCTTTGTGAAAGCTGGTCGCCCCGGTTGGCACAGCATCATCCCTATTTACAATCAGATCGTCCTGTTGCAGATCGCCGGTAAGCCTGAGTGGTGGTTTTTGCTCATGTTTGTTCCCCTCGTTAACATCATTGTTATTTTCATGATGTGGTCAGCACTGTCTAAATCATTTGGCAAGTCGACAGTATTCACTCTAGGCTTGATCTTTCTGCCATTCGTCACCATACCAGTACTTGGATTTGGTGCGGCAAAGTACATGGGATCAAGCGCCAGGCCGACGCCGATGAGTACGCCCGTGACACCACAAGTCTAATATTTGATTCATCACCTATCTCTATGGCTCAAGCTCTGATCATCGACATCGAAACTATCGGCGAAAAGTGGGAAGACATCGACCCACTTTCGCAAGAAAATCTCAGTAGTTGGATCAAAAAAGAATCCAAAAATGAGACAGAGCTTGAGTTTGGGATGGATTCGCTGAGAGAGGGACTTGGATTTTCCCCTTTGACTGGGCGAATCGTGGCTATCGGGATGATGGACTATGCGACGAGCAAACGTGCAGTGTACTATCAGAATCCTGATATAAAAGAAAAGGAGAAAGTCGAGGACGGTGTGAAATACGTCGCATATACTGAGGCAGAGATGCTCAATCGCTTTTGGGAAGCTGTGGCAAAATATCAGACGGTTGTGACATTCAACGGATATGCCTTTGATGTGCCATACCTCGTCGTGAGGTCAGCCGTACACAATATCCGACCAACCGCAAATCTCATGACGAACCGCTATCTGTCGAGTCAGTATAAAGCCGCTGTCCAACATGTAGACCTCCAAGATCAACTGTCGTTCTATGGTGCCATGCGCAAAAAAGGCAGTCTGCATATGTGGACGCGAGCATTTGGCATCAAAAGCCCCAAGACTGCAGAGGTCAACGGTCACGCGGTAGCTGCGATGTATGATGAGGGCCGCTATCTCGATATCGCTCGCTACAACGCTGCAGATCT
>CAZJWN010000035.1:0-1094 GCA_964550105.1 uncultured Gammaproteobacteria bacterium
CGTAGCCTGCTGCAGCTCCAGCGAGGAGGACAGCAAAAATAACGGTGAATAGAGTGAAGAGGATTTTTTTCATCATACGAGGTCATATCGTATCATACCGGAGCAGGATATGCCAGTTTGAAAGTTGATAACGTATAGTTGATAACGTATAACGAAGAGTATGTGCGCTCAAATGTTGATTCCGCTATCCACTCATTTTCCGTTATCCATTGTGTCAGCCAAAGGCTGATCCACCTCTGGCGGAAATTATCAACTGTCAATTGCCGTGTTCTGCGTTCTACACTCTACACTGTCCACTCATTCATTTACACTGCACCTCGACCGGTAATCATGGCGATGGGGGTTTTGATGATGATGCTAAGATCACGGATGAGGCTGAGATCCCGCGCATACTGAGCATCGAGCTTGATCCGTTTGTCAAAGTTCACATCTGAACGTCCAGACACTTGCCATAGGCCCGTGATCCCCGGACGGACCGAGAGCACGAGGTCAACCTCATCTTTCACATCCTTGAACTTCGTGAGTTGATGATCAAGCTCGTCTTGATAATATGCGCGCGGTCCCACGATACTCATCTCGCCTTTGAGCACATTGAGAAACTGGGGAACCTCATCGAGTGAATACTTGCGAATAAATCTCCCGACTCGAGTGACACGTGGGTCATGAGTCAACTTGAAACTATTGCTTTTGAACTCTTCAAATAGCTTCGCGTATTGCGGATCAGTCCGCATGAGCACATGGGCATTTTCGATCATCGAGCGGAACTTGTGCATCTTGAACTGCTTGCCATGTCGACCTACTCGACGTGGTGTGTCGGCGAGCAACGGTCCTGATGAGTCGAGTTTTATAGCTATCGCAACTATGACACATATCGGGAAGAAGATAGTCAGCAGTATCAGAGCAAGCAGGATATCTATCGCACGCTTGAGAAATCGGTTATACATCTAATACTTTGCAACAATTAAGCAATAAAACATAAGCCATGTACTTTAGGTCAGCTCTTCGTACTTTGTCCCCGCAAATCCTTCGACAACCTTTTTTATCTTGGATGCGGACGACTTTTTTGAAATAAGCAGTACATCGTCGGTATTCAC
>CAZJWN010000035.1:1194-3245 GCA_964550105.1 uncultured Gammaproteobacteria bacterium
TGGATCTGCTCAAGCCCTCCATACAGTTCTGGAGCATATTTCTTGAATTGAGCCCACAAAAACTTCGGCTTGGTCATAAAGTATCCGAGGTTCCAGGCGTGCTGGCCATCTTTGGTGTATTTCTCAACGAGTTCTATGTCTGGTCGATACTTGAAGGAGAGCAGATCATGTACGTCATACCCACCCACATGGTCTGACGGCTTCACATCGTACTCGATCCAGCCAAGGTTTTGATTGGCAAATCGAGGAGTGTGCGCGAGGAAAACGATGCGCTCGTTGTCTTTTTGGATGAGTTCATCTGCGGCAAAGAGCATACTTTTGAACGCTTGCTCGTTTTTCACGAGATGATCGCCCCACAAGATCGCCATCGACTCATCGGGTGCTATCTTTGCAAACAGTGCAGTGATGAGGCCTACAGCTGGCCCTACATCGCGCATCTCTGGCTCAACGATAATATTTTCTTGAGGTATCTCAGGGAGTTGAGCTTCGATCAAATCACGATACTTTTTGCCGGTTGAGATATAGACATCACCTGGATCGACCTCTGGAAAGAGTCTGCGGACTGAGTGCTGGAGTGTAGATAAATCGCCGACGATCTTCTCAAACTGTTTGGGGGATTTTTTTCGTGAAAGCGGCCACAAACGTGTCCCTACCCCACCTGCGAATATGACTATTTTCATATGAGTGACGATTGTACCTAAGTTTTGAGGTCTGCACAAGTGACTTTGCGATCGCACTCGGCGTCTGCTGATGAAAGTGTTGTCCCTGCAGTCCATTTTCGACTATTTCAGTCTGACCTCCCTGGGCATAGCACACCACAGGACATGCGCAGGCGATAGCCTCACAAGCGGTATATCCAAAGTCTTCCTTTTGGGGCATGATGAGTGCCACGGCATCTCGATACAACTTCGCAAGATCACGATCGGTCACCTCAGTGAGAAATATGATCTGGGGATCGCGGCCCGCAAGCTGTCTCAACTGTCTCGCTTGGCTTCCCACACCGACGATCACCAAGTCATATCCCTCAAGATCTTTGGACTGTTGTAATAGTTTGAATGCGTGTATGGCTAGATCGATACGCTTGTATATCTCAAGCCTGGATACGACAAGAAAGTAAGGAGTGTGTATCGAGCGCTTCTCCCCTTTTGATATATCATGGACTTGGACTTTGGACGACAGAGGATCTGTGATGGTTGATTTTGGACTGATCAATCCTTGCCAGTAGGTCTCATCAAAATAGGGATAGATCAGGGTACTCTCACGTTTGTAATATCTGAAACAGCGATCCTGCACCTCTTTCGAAATACATATAAATTCATCCACACGTTGTGCGGCGATAGAGTCCCACCTTTGCAATCTGCGTCGAACTACTCTGAGAAATACTCCCAACAATCCAAACTTTGCCTCTCCGACTGCAAACACCTCGTCATCCCACAGCCAGCGCGTTGGAGTAAGCAAATAACATATGTGCCTGGTCCCTGGTTTCGTCATGATGCCTTTGGCAAAACTTGAGGTGACGGTGAGTACCGTGTCATAGCCTGAGAAATCAAATGACTCAAACGCAAGCGGGTAAAGAAAAAATGAAAGCAATCGGCTGCGTCTCACCCACAGTGGGAACTGTTGCAGAAAAGAAGTGTGGAAGTGATACGCGCGCGCCCACGGCGCGCGCTTCTCATCCACTGCTGAGGTATACCAGTCCGCATGGGGATATAGTTCGTATAAAGCTGATAGGATCCGCTCTGCTCCACCTACCTTGTCAACCCAGTCGTAGACGATCGCAAGTTTCATACGAGTATTGTACTTCACGGTCTAAATAGGTAATACCTTTCTTAGATTGTTCAATTGTCTTGTCACCCTGAGCCCGACGAATGGGTGACTCTCAACTTACGCCATGGATTCGTCAAGCTCACCATGACGGTAACGTAAGTGATCGCATATGCATTTGATTTCCTGAGTTCAGCTCAGGAACCAAGTGCCCTTTTATAATTTATGGACCCTGAAGCAAGTTCAGGGAGTCAAAATGAGTAATGGATCTCTCGAAAAGCTCGAGA
>CAZJWN010000035.1:3255-8075 GCA_964550105.1 uncultured Gammaproteobacteria bacterium
GACGATCGCAAGTTTCATACGAGTATTGTACTTTAGACTCGAGTAAGTATACGGAATCATCTATATAACCCCTTTCCCCAGCCTAAAACGGCTGGTCCCCCTTCCCGCTGGGAAGGATGACGTGCTGGTTGATGACTTGATGACCTTTGACTTTTGACCTGCTTGCCCCTGCCCGCATTGCTTACGCAAAAGCGTTGCAGGCGCGGCGCCTAACTGCGAAGCTGTTGGCGGGACGACTTTTAGACTCTTTTTCTGCATGACCCACTTTGACCTCTTGATATCTCGGTGAGACTTTTTCATACTGTGCTCGTTCGTATTTCACTCGTCAATTATTCTTTCTCATCTCTATGACCACCATCAAAGACGCCAAAGACCCCCGACATATGGCTGTGACCTCAGCCCTCGAAGCGATCCAAAAGCAGTTTGGCAAAGGCTCGATCATGCGCCTCGGAGACGCACCGGTCGAGGCCATCGAAGTCATCCCGACTGGCATCATGCCCCTTGATAGTGCGCTCGGTGTCGGTGGCATCCCCAAAGGCCGCATTGTGGAAATATACGGTCCTGAAGCCTCAGGTAAAACCACCGTCTGTCTCTCCATCATCGCTGAAATGCAAAAATCCGGCGGCATTGCCGCCTTTATCGACGCTGAGCATGCGCTCGATCCACGCTGGGCCCAGGTCTTGGGTGTGAAGCTCGAGGACCTACTCGTATCACAACCAGACACCGGTGAGCAGGCACTTGAGATCGTCGAGACACTCGTGCGCTCGAGTGGTGTTGATCTCATCGTCGTAGACTCAGTCGCTGCTTTGACTCCAAAGGCTGAAATCGAAGGAGAGATGGGGGACTCGGTCATGGGTATGCAGGCGCGCCTCATGTCTCAGGCACTCCGCAAGCTCACCGCCGTTGTATCTAAGTCCAAGTGCACGATCATCTTCACGAATCAGCTCCGTCTCAAAATCGGCATCATGTTTGGCAACCCCGAGACTACCCCCGGCGGACTCGCGATGAAGTTTTATGCTTCGATTCGCATGGATGTGCGCAAGATCGAGACATTGAAAAAAGACAGTGTCGTCGTCGGCTCTCGCGTCCGCGTCAAAGTGGTGAAAAACAAAGTCTCGCCTCCGTTCCGCGAGGCTGAGTTTACCATCAACGCCACTGGCATCGACCGTCTCGAGGCACTGATTGACACGGCGATCGCAGAGGGGATCATCGTCAAAGCAGGAGCATTTCTCAAGCACGGCGACAAAACCCTCGCCCAGGGCAAAGACACGCTCAAAGACATCCTCATGACGGATGACAAGCTCCGCCAGACCATCGTGAAAGAAGTGCGGGAAAAGATGAAGAAATGACGAGCGCAACATAAACCATGAACCATGAAACATAAAACATGGAACGCGGGTCTGCTTGACGACCTGCTCGCCCGCCTAACTGCGTAGCTGTTGGCGGGACAACTTTATAACCTTCAACTGAGCCTGTCCCGCTCTGCGGGATGACCTGACGACTGTTTTATCTTTAATTCCGCGCTCTATGTTCTACATTCTTCGCACTGTGTTATCAGCTGTCAACTCTCAACTCGCAAATATCCCATATAGTATTTGGCACGTGACCTGAACCCTATATATAGAGCTTGACAGAGCAAAATACGATCAGTAAACTGGTCGTGTTATAAGATAAATTGTGTTTTGCGTGCATAAGCTGACCGATAAATGAACCCATTTTTTAACTTGACACGCAACTTTAACTAGTATACAATACTATAAGTTATGAGTGAAGTTCGACCCACATTTCAGGCTCAGCATACTGCGCTAGAAGGCGCAGATCTCCTCGATCCTTTTATACTATCTGCCACCCCTCTCGGCCCTGATCACCCATCAACAGTCAGCGGGCTTGTGTATGCAGCCGGAAACGGAAAGTGGCTTGACCCACTTAAACACGTTTTAGTGGGTCCTGGGCAGTATAGAGAGAAGCACGGGGGTGATTATGTGACGCTAAATGCGGTCCTTCCCGCTGGGATGGAAGGTAGTCTCATCCCAACCCGAGCATATGCCGCTCAACTTGAAGCTGAACGTGAAGCTCAAACTATGCCCCAACTCACCCCCGGAGAGAAATTAGCGGTAAAAGTACATGATTTCGTCAAATGGGCAGACGAAGCGCCACGAAACATTCGCGATGCGGTGACTGCCGCTTGGGACAGTGCAAGAGAATTGATACCACGATTTGACAGTTTGGGCAGAGCTGCTGCAGCTACAGCCACAGTCTCACTTTTGGCAGGATGCACGGGTGCAAGTGCTAGGGTGCCCGAAACTCCTGTTGTCACATTGTATGCCCCTGCTACACCCACTAATGAACCAACTATTGAGGCCACAGCGATAGTAATCCCACCCACAGCGACAGAGATCCCACCGACTGTGACTCCCCCCGCAGAGGTTCGGGTAACACCCACGCCGAGCTTTTCTGGTAGGCTGATTTCTTCAGCCGAACAAGCGGCGTTTTTCCGGCGCACGGACGACGTCTCGGCTCGTGCACTTACCGAAGCACTCGCAAAGTCAAACAACTTAGTTGCTCCAGTTCGACTAGCTGACGGTACGGTCACCTATCCTGGAGTCACAATACAAACATCAACAGAGTTAAGAGAGGGAAGAGTGGTGATTGGATCAACATATTCGTATGGTGTTATAAACGAAGGTCCAAACAAAGGGGCGCTTATAGGGTATACATATGAGACCGAACGTGATCCCAAAACCGGAGCACTTTTGATTGATAGTACCCAAGCTGACAATCCATCAGCATTTATACTCACTCCAAGGTTAGTTGCATCACAGCTCGGGCTGGGGGTTGAGCGGGTTGCAAGTGTGGGGATGTTTAGAGAGCAAGGGGCTTTTGTTGCACAAAGCGCACAAGGTGGACTAGTTGCCGTGCTAAATATTGAGACAGTGGATGGAGTCCCACCAAGATGGATACCGACAGAAAAGGCAGTTTATGATCCGAAGCAAGGTCGATATATTGAGACTCCCCCCATAACAGGCACTGTTGTAGTCCTTCGTGAACCAACGGCTGTAGCGGGAATCACCAGCACACCAAGCAGTTCGGGACCAACGGAAGGTACCCCGATACCAAAAGAAACACCATCAGTCCCAGATGCGATGCCCTCAGCACTAAAGCCCGTAGATGCCAAGGCAACTGCAGAGACGGCCCGCTATCTCGCTGAGCAAGCAAAAAACCCAAACGTGATCACCTTGAAGCTCGATGATCGAAACGCATTTGTTATTGATACAACCGGGAAAGATGCTCAATACCGCGACGGTATACGTACGGAATTGGCCAAGCTGACAAGCGACCAACTTACTGCACTCGTCAAGCGCGCCGACCTTGCCCGCGCCATCTTGGCCACAAATGAATTGCCAAGCAGCATGCAAGATGCACAGCGGTTGGTTGACGAATACCGGTCCAATAAATACCCCCATCAAATCAAAGTTCCCGGCTATACAACCGATACCAGAGGGAGCGTTAAGATGCGAAGCGCAGATGGCAAAACGCTTATTGATCCTAATTTCAAAACCCCACCGGAAATAGATCTGGATCTTGATAAACCCATCGTGATAGAACAGAGGATCGCCGGTGTCACGGGAGGGCAGCTACCTCTTACGATGGAAAAATGCTGGACACCTGAGACAACTAGAGAATTGATTGTGAACTACAACGGGGTACAAATACTTCGCGAATCAAATACACCAAGATACAACAACCATCCAGCAGATGTAGTAGTTACAAACTATTTAAATAGCGCGCTGAACGGGGCTTATAGGAATGTAGCGTGTCGTAATGGTGGTGTTGGTGGAGTACTAGATCTGGGACGCATTCTTATGGGTAGTCCCGATCCAACATGGCATCTATTCACGATTGTTCCAGTCAAAAGATAAGTATCCAATCCACGAATTTATTGAACCTCGATGGTTGAACCGGTATACTGAGCTTAACACATATGTTAAGCCCCTGGGTGAAACTTCTCACATGCGCCATCTTGATCTTTGTAGTTGCGTCTTTCACTCGTCGGGCTGACGCATTCTGCATTCCTGTCGGTTTTTGTACATCTACAGTACAGGATGTGCGCCCAGTAGGGGGATCGTGTGGGGAGACTTGCGACCAGGACAGAGGAGATGTTTGTGAGCCGTGTACGCGCATCGTTGACTTAAACGCTACCTGTACACAACAAAATCCCAACTCGTGTGGTCCTGGTCAATGTCCAGGAAGCAGCATTACGTCCACAATTTGTGATTCATCAGGCCCCACACCCCCACCCCCAGTATATCCCAGAACAGGTGGCAATGACTGTATGTGCAACATGATAGAACAAGTAGAGTACAGGTGTGGAGGAGACCAGGGAGCACCGTGCGATCCGTCTGCACCCGATTGCCCCGCTGGCATGGGCTGCAATAGACACACAAAGACGGTTTGCCCATGCTCGACATGCAACTCAGAGTGTCGCGAGCGCAACTGCCCGGGCCCCAATTTTCAAGCCACAACATGCAAATTGGAAGGCAACATGTGTACTTGTGGGCACGAGTGCCCAACGCCACAATACACATTTTTCACTGATCCAAATCCTGCCCCCCTATGTGGTGATTACAAGAAAGTTGAGTTTTTCCCTTGCGCAGACCTCTCAAAAGGCATAAATGAGCCTCCCAATCGTGTTGAAAGTACGCACTGTAACCAACCCGCAGGGTACTGTCCCAGCGATATCTGTGGAAAACCAGGGTGTGGGGGAGGCTCGGGATGCTTCAAGTGTTCGTCGTGCACCTCAGCATCTGTGACAATCAATC
>CAZJWN010000036.1:0-7656 GCA_964550105.1 uncultured Gammaproteobacteria bacterium
CAAGCTCACTTTATCCTCGGGTACACGACCCCATACGGATTCATGGACGAGGATAAATACACGCTCGGACTGCTTGCAGCGATTTTGGGCGGCGGCATGTCCTCGCGACTCTTTATGGAAATCAGAGAAAAGAGGGGACTGTGCTACTACGTGAACACGAGTCGTGATATGTACGCTGAGACCGGGTCACTCGTCACCTCAGCTGGAGTCCGCTGTGATAAGGATACGGTAAATGAGGCGATCAAGCTCATCATCGCCGAGCATGAGAAACTCGTCGACGGGAACAAAATCAAAAAAGAACTTCAAGTCGAACTCGACCGAGTCAAGACGATGTCAAAGGGCAGATTGCTCCTGAGCCTCGAAGATAGTCAGTCGGTTGCAGGGATGTATGGCAATAAAATGCTTTTGGAACAAAAAATGGCTGATGTAGATGAAGCGATCCAAAAGATGTTATCGGTCACCGTCGAAGATATCATCAATCAAGCAGAAAAGATCGTGATCCCTCAAGGTCTGAGATTTGCGATCGTCGGACCGTTTGCGCATGAAGACATAGTGATCTAGTTGATAATTGATAGTTGACAATTGATAACGAGGATTTGTAATTATTTATTATTCATTGTCAGTTGTTCATTAATCTAATTTATGTTTGATCCTGCCAAACTCGTCGCCCAGGTGGCCAAAACCGATTATAAAACTATCGTTCAAGAGCCCATCTTTGGGACTCCTGATGCTAACGAATTTCTCATATTCCTCAAACCCGAAATATTTATGGGCGATCAGTCGTATCACTTGAAACGTGTTACCATGGTGGCATCAAAACTCGTTGAGTTTGGAGTATCTGTCGATGGAGTGATTATCGTTGGGGGGAAATTTATCCTCGAAAAAGGCATCATGGCTAAGCACTATGGCTTCATCAATCTAGTCTCAAATACCGCTTCACAGATGGTGACTGCAGCAGATCGGGCCAAAATGACCGAGCTGCTTGGCGAGGACTGCTCGACAATTGCTATCTATGGAGGCCATGAGGCGCTGAAACAGTTTCCTGATATGACCCCAACGACACTCGACGATTTTTGGTTTACCAAGAAATCACTCAAGGTAAAAAGCGGTTTCTATTTCCAAAAATACACCTACAGTGGTCAGGATTTTCTCCTCGTGGATGGATTTCACCCGCATCAGCTCGAGTACTTCACTTTGCCTGATCGCCGGGTCGTCCTCTTGGTCTGTCATAGCAAGACTGAGTGGAAAAAATTGCGTTGGGATATGATCGGATCGACGTTTCCCGAAAAGGCAAACGCGGGATCGATCCGTGGCGAGTTGTATGCGCGTGCTGCTGAGTTTGGATATGACAAGGTTGACATCGCCAACAACGGAGTGCATTTTTCGGTGGGTCCATTTGAGGGGATCGCCGAACTGGATAACTTCGTCGCCAAGGCTCTGGGAAAGGATATATTTGCACAGCTGTCATTTGTGAAATATATGCTCAAAGAAGGCATGACGATGGAGCAAATCAAAAAAAGTATCAGCAATCCAATCATCATGGTAGAGGGAAAAGCAAAAGACCTGTATGGACTGACTGAAGATCTCGATCCTGCAGCTGCCGCTGAGGTATATACATCAGGAAAAAGCTGAGCCAACCTTTCGATTTCTGGCTCGCCTTGCGAGTTTGATGATTTCTACGCAGATAAAAGGCACCAAAGAAAGCGACCCAACGAGCATGATCTGATCGAAGTTGAGGTAGGTAGCTTTAAAGATTTTTTCACCAAAAGCACTGTATAGAACGGGGATTTGCACCATGATCGATATGACAAAGACTGTTAAAAGAAGTTTGTTGCCCCATATATTCATCTGAAAGAGAGACTTTCTCTCAGATCGCGTATTGAGTGCGTGGATGAGCTGAGCGCAGTTCAGCGTCAAAAAAGTGACTGTCCGAGCCACATCGATGCCATACTGGGCATAAGATATACGAAATGCAACAAAAGCGACGGTTCCCATGATGGCGCCCTCAAGTATGATGAACATCCACCGATGTGAAGTGAGGATACCCTCAGATAATCTCCGGGGTTTGCGCTTCATGATGTCCTTTTCACCTGGTTCCATACCAAGAGCAAGTGAAGGGAAGCCATCAGTGACGAGGTTGATCCAAAGCAGGTGGATAGGAAGCAGCGGGAGTGGATAGCCCATCAGCACAGACAAAAGAATGATCATGATCTCCGACATGTTGCATGACACGAGGTACCTGATGACCTTGACTAGATTATCAAAGACAACTCGGCCTTCTCTGATCGCCGATACAATCGCAGAAAAGTTGTCATCTTGGAGTATCATGTCAGAAGCTTCTTTTGAGACATCAGTACCCTCAATACCCATAGATATACCGATATCTGCTGCTTTTATCGCTGGAGCATCATTGACCCCGTCACCCGTCACTGCCACAATATTTCCAGCCTTTTTGAAAGCTTTTACCAGCATGAGTTTTTGTTCGGGTGATACTCGAGCAAATACTCGCTTTGTGATCACGATCCTATCAAACTCACTGGGGGAGAGAGCCGCAAGATCCTCACCAGTCATGGCATCACCGATCACGTGTGCGATACCAAGCTCTTTGGCGATAGAAAATGCCGTGAGTTTGTGGTCGCCCGTCACCATGACGGTAGTAATACCTGCACTTAGTGCCTCAGAAACGACGAGTTTCACATCCAGACGCAAAGGGTCTTTTTGGGCCATGATACCGACAAATGTCATGTGAGAAGTGAGTACTGCATCCTTCTGGTTTTCAGGAATATTCTCGTACTCCTGCAGACTCATGCACTTATACGCAAAACCAAGACTCCTGAGCCCGGTAGATGCGTACTCATCAATCTTTCTGGCGACTTTCTGATGGTCTTGGGCGGAAAGCACACACGAAGTGAGGACTGATTCAGGCGCCCCTTTCATGACCACAGTGATCATGTTGGTGGTGGGCGAGTGCAGATCGCCCGTATGCACCGTCGTCATCGTCTTGGTATCAGAAGAGAACGGAATCTCATAGATACGCCTATGATCTGCTTTCAGATTCCCCTGATCGATACCTGCTTTGACAGCAGCTACGATGAGCGCACCCTCAGTGATATCTCCGACTATGTCCCATTTGTTTTTCTGGATATCTTGGTTTAGCACGGCATCGTTGCACAACGATCCCAACGTGAGAACATCGTGTAGATCAGTATTTCCTGACGGATCGACTGTATTACCATGCATATCGGTAAACGAGCCCTGTGGCTCATACCCTTTACCATCAACCTTTAGCTCAGAGCCATCTGGTAAATATATATTTGACACAACCATCCGATTTTGGGTCAGTGTACCTGTCTTGTCAGTGAGGATATGCGTCGTTGCCCCCAATGTTTCAACAGCAGGTAGTTTGCGGATGATGACTCGCTTTGCAGCGAGACGAGTCACTCCTACAGCGAGAACGATCGTGATCACGGCAGGCAACCCTTCGGGGATCGCCGCAACGGCCAGACTCACTGAGCTCAAAAATGCAACCTTGAGCTCAGCCTGCTCAAGGAAGATCTCTATACCAAAAATGAGGGCGATGATGCCAAGCGCAGCGACACTGAGATTTTTGCCGATTTTGCCGATTTCTTTTTGCAAGGGTGTTTCACCCGACGTTTCATCTCTGAGGAGAGTAGAGATTTTGCCTACCTCAGTTTGGGTGCCCGTTGCAGTCACGATCGCATGCGCACGGCCAAATGTCACCACGGTGTCCTTGAAAACCATGTTTTTTTGGTCACCGAGTGCTATACCGACCTGGCTGATGGTTTCGATTGTTTTTTTCACAGCCATTGACTCACCCGTGAGGATAGCCTCAGATACTTCAAGATTGGCACACTCGACGATACGAGCATCAGCAGGCACCCGATCGCCGGCGCCGAGTACAATGACGTCGCCGAGTGCTACATCTCGGGTGGTGATCTTGTGCATTTTGCCATCTCGGACGACCTTGGTGAAGGATGACGACATTTTTTTGAGGGCCTCGATCGCTTTTTCTGCCTTGTATTCCTGTGAGAACCCGATGATCGCATTGATGATGACGATGACGATGATGGCGATAGCATCGATTCCTTCGCCGAGAAAAAATGAGACTGCGGACGCGACTATGAGCAAGATGACGAGCGGATCAGCGAACTCACTGAGGAATTTGAGGATAAGAGATTCTTTGACAGGCTCTGGCAACTCGTTGTACCCATTCTTGGTCAATCTATCTGTTGCAGTCGAGTAGGCGAGGCCAACCCCCAACGTAGTATCAAGCTCTTTCGCCACTTCATGAACGGATTTCGCATAGTACATATCTCCGTAGTATATGTGCTGCAGGTAGAAGTAACAAGCAGCTACAAACCAAAGAAGCTACGAGCGAGCCTCTCCGGATTCATTTCCTGAACTTGTTTTAGGAACCAAGGCTCCGTGCTGATTTCCCCTCGGGCATAGACCTCCTCTGGACATAGTCCTACGGACAGTGTCGGGACGGTGCCTGATGACGATCAGGAACCATGTAGTTTTACTCCCATGGACTCTGAATCCCCGCATAAGCGCGGCAAGCCAGCCACGAGGTAGCCACTTCGGGGTTCAGAGAGTCAAACACATCTATATTTCATGACCCATTATTCTTGCCGCGCTATCAGTTATCAACTATCTATTATCAACTAATTTCTACATCTTGATTCGTCTACACTCCGTATTGTCTACAGATTTTTTCTACCTCACGATCATTGATCACAAAACCATTGCCCTTGTGCGAGCGCAATGCGCCAGAAAAGTTCATCGGAATATGCATCAGTTCGTGGACCAAAACCTTGAGCTTTTCCCGCTCATCAAGCTTGTCATACCTTTTATGCACGACTTCGATGATATAGGTGACTGGCAATCCAGCGACCTCGTGAAAGATCTTGCTAAAGCCCCAAATTCGAGCGATCGCCCGCGTTTTTGCATCAAAACTCCGGATACAAAATATCCGATCAGGTATCACGTGAGTGAACTGAATCTGAGGGATCAGGATATCGATGCGCGCCTTGATATCGGGAGCGGGGGAATACTTCATGCGAGGGAAAGTATACTCATTAATCATTAATAATTGAGAATTGAAAAGGATCTCTGTATGATGAATGCAAGCCACTATGGAAACAGCTAATTATTCTCAAATCCCCAAGGGTACATTTGATGCTCCTCACCTAGACAAGACGCTTTCACCGCATGTGTTGATTGACAAATCAAAAGGGAGTAGCGGAGGTCTGCACACGATACTAGGATACGTATGCCTCTTGATGGGATTTTTGATCATCGCTGGCAATGTGCAATACACATTTCGAGTATTCACCAAGCAAGCGGAGCCTCCTCGGCTTTTCAACTTCGAAGGAATCAAGCTCGATCTTTCGAAGCTGTCTTCGAGCGTGCCCATGAGTGAAGGTGTCAAAAAGATCATGAAAGACAATAATATCGACATCACGCAAATTGGTAGTTTGCCAAGTACGCCGACAGAGATATTGCCCAGCACGATGGTCAATGAAGTATCAAATATAGGTGCGTATATGTTTCTTGCTAGTTTCCTACTGAATGTGGGATACAAAATGGCCAGTCTCGGAGTCAAACTCATCCGCCCAATCTATATCAAAGCATAGATATCCGATCGCTACTCATATTTACTGTTGCAAAATAGATCATACCCTGTATCATCTGCACCAGAATGGGTCACATGAGGGGGACGCGACTCGCCAACTCCATCACCATACTACAGATCATCTGGGTTCTTCTTTTTTCCGCTCTCTTTATCTCACGGATGATTTTACCTACGGGTGCACAAGCTCAGTTTTTTGGTCTTGGCCCTATGCAAGGTCTCCCAACGCTTGTACCAAATCCTGGAACTACGAAAGTTCACCATTCATTCATTTATACATGGACCACTACCACTCCTACACCTCCAGAAGTGCGGTACGACCAGTACATCGAGGTGGGGAATGGGGCTGAGGTGATTTTCGAAGGCAGTTGGTCGGTGGGCTATGTCCTAGTAGTAGGTAGACGGCTGAACATAGAGGTCACTGCCATAGACCGACCTGCCAATATAGCGAGAATATCTACGGTTCATACCATGCCCATGTGTAATGATGCGATAGTGGGGGCCATCAGGATCAGTGAGCTGTTGCCAGAGCTTATGTCACCTGCTGGCCGATACAAAATATCCTTTATATATGACACAGATTGCAGGGATAACGGATATCACGTCGGAGAGGGATACCTACGGGTCAACGGCGGGCAGACGATACCAGCGCCCATCGTGACTCTGACTCCAGCCATCACGCTTCTGCCGACTTATACTTCAACGCCAACCATGACTCCGACATGGACACCCACGCCAACAGCTACGCAGTTAGGCGGGCAAGCCACGCCATCCCCGCAGAGCGGGGCAAGCAGCCCAGAGATAGGCGGGCAAGCCACGCCCACCGCGTCAAACGCAGCTAGCGCCATGCCAAATACGGCGAGTATCACCCCGAGCGCAACTCCTTCGCCAACATATACACAGCTGGATGAACAAGCGACTTCATCGACACCTACTCTGACTGACACACCGACATGGACACCCACCCCGCAGAGCGGGGCAAGCACCACACAGAGTGGGGTAGACAACCTCGGGCAAGCCACACCTACTCCTACTACGACGAGGTCGCCCACATTAACCCCGATTTATATCGCACCGATATCACCCAATACTACGTCAACCGCGTCAGACGCGGCACGTCCTACTCCCACCCCTACGGTTACCCCCATCTTCATCGGTGAAGTGCTTGGGTCGACGACTCAAACGGTACGCACGTGCTCACGATCATCACCCGTCATGCAAACAGTACAAGTACCCGAGTCATACACAGATTATGAGTGGGGGATCGTGCGATATGAGAGCCAGACATCAAGCTGGACCGAATATGTGCCTCAACTCGTGAGTCGATGGGTAACCCGTCCGATCACCCAAACATACGCATGTACACAATACAGACAAGAGCAATACCAGATCACCAGAAGCGCCGTTGTCACGAGAAAAGTATGTTCGGGCAACTGGTGGGAGATCATCACTTGTTCAGTAACCCGATGGGTGTCAGAGGTGATCACCTGGGTCGAGTGGGCGACCCGTACGGTCGCCTACACAGCCACGTGTATCAACACGACGATGCAAAATATCCGAGAAGAGTATTGGATCACAACTGCAGTGACGCGCACATCAACATCACAAGTGCCTGTCTATGGCTGGAAGTCGGTTACGAAGACTCGGATGAAAACGACTCAGGTCCCAACGGGTCAAACACAGTGTGTTGAGTGGGTAACACAACAGGTCAGCACCCCGCAGAGCGGGGCAAGCAGTGCCCCAACCCAGGCGCCGACGAGCACCCCCACTCCAACTCCCGAATATCAATCATGGACGAGGAGCTACACCGATCCCGTATCTGGTACGACGACCCAAACTACATATCAGTCGCATGCTATAGAAGTGCCGTACTTTACCCAGTGTCCAGTCGGGACATTTTATGATGGTATCCAGCCTGATCCCCCAAACTGCTATCAGACATGTGGGGCATCTTCGGCGGTCATGCTCGCTGCGGCGATGGGAAAACTGAGCTACACATCGTC
>CAZJWN010000037.1:0-1121 GCA_964550105.1 uncultured Gammaproteobacteria bacterium
CACCAAGACTTGAGTTGCCAGAGCATGTACGTGATTTTCGTCAAGGAATCAGTCAGGATCTAGATGCATTTGCAGGAGACATCGTGAGACAATCACAACATGGACCTGTTTTCGTTCATAATCCAGTTATCTTGCCTGATCTCTCACTACTCGGACAGACACTCACCTCGATTCGGCAGGGCAAAGAGAATGTGAGGATACATGCAGTTTTACCTGCCGGAGATACATCGTGGTTTGGTAAATACTCTCATGGTCACAACCTGGATGTATTCTCTTTTTTTGACTCGGCGGTAGGACAACTTACACCAGGCATGCATACGAACAACATTGCTAGAGCCATGCGAGACAGGTCATCTCAGCACATTTGTTTTGTCATCGGACGCACACACGACGCTCGTGCGCGTATCGTTGACAACATGGGTGATATAGTCAAATCATCCAATCAGGTTGCATACCCCTCGCATGTATCTCAAGATGCCATGCTGTGGCTTGCGCAAGAATCAGGCTTTCCTCTTGGTGACATTCAAACCATGTCAGATCATCCCCGCAAACTCCGCGCACTCAGACACCTATCTCTCATAGATATGTACTATCGATACAATATCTCTGGTGGAGATGTATTGGGTAGATTGAGCTCAAATTGCCCTGACGGAATCAAGTACTGTCTTGATGATCTCAATCAAAGAATTATATTTCATTTAGAAGATGTGGCTAAAAAAAAGCTCGGAGGATCGTCTGAGGATATGAGAAAAGTGATACGCTTCTTTGAGGGCGGTGAAGGAGAGTACTTTTCATTATTCAATCAATGGACCGCGAAGTACGGAGAGTATGATTAACTCACAGTTGATAACTATATTTTTATGAAAAAAACCCGGTTGTTGACGCTCATTTTCCGCCTATAGTTTTTACTTTCTATTTCGGTGCTTTTTAGTTCGATTTGCTCTTGTGTCCTAGCCTCAAAAATGTTACGCTGATTGGGTGATTACGCATATATTTTTCTTTGTCTAAACGACCATGTTTAGACTACCTGAAAAACTAGCTTTTTCTTTTCTTTTGATGGCGCTTGGCGCGACTACCTACCTACTGACCTTCATCTCAGGTGAGTCTATCAGAGTTGCACA
>CAZJWN010000037.1:1221-7605 GCA_964550105.1 uncultured Gammaproteobacteria bacterium
TTGTGATCCTCAGGTGCGGTGTAGCGGCAAATCCTGCGGACCTGATGGATGCGGTGGCTGGTGTGCACCCGGATGTCGAGACGGCCAAGAGTGCAATAGCTCGGGGCAGTGCTATAGACCAAGTCAGGAAGAAGAAGATAATCGAGTTCAATGCACTGCTGATATCACTACCCGGAGCGAGTGCACCAACGGATATAGAGTTGTCTCTACGAGCGTTTGCCAAGCCGGGCGCATCATATCGACCTCAAGTGCCAACGAGACCTGTGGTGACAGTGCTAATCCAGGTGATGGCGGATCAGCATCGGCGCCAAGCTTTATCGTTAGAGACGATGGGACGATCTGGAGACAGGGCGGATGCAATCCAGGCGAAGCGTCTCGCGGTCTGGTTTCCTCGAGTGGCACTGCATACTTCATCTGTCTCCCCCCTGTACCTACTCCGACTCCACCACTGAGTTGTACCGGACAATGCGTATATGGCACCTGCGGATCAAACAGTATGGATCAAGCAGAAGGTAGATGTGGCGGATCTGGTAGCTTTGCTCTGAACTGTTGTAGACCAAAGCCGAAGGTGACTGTAGATCCAGTAGTAAGCACATTTCTTGCATCTGCCGCAGATACCTACTCATCAGAAAGTGATTGTAAATCAAAATGTGAAATCCCTGATCCTGCAAACCGTTCACGAAAGTTAGGGAGATGTGTATCAAAACATGGTGAAGATTCACATGATCGCAATATGACGACCTACTCATGTATCCCCAATGACGACTATGCATCCAGAGACTTTGAGTCGAGATATTGTGTGTATACATCACGTGACAACTGCAGTCGCTCCTGTAGCCAAGGTTGTCAAAAAGACGCTTGTTCAAACGGGGGCTTTCGATGTGTCGGAGATACGCAAAGTGAAGCCACCTATAGTGCAGCCAGACAGAGGGAGGAGTGGAGTCATCCATATGCTACACAGATATCGTGTGAAGCTGCTTGTCGAGGAAAGCCAAATGGCTGTGTCCGAAACGAAGTAGGAGTCAATGTTTGTACCTCCAATACCTGCACCCAAGGTACCTATGGTGGATGGGGATGCAAAGAAGAAGTGGAGTATCGTCACTCCAAACCATCGCTCGCCAACTGCCGATCGACCTGTACGACAGGAGAGTGTGCCACAGTCTCACTCAGCAGTATACCTTCCTACGAGTGTCGCATCAAGGGCACAAACCCTGATCTGATAGCCAGCATCGAGTATGAAAAATATCGTCAATCACAAGCTGAGAAAGCATTTGCAGATGATCAGAAAAATGCCCAAAATGCAGGCTACTGTCAGTTTAATACATTCACGTTGTGTGAAAACCAGCCATATTGTCAAGGAAGGTGTCAGTACTGTGCTGCTGGCGGGTTCATGTGTACGGCGATGCGCGACGGCGTGACTATGGAGCGTGAAGATGAGCGAACAGGGGAAAAGTTTACGATGAAGATCTCATACGGTCATGGTATCCTCAATCTCCAGCGCAAGCAGGAGGCAGAGTACGCCCTGACCAACGAGGTCGCCACCTCATGGATATACCGATACAAAGACAAGACATCCTGTGACGCTGAGTGTCCCGGTGCATCATGTCAGTCAGGACCCCTCGAGACGATCTACTCACTGTCGTGGGGATGTCCATACTCACCACCTCCTCCGATGAACTATGAGGCGAGTGTCTTGGCGATGTGCCAGACCAAGCTTGCAAGTACTATTCAATCAAGTTCAGAGGATGCATCGGAAGTGCTTCGCAGATGTATCAGCGATCTTCAAAAGGGCGATCTAGCAGATTTGACTGCTTCCAATGCCTGCAAAGACTGTCAGAGCGAGGGCAAAACCTGTATCACGACCACGAAGCCAGGAGGATGGAAGCCGGAGCTCATGTGCATTGAAAATAGTGAAATCGCACAGTATATAAAAAAAGATTCTACAATGTCAGCAAGCTGCGGAGGGGTAGAACAGCCATGTTGTGTCGAAAAAATCTTTGCCAATCCCTCAAATGGTGCTTCGATCACTGCCTATGTAGATGGAGAAGGTGGGACTTCATGCGCTTCAGGTCTTGCGTGTGACAGCAGCAAAAAGAAGTGTGTTGCTAGCGCCGCTCTCGCTCAATCACAGTCAGTTATCCGTGCAATCGCCAATCGATCGATGTCTGCCGAAGAGGTTGAGGCATATCTAGGTACCTATCTCACAAAAGACTCTGAAAAATATCTCTCAGGCGCACTCCAAAATCTCTGCCCTGGATGTACCGCCTCAGGAGGTGCATGTGCTCACAATGGGTCGCAATTCACCTGTGTGAGTCAAGAAGATCTCGAAACAAACTACTCTCGGCTTTTCAAAACACTTGATAAAGATGGGAAGCCAAAAGAAGGAGAGTTGGGTGGGCCATGTGAGTCGACGGGGAGCCGATTCTCTGGTATCGATCGCATCTTCAATGCTGATTCGTCATGGGGATGTGCGCGCACGGGGCTCACCTGCAAAGAAGGGACATGTCGGCTCACTGATGGTGGGAAACGAGCTTTTGCTGCAAATCTCTCGCCGAATCCGCTCACCTCGAGTCTCAATACGAGACTGGTTGGTGATGAAGGAACCGCAGCGATCATGGCCGATTCAGCAAATATCAGAGCGCAATGTACCGCGCCTGATACCTACTTTGTCATGTTTGGCACATGTTACTCGTGTGTAGATCCCGCGAGCAACTCCTACTTCCGTACCCAGATGAAATATTGTTTAAAGCAGGCAGGGCTTGCGCCACCAGAGTCAACGTCTGATAGCAGCAATGGCATCCCCGGAGCTGCGTGTCGTGCAAGTGGTGGATATTGTCTCCCACCCCAGCGAGTCATCGATACGAACCAACTTGCCAAAAACCGTGAGATACCTGGCATGGACTGTCTAGGGATGTGCGTTCGAGATCTTGAGGGCCCTAATGCGAGGCTTGGCGCCTCATGTACCGTTGGTGAAGATACCAAGGGAGTGACTCCTATTGGTTTGGCGGTTGAATTAGGTCGGGGCGGGCTCAAGTCAAACTGTGTAATCGGGCCAAACGGCGAATACGTAGGATTACGCTGTCATGCCGGCAAATGCGTCTCAGAAGAGTCGCTGATGCTCAATGCAGAAAATACTAACAAAACAAAAGGGAGCTTTGTTTTCAAGATCCCCATCGTCGGCAATGTCCTCGGTGGTGCAGTAATGGTCCTGGACCCTGATACAGATCACGCAGCATATGTCAGGTCCAAAGTCTCAGAACGTGAGCTTGCTAAACTTGAATTTGAGTTTAAAAATACCTTTGGTCTGACCAAGGACCAAAAGTTCGCAAGGCTCAGAGAGTTGACCGATAGCATGGATTCACGGACCAAGGGCGAGTTTATCATCAGTCAGTGTTATGCAGGGAAGCTGAGCGACTACTACATCGAAGGGTACACTTGTGAGGGGCTGGCTGCAGTCACTCGCACATTTGGAGCATTTAGCTTGTGGAACAATGGCGACAATGTCTCAAATAGTGGTATCGATGCGGTGATGAAGGGGAGCGACTGCAATGCCAAGTACGCAACTGGCAAGATGTCCCAAGGTGATTTTACTGGATGTCACCTCGCTGCTACTTCCAAACCTTTAGTAGATACTGCTCTGGTGGTTGGCGACTTCATGAGTCTTGGCGGGGCGAGCCTGGTCACCTCGGGTGTGAAAGGTGCTGCAAAAGCCACATTGAAAAAAGCGGGTGCTGAAGTAGTCGAAAAAGGATTCTTTGGCGTAGTCAAAGAGCAAGGTTTCAGAGCTGCGACTCGCGGAGTCACTGAGGTGGCGAGTTACCAAGCATCACGTGGTGTGGCAAATGGCTTACGAGCAGTCGGACGATTTGGGACAGCGCTTGATCAGACCGGTGTTGTTTGGGGTGCCGCAGCTGGCTGTGTCGATGCGGGGCTATTGAATGCTGATGATCAGGGCCAGATACTCCAAGATGGTGATACCGTACGTGCAGGTCTCCAAGGATGTTATCAGGGAGCTACCACTGGCTTCTCGCTCATGACGGGTATGAAGGTATTCAACAAAGGAGTATCTGGTCTTGGTAGGCTCGCCAGCAACATCACTCCCTCAGGAAGAGCCGCAACCAAAAATGCCTCAATCCTCCAAAACATCGTCAAGACTCAAATCCCGGACACGATCGCAATCGCATCCAGTCAAAGAGGTGGCTCGTCGAAAATGGCTTCAGTTGCCAAGCTGATACCACCTGAGAACGCCTACGCTGACGCAGTAAAATCAGGGTATAAAGGTCCAGCTGAAAAGTTCGCAGCCGAGTATCAACGCGTGGCGAGTGCCCGTGTCGTCTCAGCAGTCAATCCAATATTTGGAGCATCCAATGCCCGCGCCGATGAGGTCAAAGTACAGCCAGGCGAGTCAGCAGACCAAGCTGTCGTACGGGTCGCACAAGAGCGTGCCCGTTCCGAGGTAGACAGCAAGTCAATCACACCTGATAAATATGCTGAGCGGGTGACTGAGCATATCTCTGCGATCAAAGCAGATGTCGCCGCGATCAACTACGCTCATGGACTAGGATATACGGATGAGCAGGCCAAAGTAGTTGCCGAAGCAGTCTCTGCAGCTGGTAAAAAAGCTGATAGCATGCGCCAAGATTCAGCTGCTACTTTCGATCCTCGCGCTGTCAGGGAAGCAGTCCAAGAGACCATCAAAGACAAACTCTCTGTGCTCACCGGGGGAGACACAGCATCAGGGAAAGGAGCGGATATCCAGGCCAAGGCTATCACAGATCAAATCGTAGATGGACTCAAGGTTGACACAGATCTGGTGACCTCTCCCAAAGGTAAAGTAGCTACTGCGTTTGAGAAACTGACTGGTATCGATCGCGCGGTCTTTAGAACGCCAAATCTTGCTGAGATCTTCAAACCGCCCGAACCACCAAAGGCAAAACCCGATAGCGAAAATAAAAATAACGCACAACAACTTGCCAAATCTGCAGGGGATCAAAATCAGCAAGCGCAAGCACCCGCCCAACCAGTCCGACTCTCTGATATCACCGAGGGTACAGCGGAGTTCAAAGCCAACATCCGCGCATCCCTTGCGCCCTTGGTTGCTGATCTTCAAGCAAAAGGTGTGGTAGTTCAGCCACAAGATTTTGTCTTGCATCCTGAGACAGGAAAGGTCGAATACTCACCAGTTGCTCGACCCAGTGGAGACGATGTGATAATCAAGCCAGAAGTAGCAAGACAAGCCCTACAAACACTCACAGAAACAGGCGTCGTCCCAAACGACTTCCCTGTCCTCGCACGAGTTCAGGAATCTTTACCTTCACTTGACAAAGTACCTCAAGAGCTCCGTGGTCAGGCAGAATATGTACGTCAACTCGCCTTGAAAGCTGCAGATGGCGGAGGAGAAGATATGGTGATCCAGGCACAACGAGCCTCAGATCAATTTGCCCAGATGATCGGTGCATTCAAAACTACTTTGACGGATGTGGGGGAGGGGCGGAGATCAGCTATAGTCGCTGTAGTTGACGAGTCTCCCCCCGGCACGGTGCATCGACTGATTGTGGATACGCCCGATGGTCCTCGAGCGTACGAGGGAAGTATCGAAAAATCTGGATCAGGTCTCAAGATCACCACCTCATCTGAAGTGCTGTATGTACCCGCTGATATCCTCAATGCGAGGGATGTGCGCGTTGATCCACCCGTCGAGATCGCACGTGGAGCGAATGTGCAGGACACAGCCAAAACCATCGATGTTGAGCGCATCCCCTGTGTTGCATCAAGTGGTCTCAATTTCGTGAGTGCACGAGAAGAGTTCATCGATACTGGAGTCATATTGGTCAGAGCTGGTGGTGATTGTCTGACGCCTCAGGTGGCGCAACAAATCACCACTGCGATAAGCGACCCTAGACAAAGTTTTGTCTTTTCCAAAACAGTTGAATGGGATGATACTGAGTTTCCAGTCCAGATAAAGCCGGAAGATGGGGGAGGTGTATCCACAGAACTTAATCGAGGTGATAGTGTCGTGATCTATGATCCCGCAAGGGCAGGAGAAAATGCGACAGCCCGTGACTTGAGCATTGTTGCTCAGTTTAAGATCGAAAACTCAGGCAGACTGGTCACCATAACAGGTCACCAAGGCCCGGGTAGCGTGAGGCTTCTTGACCAAGATGGGCGCCCAGTCCCTCAGTCAAACACAGACAATTATGATCCCGGTACCATCGATGGTGGGTATGTCATCGTGGGAAATGCTCAGTTCAAAATAAGCACCAAGGACGGAAAAGTCGAGCTTATCCCCCTTGATGACAAGTCCCGAGCTGGCCTGATTGCCAAAGTGCAATCTGCCTCTTCGGAAGCCATCAAACCAGAAGTTGCAAGTGCTGCAAAGATCGC
>CAZJWN010000038.1:0-7585 GCA_964550105.1 uncultured Gammaproteobacteria bacterium
CGAGCACAGTATGAAAAAGTCTCACCGAGATATCAAGAGGTCAAAGTGGGTCATGGACGAAAACATGTTATAAAGTTATCAGGTTATCAAGTTGTAAGGTTAGGAAAGCTGCGAGTTGCAAGCCACACTATTTATGAATAGTGTTTCGTTGTCATTCCCTTGAAAAAGGGAATCTAGAGATTCAAACAGAGATCCTCGCTGGAATTTACCCCGTACAATGATACGGGGCGAGGATGACAAGTTGAGATATGGACCCTGAACCAAGTTCAGGGATTCAGGAAAGAGTTTGACTTCCTGAGTTTAGCTCAGGAACCACGCACTGTTTCATCCATGGACCCTGGCAGGAGTTTACCCCGTACAACGATACGGGGCCAGGGAATCAAGCATAATCCCACATCATGAATTGATTTCCCGAACTTGTTTCGGGAACCATGTACTGTTTCATCCATGGACCCTGAATCGAGCCGCAATGCGGCCCCTTCGGGGTTCAGGGAGTCAAGCGAAGCCACAATCATGTTCCATGGTTTATCGTTCATGCTCCATGTTTCACGGTTCATGCTTCATGTAGCGCTCTCTCCGTTATCAACTAGAGCAAGTAGATGAGTGAGATCACCATGGCTCCCCAGATCATCATCGCACCCAAAAGAGGCATGTCTGAGATGACGATCTTTTCAGGTCGCTCGCCCTCGATGCGCGTGTAAAAAAGCTGCCCATAACGTGCGATCGCATAAACGACGATGGGGATGGTGGCGGTCATGAGCTTGCGATTTTCGGTCCCGGGATTGAAATCGCTGATGATTTGTCTGAGGAAGCTGTACCCTTGGGGTGAGGGTACGATATTGTCATATATATTGTACGCATAGAGACTGTAGGCGATGATTGTGGCAGTCGCGAAGGTATAGGTGAGAAAGTCGAGGAAGTGTTTGTTGTACTTGGCGAGCGTCTGACGTGTCTCGGGTCCTGAGATCGCTAGCTCGGCATTGCGCTTGATAGCGGCGATGAAAAGCGACATGAAAAAGATGGTGAGTCGGAGCCAAACTGGGATATGAAATCCCGATACGACTTCACCTGCAAACGCACGGATCATGAAAGAGAAAGATATCGCAAAAATATCGATGACAGCATATGATTTGAGTATCGTCGAGTAGGCTATGTGAAGCCCTATAAAAAGTATACATAGCAGAAAAAGTGACGGCGAAAAATAAAGCGCAAGACCAAGTGCGGCGCAAATGAGTCCTATGGCGATATAGATCGCACGTGAGCTACTCACTTCACCCGACGCGATCGGTCGAAGTTTTTTGATCGGATGTCGGCGATCGGCAGGTGAGTCTAGTATGTCGTTGATGATGTAGAGTCCTGAGGAAAGCAAACAAAAGATGATACACGCAAGTATCGTGGCGCTCAGAGTGGGTAGCTCGAAAAGTTTGCCGGAGAAGATGATGGCGACGAAAACCACGGTGTTTTTGACCCACTGGTTTGTGCGTAAAAGACGCGCAACTAAGTTGAGGTGTTTCATGGCATGCATTCCTTCGTGCGTTGCATTATACAGACTCTTTCGCTACGATGGAATAGTAACTATGACGCCTCCCCCACTTGCCTTTTCACCCGCAACCAGTAGAGTGGCGACCAGTGCTGATGAGCAGAAATATATCGATAGGCTTCTTGAGGTGGCTCACGACATGGAGTACGCTCAACCAGAGTGTTCCGTCGCCCTACCCTATGACAGCGAGATCATCAGGCAGTCACGGGATCTGTATCAAAAACTGTCTGGTTCGCATCGCTTGAAACATGTGGTGGTGGTCGGGATCGGCGGGTCAAACCTCGGCACACTTGCTGTGTATGATGCGTTGTATGGTCTAGATGACCTGTATGGACGGTCTGACCATCGCCCTCGACTCTACTCTCTCGACACGACACATGATGCGACGACACAGCATATAGGTGACTATCTGCTTGCGAACACGTCTCATCTCGATGAGATAGTGGTCTGTATCGTGAGTAAATCGGGAAATACGACCGAGACGATGGCGAATGCAAACATCCTGATTCAAAAGCTCGAGACAAAATTTGGGTCGATCAGTGGGCGTATCGTAGCGATCACTGATCTTGCCAGTGCGTTTTATGATCATGCGACTACACATGCCTACCATGTCCTCACACTCCCCAAGCAGGTGGGGGGGAGATATAGTGTGTTTTCTGCGGTTGGGATCTTTCCACTTGTGTGTTTGGGGGTTGATGTAGACGGACTGGTGCACGGCGCACAGGCTGCGATCGCAGACATGAAATCACCCACTTCGGCGGCACACGGATCATACGTCGACCTGGCACACGCTCAAGATGCAGGACTAGCGATCCATGATCTTTTCCTCTTTGATCCGCGCTTAGAAACGTTGGGTAAATGGTATCGCCAGCTCCTTGCTGAAAGTCTGGGAAAAGGGGGCCGGGGGCTCCTTCCGACCGTGTCTATCGGCTCTACCGATCTGCACTCAGTCGCTCAGCTCTATCTGGGAGGACCAAACAATAGATTTACCACATTTGTCTGGGTCACCCAAGAGACGAACTGCGTCATCGCTCAAAAACCTACGATTGGGCTGGTGGGAAATCTCGGTGGCAAAAATCTGGGCACGATCCACCGGGCGATCTATGAGGGCACCTGCGAGGCATATACCAAGATGGGCCGCCTATACAATGCTTTTCACCTGTCTACACTCTCAACAGAAAGTGTCGGTGCCTGGATGCAAACGGCGATGCTGTGGACCATGATGTTGGGGCGCCACATGGAGGTCAATGCATTTGATCAACCTCAGGTAGAGGTGTACAAGACCGTTACCCGATCTCTCCTGCAAAAAACATGATTACACAACCAAACCCAAGTTCAAGTGGGGTCCCTTTTTCTCTTGTCACCTACAATGTGCAGTTCAATCGAGCGCTCCTGGATGTCGAGCGTATCGTCAAAAAATATTCTCCTGATGTGATTTGTCTGCAGGAGGTCAACCTCGGCAAAAGACACCTCTATGAGCCACTTTTTCCAGGATATGTCCTGGCGGCTACGTCAAACTCATTTTATCGGATGGGGAAAACGTTTGGGCTGGCGACGTTTTATCGACTTGATCGTTTTTATCAGATGGGATCAAAAAGTATTTTTCTTCCTCGCACCTACTACGAGCTTCTTGTTTCGCTCGTCACATGGCGGGGCCCACGTACGGCTCTGCGCACAGACTTGATCATGAGAGACTCGATGCATAAAATATCGATATACAACCTCCATCTCACCGCACTGGTGGCGACGAACAAGGCGCGCAACAAACAACTCCGGGAAACGTTTGAGGATCTTGAGCTACATACAACGGATGCTGCCATCGTACTCGGTGATTTTAATTATCCATTTCGAAAGCGCGGACTCGAAAGAATCTCACGAGCACATGGACTTTCCGAAGCTACCGAAGGTGTCCTCTATACCTGGAAGATGAATTTTCTTTTTTGGAAGTTGCGCTGGAAGTTTGATTTCGTACTATATAAAAATATCGTTGCTAGTAAATCCCACCGTCTAGATGAGTATCGCGCTTCGGACCATTTTCCCGTGCTCACTCGGTTCAAACTTCAGTGAAATGCTATACTTTGGTGACTTGATGTGAGTAGATTTGGGTTTATCAGTTTTGTATATTGACCATGAATCAGATCCTCGTCATTTTGTCGTTTGCGGTCTATCTCAATGTTTTTTTCTTTCGCCCGGGAGGACCTTTACCTGCGTTTTTGACACTTCTTGGGTTCATGGTTTTTTGGGTGGCCACACACCTGCACGAGCGGATAATCAATAGGTGGTCTGCTCTTTTTGGGATTACCCTGATTGTTTCCCATCTGATCCCCCTCTTGGTCGCTTCAAAGGCCGTGAGTGTTTTTGTTTGGTGGGGAGCAGTAGTGCTTGTTCCGCTTTTTGTGCTGACGAGTGCTGTCCAGCCGAGCACGCTCATGGAGCTGTGTTTTGCGGCATACACGGGGGTCAAGGCGTATCTTGCCGCCGCTCTCCTGAGTGTGACGCGTAGTTCTGAGCTCAAGTTGGGTGAGGTTGTTTTGCACACACACAGCTCACGCTTTACCCGGTATTTGCTTGGGGTGATCTTGTCGCTCCCTGTCGTTTTCTTGTTGATCATGCTTCTCAGTGCCGATCCCATTTTCTATCAAAAAATAAAAGATATCGTCCCTGAAGAATTTCTAATGGAAATCCCTGGCCGCATAGGGATAAGTGTGGTTGTGGGCATGTTGCTCTTCCCCACATACGCCCTCGTCCAAAAGATCCGCGAGCATCGTGGGTCAGTGGTGGCTGATATGATCGGTCGGTTTCATGCACCCGAAATCTCTCTCACCATGAGTGGGCTGGTGACGCTGGTCTTGGGTACTTTTATCCTCGTCCAATGGCCATACATATTTGTACGCGTAGCAAAAGAAACAGATCTTCACCTCTACGGCGTGAAGACGTTTTCAGAATATGTTACCAAGGGCTTCGTAGAGCTTATCGTGGCATCGGTCGTGGTGCTGGGAGTGATTTCGTTTGCAATCATCGTGCGAAACAATATACGGAAGATGACCAGGGCATATGGTGTCGTCAATCTTCTTCTCATCGGTTGCTATACGCTTCTTGTCGTGTCGTGTATCCGCCGAGTCGGTCTTTATGTAGACTTCCATGGTCTCAGTGTGATTCGGGTTTATGGATCGTTTGTTCTCGTCGCGCTGTTGTGTGTAGTGCCGTTTGTGTTGCTCCGGTTTGTGTATAAAAGGTCATATCTGTTCGTCGAGACTTTCGTCATGTGTTGTTTGTTTATTTTCATGTTGGGATCCTCTGCAGATCGTCTCATCGCCACACAATACCCTCCCACGGTGAACGGGCGGGTTGACTTCAGTTATCTGGCAAGACTTTCGGCAGATGGTGCACAGGGGTGGGAGATGGCGTTGGCCTCAGCAACTGATACGCTTGTCACTAAAAATCTTCAAGAAAAGCCCATGCTTGATGCGCGCGATAGACAAGACATAGCCAAGGCGGCACTCACGCTCAGATATCTCAAAGACTCATACTCTCGTCTACAAGATGTGTATCTGAGTGCTGACGCATATAACAAAAACCGGGTGTTGGTCCTGAAAACACATCTTGAGATGTACCGAAACAAGTTGCCCTATCTAAAGGAAAAATTGAAGGGGGATCGCGAGGTCAATCCTCAGTACACCGAAACGCTCGTGCTGGTAAATCAAATATCTGAGTGTCTCGTGAAGGTCGAGAGCAAACGAGATCTTGATTGTCTGAAAAACATAGCGATTGATCAGTACTATCCAGCCCCCCCATATACCGCGAGCACACCGATGTACTACCCAAATTCGGCATATCCTATATATACAGATCTGACCTTTGCTCCTCGAGTAACGTATTTTTACAACATCTGGTCGTCTGAGAACTCATATGACCCGGTCAAGCAAGGATACCGTCCTGGCTACTATCCTCTGTGGTATTCATACAATGTAAGTGAAAAAAATGTATTTGAACGACTCGAGAAGAAGGACTATGCATCGCGCCTTTTGAGACTCATGTCGGCCTATGCGGCGCTTGAGGAAAAGATCATCAGTCAGCCACTCGGTGAGCGCTCCTATGAACAGGATGTCTCGCTTGAGACTCCCCTCTTGTAGGGGTCGTTTCTCAGCTAGGTCGCTGTCTCCAAAATAGTTTGTGCTGCTTTGTTGCCAAGTTGGACCGCATAATTCGTGCCTCGGTCATACGGGTAGGTCATGTCTAGATTGGCGATGACAAATCCTGGGGTGCTAGTCAGAAAGTCGGGTTTATTTTGGATAAATACTGCATCAAAGATGGGTTGTGCGTACGGCGCTTTGAAGTGATAGATCTTGTAGATTTGGAAAGGTGATGGGTGGAGTTTTTGTAAATGTGGCATATAGAGCGCAAGCGTCTCACTTGCGGACATGCTCAAGAGACGATCGCCATCATCGATATAGTTTCCGATATAGAGTAGGTGGTGGCCCGCGTACTTTTCCTTATCCATATAATTTGTGTGTTGAACCATCACGAGACCAGGAATCGTCTCGGTACAAAGCGATAGCCAGTACGTCTGGTCAAGGATGGGCAAATTTGTTTCGATGACCAGCGTCGTTGCCCAGAGATACTGTAGTTTTTTGAATCGATTGATTTCCTCTGTGGACAATACCGAGCTGCATACCTTGTTCATCACGGGGGTGGGAAGCGTCGAGAGGACCTGGCTGCTGGTAAAGGGGCTATCAATACCCGATACGGTGACACTAAAACCGCTGGGGGACTTTGTCAATGAGTCTATGGTGGCGCCAGCATGGAGCACTACTCCTCCATCTTGAAGTTTGCTAACCAACACATCGATGAGGCGTTGAAAGCCCCCCTGCGGATACCCGAGTGACGGGCTGCGCTTATTGATTCGGGTCCAGATAAATGAGGCAAGTATTTTTTCCGCATATTTACCGTATTTTTTCTTCATGATGCTCCCAAACATCGTCTGGTAGGCCCGATCCCCTGCTGTTTTGTGCATGAACTCGACCAGTGTTTGCGACTCGTAAATGCGTGCAATAAACGGAGAGAGTTTAAGAAAAAAAAGCGTCGCGCCAAACCTCAGCCGATCAAAAAGCGAGAGTAGAGGAAACTTGAGGAGGTCAAGTGGTGTGTCTACGCGAAATGTTTTGAGGGCGCCGTCTACTTCATATAGGCTTGAGGTCGAGGGAGAGCGAAACAACATCTCTACTCCAAGCTCGCGGGCAAGGTCCAAAAAGTCTGCGTCGCTCGCAAACAAGTGGTGATATGCATACTCGAGCGGCCACTCCCATCTCTCTCCATAAAACCCTTGGGCTAGGCCACCAAAAAAAAGGCTTTTTTCGAGGAGAACCACCCGCTTTTTGGCTTGACTGAGACGATACGCAGCGACAAGGCCGGTGATCCCTCCGCCGAGAATAGCTACGTCGAAAGCAGGATTTGAGGCTGTCTTTTTTTCTTGCATATTTACCGTATTATTCCCTTATTTGTTTTTGAGGGCGATTGGGTCTAGGATGACCGTCTTGAAACATAAGTATGCAGGAACAGCCAAAAGCACCCCGAGGGGGCCGGCGAGGCGGAGACCGAAAAAGATACACAACATGGTGATGATTGGCCGGATTCCCACTGCTTTTTTCATGATATACGGCACAAGGAAATTTCCCTCAAGCTGTTGGACGACGATGCTCCAGCCGAGTGCGGCAAACCCAAAGAAGGGAGAAACAGAAAAACCGATGAGCGTAGCCGGAATTGCAGCGACAGTAGGACCAATATTCGGGACTGCCTCGAGTAAGCCCGCTAGGACGGCGAGAGGTAGTGCGTATTTCAATCCTATGACATAAAAGCCGACATAGGAGGCCACACCTACCACCAACATCAGCAACAGCTCTCCCCAAAACCATGCGGCCAAGCGGCTTTCGGTGCGCAGGAGGGTGTCTTCGATCTTGGCCATCGTTTCGGGCTTGATATAGTCCTCAAGCAGGTTTCTAATCAAAAACTCATCAGAAAGAAAGTAAAATCCAAAAACACTGGTGG
>CAZJWN010000039.1:0-4322 GCA_964550105.1 uncultured Gammaproteobacteria bacterium
CTTTTGTGGGTTGGGTGTCTGATCTCATGGACGGGAGGAGAGATGTCCACGATCGCCCTCTCATGGATGTTGTATCAGATGACAGGATCGGCACTTGCCCTAGGTACACTAGGACTCATGCGTGCTATCCCTATACTTACACTCACGCTCTTTGGTGGAAGTATTGCAGATCGGATGGATCGCAAGCAAGTCATACTGATCACGCAGATACTCCTGACCATCATCGCGAGTGTAGTCCTAATAACTTCTCTAACAAACACTATCACTCCGCTGATCATCTATATTTCAGTTTTTGTAGAACATGTAGTATTTGCTTTTGTACGTCCTGCTCGTCAATCGCTGATCCCACAGTTGGTGCCTGATCGTCACTTTAGTCATGCAGTGCAAATCACTTCGACCATGTGGCAGGGAACAGTCCTCCTCGGTCCAGCTTTAGGAGGCTTGATCATGAGCTACTACGGAACGAAACCATTGTTGATGGCCAATGTCGTGAGCTTTATCCCTTTTATCATCTGCCTGCTTATGATGTCGCCCGCATCAAGAGATATTCGCAAAATACCTACAGAGAATTATCTTGCCGTCATATCAACAGGTATCAGATTTGTGATGAGCAAACGCATCATCATAACGACTATGTTGCTAGACTTTTTTGTAACATTTTTTGCGATGGCAAAGACACTATTTCCGATCTATGCTGATCAGATACTCCGAGTCGGAGCGAGTGGCCTCGGCATGTTGTACTCTTCTGTTGCAGTCGGGGGTATTGCTGCAGGAATACTCACCAATCCAAACTTGATAGAAGGACGTCAAGGAAAGGTGCTTGTATGGAGCGTGGTCATTGTTGGCCTTGCCACTATTGTATTTGCATTCTCACCACTTTTTTTGCTTTCATGCATTGCGCTCGTGGTACTTGGTGCGGCTGACTTTATAAGTATGAATATACGCATGTTGATCAGACAGATGAATACCCCAGACTACTTACGGGGACGCGTTGCAGGGATTCACACATTCTTTGCTGCCGGTGGACCGATGTTGGGTGAAGTAGAAGCGGGGATCCTCGCGACACTGATCGGTACCCAATTTTCGGTATTTTTGGGAGGGGTACTTGCGATCGCATCAGTGATCATCGTTACGAAAATAGTTCCCGAAATCAGAACGTACTCACATCGAGCGAGTGGATAAATCAAAGAAGAATGTTGTGGGGATGATAGAGCTAGATTTTGTCCGTGGCACTTCTGCAGTATAGGGCACCACTTTTGATGGATACAATGGTTTACCAAACGAGACAAGGATTACTAAAATAAAGAAAAAAATGAAATTAATTCTTTTATAAGCACATTTGCCATGTACCTATTGTACTAGGTACAAGCAGGTTGAGATTATCTTAAGAAGATTTCAAAACAAAATCACGGAAATTCTCCAAACACTTTCGTCTATGTGAGAAAAGACTTTTTTCATCGGATGACATTTCCGCAAATGTCTTTTCTGAACCAGCAGGTATAAATACCGTATCCCATCCCTTCATTTTATCTCCACGGGGCGTGGTTGCTATTTTTGCTTGTGTCTCTCCGATAAATGTATGGACAGTTGATCCATCAAAATATCCTATCGCACAACTCAAACTGATTGATCGATCTACTACGTGTTCCATCATATGTAATATGAGATCAACGCCGCCAGCCAAATCGATATATTTGACCAACGGGCCAGGAAACCCACTCCACGCATGTATCGATACACCACCATCATCAACGAAAAGCTTACCACTTACTAGCCGTGATGCCTCTATGGTCTTTGCACGAACCACAGAGAGTATATCCAAACTCTGTATTTCATGTATATCTAATTTGGATGATTTCAACGATTGACCAAGTACTGCTCGTGCTTCTTCCAACTTGCCAAAGTTACTCGTAATGAAATATATATTTGATAGTTGCGAGCTGTTTAGCATAGTACATTATACTTGTAAACCTATTGGGATGGTGTATACTTCGACATGGGTAACGAATACATTAGAGTATCAGAAATACCTATAGATGGCAAACTCGATGGCTCTTTTACCGGAATGCAAAGAGAGTCACATAGGATCCCTCAAGATCTACTGCCCGGCTTGCATGATCGAATGAATATGGCTAGACCATATCCAAGTACTAAGTTTGATTTATTAGCTGTAAATGTCCCTACATCATTTCAACAAGGAGTGATACCCGACGGCGAAGAACCACCTCATGGTATGTTACGTGTAGTATCGAGTGCACGTGCCAAGAGCTGGAATGCTGGCATATTAGATCCACATAGACTCAAGCTGACTCCGGAACAAATCTCTCATCAACTACAGCTGATACAACCGCGCCTCGTTGGTCTAAACCCAACATCAGTCAATGTGCCAGAAGGACAGATGATCGCAGGGATGTGTCATCAGCTTGGCATCCCCTTCATATTGGGCGGTATTCATGCTACGTTAGATCATCATGTAGCAATGATAGATTTCCCCAATGCAGCTGTTTTAGTTCGAGGCAATGGAGAAATTGCTGTCAACCAGGTTTTAAGCGCCTTACTAAAGAGTGCACCTCAGCAAATCAGTGGAGGTATATATTATCGAGGCGTGGACAATAGTGGACGCACTGATTATGCACCAAAGCTCAACCCAGGAGCAATACCAAGGGTGGATCAAGGGTTGCTTGTAGAAGCGCCTGTGTATAGTCATGAGGTAATGATTGATGGACGGACGCGTGTCATACGCGAGGCCACACTATTTGCTACTGATGGATGTCCTTTTGATTGTACATTTTGTTCATCACCGGTGATGGTTGGGAGGAACGTAAAGGGGATGACACCGTATGCTAGGCCAGAGATGCCTAGGATCATCGATGACATGACGCATTGTATCGATGATCTTGGTGCAGACGCCATACATTTTCTTGATGATATGGCATTTGTGACTCCAGAACATATGCATGATCTGCATAAGGGCATGAAAGATAAAGGTCTTATGGACCGAGTCATATGGCGTGGGTTGACTCGAGCTCCAGTAATCAATCGTTTTGATGACTCGACGATGCAATATATGAAAGAATCTGGCGCATGGAAGATAGCCCTTGGGGTAGAGAGTGGTGATCCGGATATCCTTAAACAAATCCGCAAAAAAGTCACGCCTGACCAAGTCATAGGTGCTGTTCAGAAACTCACTCGCTTTGGTATCCAATCGAAGGGATTTTTCATCATGGGTTTTCCTGGCGAAACAGAACGACAGATGGAAGCAACTCACCAGCACATGATGCTCCTCAGATCTTTGGGGATGACACAGGCGAGTGTATTTCAATTTAAACCCTACCCGGGTACCGAAGCATACAAAGATCTAATAACTCGGCAACCTGATATTTTAGGAGGTCTGACCTATCTCAGACGAGGGGGTACTGGCCTTGGTCAAATTGTGAGTCAAAAAGTAGAAGGAGCAGCATGGTTACCCCCCGACCTGACTATTGCAGCAGTGAAAAGTAGCGTTGTGCAGACACGAGTAGAGACGGCTCTTGCAGATTTTTACAAGGGATCAAATCAGGCTGTGTCACCTGATGGGTGTGTTTAAACTATGAGCGGAATCATTGTAGTGGGTGGCGTCAATCTTGCCGGCAAAACAACATTTATCAATGGTCTTTGTTCTCATGCCCAATTGAATGGGATACCCGTCGTAGGCACAACGCTTTCAAAACTCATGATGTCGATTGCGGGTATATCTACATATGATGAACTAGCTAGGTATGATTCTGGGCGCAGAGATGGCCTTCGAGGTCAAGCGCTGGACAGGATCATACAAGGGTCATGTGCTACCACGCAGGTTTTAGACACGCATTTTGTCTTTGAAGATAGTGAGATTAACCATCTTCACATTCTTTTTCCACACGTCAGAAATGTTGTTGTGGTAACAAGTCCCGTTGAAATTCTATTGGATAGGGCACGTATTCATAAAGAAGGACATCCGGGCAGAGCAACATTTTGCAGTCAGGAAGCGATATTAGGATATCAAAATGCCGAGGTATATTATGCTCAGAGATTTTTGAATTCTCCTCATGGTTGTAGTCAAGTGTACACCCCACCTCTGACTCTCATAGACAATCAGTTTGCAACGCTCGATGATTATGAGGCATATATAAAATACATCAGTCGAGAGTTGTTATCAGAGCAAGTAAAAATCGTAGAAGGGGACACGTTGGAACTCGGGAGAAACTCCAGAAGATAGACTATTGGCTTAGATTGCGAAAGCAAGTCGTCAAGTACAAGGATCTGTGGGTGGCTAACGGGGCTTGGTTCGACAGGCTCCGCCC
>CAZJWN010000039.1:4422-5658 GCA_964550105.1 uncultured Gammaproteobacteria bacterium
CTCTGGGTAGTCTACCGAACGATGTTCGGACTTATTATAGTTAACTTTCATTAAAAGATATAGAGTTTTATAAAACTTCTTTTAAGGAAGTCACATGATAATCAACTTATAGATCTTCTTTATCAATCCTCATTAGATACTTGGGCAAAGGATCTCCATGAATTTGAATTGTTTTGAGATAACGAAAACCTACTTTTTCATATAACTTTATGGCTCGTATGTTGTCAGGTTCAGGATCAACCAAGCAACTAAGAATATCACCCTTAGCAAAAACTACATTGTGAAGAAATTCTTTGACCATTAAACTGCCAAATCCTTTTCCAAAAAATTCTTGATTTCCAATAAACAAGTCTATACCAGCGACTGTAGAATCTACACCGAAGTACTTAACATTTTCTGGATAAGCATTTATCTTATATGTCTGGATAAAAGCTACAGGAGTATTGTCATAATGAACAATAAAACACTCTGTTGGTTCTTCACCTTTTATTCTAGGTGTGTATTTCCTAATGATATCGTTAAAGCTTGTTGTTTCGTTTTTTCCATACCACTCTTTAACAAAAGGTTCATTTCGCCATTTGTGAAGGATAGTTAAATCTTCATCCTGTAATTTTCTAAAGGTTATTTTTGTTTCATCAAACATTAAAGTATTTTAACAAAAGTATGCATAACTTTTCGTAATAGGTTCAAAACTCGTACCGTTTGGGTGGCTAACGGGGCTCGAACCCGCGACAACTGCTTTCACAGAGCAGTGCTCTACCAAACTGAGCTATAGCCACCAATAGGAAATATCAACGAGTCAGGTCATCAAGTTATAAGGTTGTCAGGTTATCAAGTTATAAAGTTTCACCGATTTACACTCTACGTTGTACGTTATCAACTGTCCACTATCTCAGCCAAAGGCTGATCCGCCTCTGGCGGAAATTATTAACTAAAATATATCTCCCGTGACCTACCCGTTCCATTGGCAGGAGAAACGGGAAATACACAATTATTCTATCATATTTTTAGGCTTTATGTTGGTGGGACGGTCAAAACTCTTTCATAGGATTTGTATTGTCCGAGCAAGTAGACTACAATATCTATCATGTCTGAGACCACCATAGTCATTCTACACGGTTGGGGCCACTCTCGTGAGCACTGGGCTCAATTTGCAAGTATGTTTCATGATATAGACGTATTGACGATCGACCTGCCCGGGTTTGGAAGCGAACCACTCGTATCACCAGAGTGGGG
>CAZJWN010000039.1:5758-7436 GCA_964550105.1 uncultured Gammaproteobacteria bacterium
TATATGCCGAGTCAAAAAGTGCGAATACTGAAACGTATCGCAAAAGTAGTGAAGCTCCTTGGACTTGCAGGCAATACACTTTCGTTAAACAGTGAGCTCAGCGAAGCAGATAAAAAAGGTATGGGCGATGTATATCGTCGCACTGTATCATATGACCAAGCCGAAGAGCTGAAGAAGATCAGTGTACGCACGCTGATTCTACGAGGTAGTGAAGATGCCTATCCAAGTGATGAGGTATGCAGTGCTATGCACCAACTTGTACAAGGAAGCAGATATGAAGTGCTGCCAGGTGCCGGACATAATGTCCATCTTGAAAACCCAACGTTGCTGTATGGAGTGGTGAGAAAATATCTAAGTCACTGACGCGGTGTCATTCCGGGCTCCGACCCGGAATCTATAATAGTTTGAGATCCTCGATCGGAGTCGAGGATGACATGTGTATGATAATCAAAATCATCAACACTATTTTCCCCTTCGCAGACTTTCTCTATATCCTCCAGATGGAGGAGTACTCGAGCGCCCGCTATATCTATTGGCTCAAGCGGTTTTTTTGGAGACGAGGGTTTCAGAAACGTCAGCATTTAGTCCTGACCGCAAGAGCCAAGATCATATATATAGCGAGCATTGCATCGCTCGCTGGAGTATGGCTCGCTATCTTGTTGATACTTATGCCAAATCATTTATTGGCACAGTGCATCCCCGCATCGTCATCAGCATATATACCTGGCTTCCCGATATGCGAGAAGGTATTTCTACAAAACCTGATCGCGATATATGTTTTTGTACTGTCATTTGTGTTTATTCCGCTTATTGTGCTGATTGCGCATATGTTGACGAGTCCATTTTTCTCAATCATGATAAGCAGAAAGATACAAAAAGCTCGTGAACAGATCTCGTCTCAAAATCCTGGGATGAAAGTAGTCGCGATTGCTGGTAGTTATGGTAAAACATCGATCAAAAACTATGTTTTCCAGCTCGTACAACATACATACAAAACACAGATGATCGAGGGCAATATCAACACCCCACTGGGGATAGCCGACTGGGTCCTATCAAAATTGCGTCCGGATACACAACTACTCATCGTCGAAGCAGACACCTATGCAAAAGGTGAGATAGCCTCGAGCTGCGAGGTAACACAACCAGATATAGCCATCTTGACAAATATTGGTGACCAGCATCTCGTGCGCTTTTCCTCCGACGACGAACACACCCTTGCACTCGTAGAAATTTTCACGAACACGAAGCCCGGCGGACTCTGTATCGCTCGACAGGATACCTGGGATAGCATATCTCGTGTCCCCATCAATCTTGGTGATAAAAAAAAGATATCTGTTGACAAAGACGATAGAGCGTATCCCGATATCACCGAAAACATGGCTCATCTGACCATAGTGCAAAGATCGAATCTCTCTCTTGCCTTGCATATAGCCAAATATCTCGATGTACCCTCACGATTTGCATCAGAGGTGATCCGAACTCCACTCCAAGTCGATCGAAGAGGAGTAGTGTCGAAAGTGTACGGATACGATGGTGTCGATGACTCATACAATATCTCATATATGACTGCATGTGTGTCTATCGATAGAGCATATACACTAGCCACAGAGAAAAACCTAAAACTATTAGTGGTCACAGCAGGGATACCAGAACTTTCTGCCAAAAACCATGATAAAAA
>CAZJWN010000040.1:0-5758 GCA_964550105.1 uncultured Gammaproteobacteria bacterium
AGTGTGGGGGCATCTACGAGTATACTCTATCTTCTATGCCAGTGCAAACTACTCACTCGCCTATCAGGGTGGGTTTTGATCTTGATGGAGTCCTTCTGTACAACCCACTGCGCGTACTTCGACCACTGATCGTCGCGTATAAACGCTTGGCCGCACCCAAAAAAGAGAAGATATTTCATATCCCCCACGGTGAGTTTGAAAAAACTATCTGGAGATTTGCACATCTATTTAGTTTATTTACTCCAGCTGGGTTTGACCGTATAGAAGAATTAGTGAAAGAGGGGATTATTGAAGCATATCTCGTGACTGCCCGATACGATTTTCTCAAGCCCGAGCTTGAGTCTTTCGTATCTAAACGCAGGCTCACTCAGTATTTCAGTGGTATCTACATGAATGAAAAAAACGAACAGCCGCATATATATAAAGAGCGAGTGATCAATGAGCTCAAACTTGATATTTTTGTTGAAGATAACTGGGATATCGTCGAGTATCTGCAGTCCCGTCATATCGCAACTCACGTGTGGTGGATGATCAATATCGCCGATCGCTCTATCCCCTACCCCCACAAATTTGGTCTACTCTACGAGGTCATGAAAGCAATAGAAATATATGCAAAAAAATAACTTATATATCGCTGGCCGTGTGGGCGATGTTGGTACCTTTAGGCTTCAAGAAGCCTAAAGATCACGTGGTTCGATCGTATGATTGCGGGGCTAAAGAAATATATCTTGATCTTTGATTTGCGCTATGAGTACTAAAAAACGACTGCTTTTCTTCTCTCCCTATTTCTATCCGTATATTTCCGGAATTACTACGTACCCTGCACATGTATTTGGGGCCATTTCTCAGAGGTATGACATCACCGTGCTCACCTTTCCCCACCAAAAGGGTCTACCTCACCAGGAACAGATCGATGGATACAGAGTCATCAGGATGCCTTATCTGTTCAAAGTATCCAAGGGATTCATCTCGCCGGTCAGTCTGTGGATATTCTTTCAAGAGCTCAGAAAACATGATGCAGTTATACTCAATATCCCCAATGTCGAGGGTACGCTTCTCGCACTATTGGCTCGATTGCGTCAAAAACCATTGATCGCGTTCTTTCACTGTGTGGTGACTTTGCCGCCAAGCGTGATGCACACGATCATTGAGCTCATCTTGACTTTGACCAACTGGATCCAGCTCTCATTGTGTACCCACGTTATCGCATTTACAAGGGATTACTGTGAGTCGACCTGGGTTGGCAAAATCTATAGAAAAAACCCTCATCGATTCAGCTTTATTCTCCCTCCCATTCCCGATCTATCTGGCGGTATGCAGGTCTTAGCTAAACAGAAAATACATGATGACGAGATGTGTATCGGTTATGCGGGGCGAGTGACTACTGAAAAGGGCCTCGAGGTGGTAATCAGTGCAATACGAGAAATACAAAATACGCATCCTCGACTGAGCCTCTCCCTGCGCATAGCCGGCCCGTATGGCAAATCTGTAGCGGGTGAAGATGGATACTACACACACATTCTCAGCTTGCTCAGACAATATGACATCCCGCATCAGTTTTTGGGCATACTCCCTGGTCCTGAGTTTGCTGAATTTTACAGATCCCTTGATGTGCTTGTGCTTCCCTCTCTGAATCAAACTGAGGCATTTGGGATGGTGCAAGTCGAGGCTATGAAGTGTGGGGTGCCTGTTGTCGTCTCCAATCTGCCTGGGGTCAGGATGCCTGTGCAGATGACGGGTATGGGGATCATCGTAGAGCCTCAAAACTCCATTGCGCTTGGACAGGCTTTGTTGCAAGTGCATGCTGAGCGCAGCACATATGTCAATGACAAAACTATCCAAAAGGTGCGGACACTGTTTTCATTCACAAACAGTATCCGGGATACTGAAGCGGTCATCGATCGTGCCCTCACCGACTCGTCATAAAGTAAAACATTTTTTTCTGTGCATCCGCAGGACTGACCAATGCATGGACCTGCTCGAGTTGAGGAACCGCGCTCATATACGAATCTAGGTCGCTTGCTTGAAGGGCAAAGAGTTGTCGCTTGTTTGGATTGTACCTCTCAAATCCACCAAGCCTACATTTACCCCGACACTGACCCTCTGGGTCATAAAAAGGAACGAAAATGTCTCCAGCGTTGAAGGCTCCCTGCATATACAACTCATCATATTCCGATTCATGCAGCTTGAAGTACGATATGATCTCTCGTGGCCCCCACTGCCATCCATAAAACCCTACGGTATTTGGGGTAGGGGTGATATATGCACTCATATACAGAGTAAAGTACACCAATCCATACACTATACCGCCGACGATCACCAAACGACTCATATACCGCTTGAGCCTGCTGAGACTCGTGGTGAGGTGAATCAGACTATCTACCGCATACATGATGCACAAAGCAGCGGGCAAGACGAGTATGTAGATACTGTAGGTATATGGAGGTCGCACACCATCTTGCGTGAGAATATCGGTGATGGGATAGATTGCAAACAGCGCGAGAACGACAAAAAGGAGGTGTCGCTTCTGCCGATAGCGAAGCAATGCTGCAAGACATATGAGCCCAAGAACTACGAAGCCCGCATGTAAAGGCGAAAACTGACCAAAACCACTGATTGAGTGTCGAAAACCACCAGATCCCGGACTATCTATCTCTCCCCTTTTCAGTAAGTACTCTGGATCAAAGTACCGCGGATATTGACCGATCATAAACAAAACCTTTTCTTTTGACACCAGTGCCACATGTGACCCGGCGTTTTTCTGAGTAAATCGCTTCAAGAACAGTGGTTCCTGGCCCATCGCTATAGCATACGGAAGAACTGCAACGAGCAATCCAACGCAAAGGTAGCAAATCATCGCAACGAGCTGTTTTTTATGATGATGAAAGCGGACAATATATCCAATCACGATGCATGCAGCCCACAACATACCCAAAACTATAAAGCTTATGTGACTATATCCCGATGCTACCGCCAGGAATCCCACCCCAAACGACCCTACGCGAGAGGGTCGATCCATAGATATGTATATGAGTAGTGATAAGCTCAAGTACAAAAGTGACAGTGTCAGCGCAAACTGTGTCCGCATCGGGTGGAAAAAAAGTGGGATGCTCCAGATCAGAAAAAGTGCGACATATTTCCCTTTGAGATTGAGCTTGTCCATGACTTTGGACCATATAAATAGAGTTATGAGTCCATAGCAGACCGATGCAGCGCGCACGCTCCATTCACTCAGTCCAAATATAAACACAAAGGGTATGGTGCTCAGTGGTCCAAGTAAACCAAGATAATACTCCCCGAGATGGTAGTAAAAACCAAAATTATGAGCGTGACTCCAATCGCCATGCAATAGTCGCCAAGCAGCGACCCCAATACCAGCCTCATCAGCAAAGAAACCGATTGGGGCACGGGCAAGATCATACAGACTCACAAAAGCGATACATATCCAAAAAATGAGTGCCACCCAGGTTGATCTCTTGCGTAGATAAAGGCGAAGATATTTCTTCATTTATTACAAACTGAGGCGATATTGGGGGTGTCATGCCGTACACATTTATTGCAGTCTGCATACCACACGCACCCATTTCCCGCTTGTTGTCCAGCTACACATGCCGTGTAGTTGCCGTCATTGGCCTTGCAGGTTTCTTTGGTAAAGATCGACCACGGCAGCGACCATGCCTTTGAGGACTTTGTTTGATCGGGATTCATGAACCATCCCGATAGTACAAAAATACCCATACCAATAGAGGTGAGTATCAACAGTATGAATGATATCCTGTCGTCGCGATCCACATCTTTTGAAGTACTCTTTTTTCGATGGCTCAAGGCTCCTTCTTGTATCTTCATATACTCCGTCTCAAGAGCGTGTAACTCTTGTCTCTTCTCTTGGATAGCTTTTCTGAGATCTGCGATAGGTGTGCGTGAAGTAGACATAACTACTGGATGTATTAGGTAATTTCTGACACTACAACTTGATATCTATGATACTGAATCCGCCGACATTTTGCATATATAACTATATTGCATTTTGGCTCAGTGCGCGCTATTTGCGAGCAGTGACCAGGTATCTAAAAGAGAAATAGCGCAGTATCGGTAGCTGCGCTAGTAACCGATTGATACGGTGCAACTTGGGAAATATATTAAGCAATGGCATCGGCACTAGACCAAGACCGTCGATTGAAATATCTTTGAATCCAGCGGCTTTCAGCGACTTGGTGAGCTTTGGGATGTTCATCTGCAATATTCCCTTTTCGATCTCCCAACTGCAGATCATGAGTACGTAAAAATACCATGCGATATTCCAGGCTCCTGGCTCGGAAAAAGCAATTTTGCCTTTTTCTGCTAAAGCCTCATGGAGTATGGGCAACTGTTCATCGATGTCCACATGATGCAAAATATCTGAGCCAACGATGCGGTCAAAAGGTTCATCCTGCTCTACCGTCGTTGAGAGAGTATATGAATCAGACGAGATGTGCTTTTCTGACGCATATTTGGATAGATTGCGAAGTGATTCCTCGCTCGGGTCCATAGCATGCACTCGATATCCCTCAGAAATCAGTGCAAAAGTGATACGACCACTCCCACATCCAAAATCAAGTATCCGCTCCTTTTTCTCATCAGAGAGATGCATGGATTGGATCAGGGCGGACTGTTCATACTTGGTATGCGCGGGAGGCTGCTCGATAGCCGCGGGGTCGTACTGATGTGTATCATCATCAAAGTAATCTGCTTGTTTTTCTCGGGTCACTATTTTCATATTACTTGTTGGTATTTCGATAAATCATAACCTTTGGATGGTCGTACACCGTAAATGCCTCTTCTGACCATTGATCATCGAAACGATAGCATATCTGAGTCCAGGGTATACACAGTGAGGGAAAAGCTGTGAATGTCTTTACGTGGGTAAATCCTGCCTTCTCGGCGAACAGGTCAGCATAAAATTTCGTCTGGCGCGGAAACCGCTCGGGCACCGTTGTAACACTCCCCCATCCTCGATTGGAAGTCATGACGTAGTAGTCGATTTGGGCGAGTTTTTGGTTCATCTGCGTCCACTTCTCATCAGTATCTTGTCCAAATATTGGCATTTCAACACCGGTGATGACTTTCCCTCCTATGCCGGGTAAATTCAGCGGAAGTGGGTCGTCCCAGTGCTCGAGTCCGACCTGAGAACCGCTTGGTATGTTGTCCCACATCCATTTTGATGCAGTGATTCGTGAGTGGGGTATGAGATAGATATAGCAAAAAGCCACCGTCCACAGTGATACACCGACTACAACACCTATTTGTGCCATTCTTTTCAGCCACGTACTGAGTCGCGATATTTCGATGATCGATATGATATGGTGGATCCCGATAGCACCCAATGCTGCAAAAAATGGATACAGAGTCAGAAAGTAACGCATAGTGTGGGCGGTCTGCATCGCCTGATAGAGTAACATCCCCACACCCCATACCCCTATCCCCCACACTGCCATCATGACCAAAGGTATTTTGGCTACCCATTTTTTTGATCCTCGGATGATCACTGCAAGTCCAACGAAAGCGACGAGAGTTTGCCCCAATCCGAGTCCAAACCAGGCGATATTCTGCAGGGCAAACCACGGCTTGGGTTTATGGATCCATTGGACAGCAGGAGGAAACCAACCGTCGCTATTCGCCAATCGTTTCAACTCATCGATATTATCGATAAAGTTTGGATGTATTCGTAAGTCAAACACGTCACTACTCGCGAAATAATACGGTCCCGCCATCCGCAGGA
>CAZJWN010000040.1:5768-7123 GCA_964550105.1 uncultured Gammaproteobacteria bacterium
CACGATCAGATAGATACTTGATGTCAGCACAAAGCCAAAAATGAAGAGGTACACCCATCGTTGTAGCAAAAGCGAGCCGTGCTCTTTTTTTATAGGCGTGCTCCCCACTAAAACAAGTAGTAAAAAACCATATACGGGTAGTAGATATAGTGAACTTATTTTGCTGGCAATCGCTATACCCATACATATACCGGAGATGCCTATTTGGACGATAATCGATCCTATCTTCCACCAAAGGTATCGCTCCTTGTGATCCAGATGTGTCGCTGCGGCCCAACTGTATACGAGTACCGTGATCCCCCACATACATGCAGCAGTCGCAAAGGTATCTGTGGTGAAAAAGTGGCTCTGTTGGATCGGGAGCACCGCGATCCCATACAAAAACGCTGCCCAGTAGCCGCGGCTCGGTGGGATGTGTACGGATTTGCGAGACATGGCCTCGCGTATTTTTTTGAATATGAGGTATATGCACAGCACAATACTCGTATCAACTAAAGCCGAGAGTGATCTCCCAACGAGATGGAGCCCACCATAAAAGTCCTTGCTCAGTGCAATCGCCACAAATTTGGTGACAACGAGGGGAAATGTCCCGTATACAAAGAAACCATGTCCTATATTGAGCGGATTCATGGTCGACTTGTGTGGATCGAGGTATTCAGACAAACTACCGGGGATACGCATCGCCGTACTGACCATCACCAAAAATCGCTCGTCCGGATGGAGATGTTGCCCACGATCCCAATCCAGGTGTACGGTACGCAAGCCAAATGAGATCATCAACACGATGATTAGTAGCCAGTTCGCACGAAGGAGCCGGACTTTTAGTGCTTTCATGAGCCTCAATCATACTGTAGAAATCGAGTGTTTTCAAAATGAGGTGTAGATTGAGTTCACTGATGTGTGTGCATAGATTTTGTATCCGCGTTTTATCAAAAACGAATCGATAGTTTTTTGATCTGCACTTACACTCCCCTCGTGGATATCTCCCCCCGATGGCTTGGTCTCGACACAGATGACTCGAGGTTTGTACTTTTCCCAATCAAGTGACTCGAGCGCCTCCAAATCGTACCCCTCGATATCGAGACAGAGAAGATCAATTGTCCGGTCCTGAACGTATTTCTCACATAGCTCAGATAAAGTGATGACAGGTATCTGTGATGTTTTAACAAGAGCGTGTCCCTGGGCTTGATATTGACGTACGAGATCGGGGGAAAATGTCGAGAGTGCCGGAGCGCTAAACTCATAAAAACTCATCGGGCTGCCCATTTGTTTACCGATACCAACTTGCACATAGGTATCACGTGGGCGCAGATTTTTGAAATCTTCCGCATAGTCAGCAGATGCGTCCACGCATA
>CAZJWN010000041.1:0-6113 GCA_964550105.1 uncultured Gammaproteobacteria bacterium
TATGCCCAAAACCATCGTCACCCACCTGAACCCAGATCTAGATGCACTTTCGAGCGTCTGGCTGATCCGTCGATATCTCCCCGAATTCCAGGGTGAAGATGTCACATATGCCTTTGTGCCAGCAGGAAAAACACTGGGGGATGAACCAGTTGACTCACTTCCAGATGTCGTCCACGTGGATACAGGTCGAGGGATCTTTGATCATCATCAGATCGCGGAGAAGCTCTGCGCATTTTTGCAGATTTACAAATATTTAGTGAAAAATAATATACTAGCAGTGTACGATGTCGAGCCACTCAAGCGCATATCAGCAGTGATCAATGACTATGATAACTTTGCGGAAGTATATTATCCAGACGTCACGGCTGACTACCAACTCTTTCAGCTTGATAGCATCATCAGTGGATTTGTCCATGCCGGCCTACCAGATGACAAAAAAGTCGAAATATCCCTCCCTATATTTGATGGTCTGCTCCAGATCATGAAGAACAAGATCAAAGCAGAGAAAAATGTCAACGAAGGTACAGTGTTTGAAACCAAAGCCTTTGGTAAGTCGCTCATGATGGAAAACTCCAACAACGACAGTATGAAATATGCGCAGAAGTGCGGATACAGGCTCGTCGCCCGAAAAGACTCCAAAATCGGCAATATTCGCATCGTTTGCCTCCCCGATAGCTCACTGGACCTGACTCCCATCTATGAGGAAATCAAGCGACAGGATACTGTCGGCACCTGGTTTTTCCATCAATCCAAGCACATGCTGCTCAATGGATCCCTGGTAAATCCGACGATGATCCCCTCGCCACTCACCAGCGAGCAAATCCTCGCAATTTTGAGAAAATTTTAGTACAATAGACGTTCTGGATATGTATCTATGGGTCACTCCATCGATCATAGCTCCACGGGCATGATCAACTCAACGTTTGAGTCTGACCTGGACCCAACATCAAGACTGATGTCTCATGCGCACTGAGCTCACGTTCATCCGAAAGTTGTGCCGCATACATGAAATGGAGGTTTGTCACACACTATGGTTATAGTACGAAGAAATAAAATCGAATCATCAGATAGCATTTGGCGCCGATTTGGCAAGATCAACTATGAGGAAAATCTCGTAGATGAGCTCCGTGATAGAAAATATTACAAGAAGCCCTCAATCATCAAAAAGGAAATTGAGAAAAATCGTCGTTCAAACAAAAAAACGAATATGAAAAAGAGACTCATGAACTGATTTGTCATACAAGCTCTCTTTTACTATAAAAAGTAGAGGAGAGACGCATGATAAATATCTACGAATCTGCTCGATTCAAACTGAAAAAGAAATGGCTCATGAGCACTATCCAGTCATATCTGGATCAACGCGGTGTATCTCCCGATCTTCTCATCAACTTCATCTTTGTCGGACGACGCAAGATGCTTCATATCGCAACTACGTATAAGCACGATCCTGTAGCTCTGCCGGTGCTATGTTTTCCCTATATCACCAACAAGCGCATGATATTTGCTCCTGATACTCCGATCGAAAACCAAGTCGCCACGTTCCAATCTGCTGAAAGCATGGCTATCAATGATAAGCTTCTCGGAGAAGTGTTTATTTGCTTTCCACAAGCGGTACTACTTGCTGCAGAAAAAAGCAAAAAAGTCAACGATATGATGATCTTCCTCATCCATCATGCGATCGACAATCTTCTTCTGGGCAAGCAGGGGACGCATCACAGGGTAGGGTAGAAACAGTTTATTGTTAAATTGTTTTATTGCTCAATTGTTCCGGACAATTCAACCATATAACAATTTAGCCATTTTTTTCATCCTTACTTCTGCATCATGTACGTGCGAGGGATATCCGTCTTGTCCACGTGCACAGTGAAGCTCGCCGTCTTGGTCAAAGCCACATCGTCGAGGACAGATGAGGCAAGCGTCACCCGATCAGCCGTCACCCCAAGTTGAAAAAGGGTATCTTTGATCATCGCTGCTCGTGCGATGCCCAGATCAGTGAACCCTGCTGGTGTGCTGGAGACCTCAGAGCTGAGATAGTATCCCGTCACTGTCAGTGATCGCCTGGTATCGGCATTCAGATGATTCGCGGTTTGCTTGAGAAAATCATTGTTGTCTGCACTCCACGCTGCCCGAGCAGATCGAGGTGCAAAAGTGAGTTGAGAAAAGTTTGAGAGGACCAGTCGCCCATCCTCAACGAGCGAAAGTGTGCGTTGGGATGTGCTATGGGGAGTTGGCGTAGGCGAGAATGTGCTCTGATTCAACCCGAATAGAGCGCTTGGGGTAGCACAAGCTTTCTGAATACTACATACGTAATACAATCTCGCACAGATTGCAAGGATTGCGATGAGAATGATGGCCTTTTTATACGTACTCATAAGCTCGGTGATTGTAGTGTCAGCATATATGATGTCAAGATATCAAAAGAGGTACCAATATCTAGTTTACCTTTTCATAGTTTACCCTTACAATGCGCGTACTAGATATACGCGATAATCCATATGCTTTACCATACGTACCGTCCACTCACCGTCGACCAGATTGACAATGTCAAAGTACGCACTGCAATCACCAACTACCTACACGCAAAGTCATTTCCTCACGCATGGCTCTTCACCGGTCACAAAGGCATGGGCAAGACCTCTGTCGCTCGCATACTCGCTCGCGAACTCAACAAAACAGGAAATACCGCAAAAGACGCTCAGATAGCGCATGACATCGACGTGGGAAGCTCTCCCGATGTCCAAGAGATCAACGGTGCAGACAATACCGGCATCGACGACATCCGGCTACTTATCGAAAATATCTCGTATGCACCTATGGTCAGTAAATATCGGATGTATATCATCGATGAGGTGCACATGCTTTCGACAAGTGCATTCAACGGTTTGCTTAAAATACTTGAGGAGCCACCATCTCACGCAATCTTCATACTTGCAACTACGGCGATTGACAAAATCCCAGCGACGATCCAGTCACGCTGTGTCCGCGTCGACTTTGGGACGGCATCAAGTACCGATGTGATCGCTATGCTTACCCGGATCGAAAAGGGTGAGAAAATCACCATACCATCAGACGTCAAGTCTCTCATCGCTGCAAACTGCGATCGTTCGTTTCGTGATGCAACTAAACTACTGGAAGAACTCATCACCCAAAATGCGCTCACTCTGGAAAAAGCGCAAGCCTATCTCGGCACCAGATCTCAAGAATCACTTTTACAGCATCTCACACAACCCGATGTGAAAAAGACTATCAGCTGGCTGTATGAGTATGCCAATGCAGGTGGAGATATGAAGCTTTTGATAGAGGATACCCTGCATAAGCTCCACGGCTTGCTTTTACGCGAGCACGGGGTCGTACCGGATATCACCCTACCTGATGTAAAGCTAGAAAAATCACAAATCGTCAGACTTTTGAAGCTTTTCCACGAGGCATACGTGACAAGCCGCTCATCACCTATACCGCAGGTAGCTGTACAAATAGCGGTGATTGAGTACTATAACAGTTTGAAGTAATGGCTGAATTGTTCTATTGTTTCATTGTTTGGAGCAATTGAACAATTTAGCTATTTAACAATTTATTGATTACCTTATGTTTGGAAACATGATGAAAAACTTTGGAGACATGGCAAAACTTAAAAGTATGCAGGATGCCCTCAAAAAAGAAGAGATCACGCATGAACATGCGGGGGTAAAAGTGACGATCAGGGGCGATATGCAGATCCAAAAGATTGAGATAGCAGGAGTTGAAAATCGCCAGGTCGCCGATGCGATCAATGAAGCAATGAAAAGGATCCAGACCGAAGCCGCCAAAAAACTCATGACGATGGGTGGATGATCGGTATTACTCCGGTCACTCGATGTGAAGCCATCGATTCCTAGATTCCCTTTTTTAAGGAAAATGAGAGATGTTTTATACACTTGAAGACTTGCTTACCCTTCGTAGCTTTAGTGAAGAAGGGATGACTTTCGACCTGAAGACCTGACGACCTGATGACTACATCTGACTTCTTCCTTCCATAGCCTTTCTTAGTGTGACATAGTCCGCATACTCGACGTTGCCGCCCATCGGAAGACCGTAGGCGAGTCGTGAGGTTTTGATTTTTGTGCCTTTGTCGCGATTGATACCTTCGATCTGATTGCGGATATACATAGCCGTGGCCTCGCCCTCCATATCAGGATTGGTGGCAAGGATGACCTCCTCTGGTGGCTCCGTCGTCAATCTTATAATGAGCTGATCGATCGAGAGATGCTCGGGTCCGACTCGATTGAGCGGATCGATCTTCCCATGAAGCACATGAAATACTCCATCGTATATTCCGCCTGTTTCAAATGAGACTATATCAAGGACAGACTCGACAACGGTGATGAGTTTGTGATTGCGTTGAGGATCCGAGCATATAGCACAAATGTCTTCACCTTCACACAGGTTTTGGCACACACGACAACGTTTCGTCAGTGTTTTGAGTTGGATGACTGCTTCACCAAATACTTTTAGGTCCTCATCGGGAAGACGTAGGAGGTAGAATGCGAGCCGATTTGCTGATTTCTCTCCGATACCAGGGAGTCGCTGGAGAAACAGTGACACCTTGCGCAAAGAGAGAGGGAGAGGAGCCATAAGCAATCATTTTAGCTGATATGCAGTATGTTTGGGAAGGGGACAAACTCGCTCACTCTTGAAGTTGGGTGGAGGCTATATATAATGTCTCATCAAAATATCATTTTTTTATCATCAATGAAGCTATTACTCGTGTTTGTTGTAATTGTTGTTTGCTTTGGAGTGTATATGGGTTTTACTCGATACCAAAATGACAAAGCCAATGAAGTGACTCCCAAAAACACCATGAAAAGCGAAGTGCTACCTGAAGACGACACGAGTCAAAAGAAAATAGCCGTACAAGAGTTGCTTGGCGTGCCAGATGGTGCAGTGGAATACTCTGTGGATGCTGCAGCAAGCAAAATCGAGTGGTCGAGTGAAAAAAAGCTGATCGAATGGAAACATAACGGTACGGTAGCTATCAAGTCAGGAGTGCTATACAAAAGTACCGATGCAGAAAAAGGGGATATGGTCACCGGCCGCATCATAGTGGATATGACCACTCTCACCAATCTCGACAAAGGAGGTCCAAATGAAACGCTCGTGAAGCATCTCAAGTCAGCTGACTTTTTTGACGTCGAAACCTATCCTGAAGCTATGCTCGACTTTACTGCTTCAGTAGATCCAGCCGCTACGGCAGAGTCAGGCGCACCATGGCAAGCAACAGGGACGATGACCATCCACGGCAAATCCAATCCTGTTGAATTTGTCGTCAATGCAGAGGAGTCAGCTGATGGACTCGTCGTCGGTACGACCTCACTGGTCATCGATCGGTCAAAGTATGACGTGAAGTTTGGATCAGAGTCATTTTTTCAGGGTTTGGGTGACAACATCATCAGAGATGATATCCCACTCACAATCACGTTGACTGCAAGAAAGGTATGAGTAATAGGTCGAGATGATAGTGAGAATAATCCAGTCTCCAAGTCATGGACCCCGGAACAGAGTCCGGGGAGTCAATAAATATTCCTGACTTTCTGGGTCTACTTGTCCTTCCGTAGCCTTACTTGTCCCGCTCTGCGGGGCGAAGGAGGAACTCAGGAACCATGTACATGTCCCTGCATAGATCCCGGGTCAAGCCCGGGATGACAGTTCAGGAAGTTAATAATCACTTTTGATTTCCTGATGCAGATCAGGAACCATGCATAGATCCCGAACCCCCGCAGAGCGGGACAGGCGAGTCATAAAGTGGCCACTTCGGGGTTCAGGGATTCAAGCAAGGTTATATTTCATGCTTCATGTTTCATGTAGTAATCCCTTCTTTCTGTCATCCTGATGCGCCTAGAGCTAAAGAAGGATCCAGTGACACAAAGATCGATTTGGATTCTTCGCTTCGCTCTGAATGACAATGGTCAAAGTTTCATGTTTCATGCTTCATGGTTCATGCTCCACCTTCCTCACGTCACGATGACTTCAGCCACGATGAGAGGTAACCTTCCCGTTTCTTGTCTGAAGTATGCCTCTAACATCTTGATGATCTCTTTTTTAAGATTTGGAACTTCTTGCAACGCTTCATGTGGTCC
>CAZJWN010000042.1:0-5946 GCA_964550105.1 uncultured Gammaproteobacteria bacterium
TATGGGATGCCTCCGCATGGAGGATTTGGATTTGGGATAGATCGACTCGTCCAAAAAGTGCTTGGACTCGCCAACGTCAAAGAAGCAACGCTTTTCCCTCGAGATATGAACCGGCTGACTCCATGATACATCTATGATCACACGCAAAACAAAGTCAGGAAAGGAAGTCATCATCCGTCCACCTACGTGGAGTGATGTGCAGGAGGGCCTAGAATACATCAATACTCTCTCGCGTGAAGATACCTATATCACCTTTAGTGGTGAGCAGCTCACCTACTCTCAAGAAGAAAAGTATGTCAAAGAATGTATCGATAAAATCTCCAAAGGTGACATGATCAAGCTGATGGCATATGTTGATGGGGAGCTTGCGGGCGTGTGCGATGCCGTTCGTGATACTCAGTATCGCACCCGACAAAACCACTGTGCCACTATGGCTCTGACTGTGGCTCAGAAGTATCGTGGGCAGGGGGTGGGTGAAATACTGTTGCAAGAGTGCATCCGTGAGGCGAAAGAAAAGCTCAGAGGGGTCACGCTCCTCCACCTACAAGCCTATGGTCCGAATCTCATCGCCCAAAGCCTCTACAAAAAACTTGGCTTCATCGAGCACTCTCGTCTGCCCAAAGGTGTGCGTCACAAAGGTGATTATCACGATCTCATCGGTATGTATCTCCCTATATGAACAATCTCGCTCCCCACACACCAAGCCTCTCTGACCGTGCACGAAGCACGATCCGCGAAGCGTGGGGGCTCTTTCGTAGTCCACATGTCGCCATCTGGCATAAGCTCATCCCTATCGCTTCGCTCATCTACATCCTCACCCCCGTAGATGTCATCCCCGAGATATCGTTTCCCATCGTAGGGTACGTGGACGATGTGACTGTCTTCATATCCTCTCTCAATATATTCTTGTTTCTTGCAAAACGCACACGTCCACCTGATGACTTGAAGACTGACCTGTCCCGCTCTGCGGGATAACTTGATAACTTTTGACATGAAGACTTGATGACCTGATGACTTTCGACCTTATGACTTTTACCCTATGAATCGTCTTTTCCTCGCCTCTGACATCAGCACCACCTTTCCCCTTGCTCTGCGAGAGTTTGATATCGACCCGATCATGACACCCACGGTCTATATCCCAACCGCGGGCAACTGCGATACACCTCCTCGCACTGTGCAGGAACGAGGAAGTTATCAGTGTCTGCTCGCCGCACACATCAATCCACTCGTCATCAAACTCGAGGAGGAAACGGTGTACACCCTCGAGCAAAAACTCGCTACAGTCAAGATGATTGTCATGGGTGGTGGAAATACCTTTTATCTCCTTTATCATCTGCAACGGACTCAATTCCAAAATTTGCTCAAGCCATTTTTTGAACACGATGGTGTGTATGTCGGCTCATCTGCCGGGAGCTGCGTCTGTACTCACGATATTGGCTATGCGAAAGACTATGACGATCCACATATGGCTCCAGATCTGAGTAGCACCGCCGGACTCGGTCTCATCGATGTTGAGATCTATCCCCATTGTATCGAAGAGCGATTTGCAGAAGGGTATACAGATGCCCAAATCCGCAAGATGCTGACTCGTCCTACAAAAAAGATAGTCCTCCGAGATCATCAAGCCCTCGTCGTACGAGACGAGTCATATCGGATAGTTGAGACTCTCCGAAGCTAAAGAAGCTGCTCGTTCTCTGGTTCTGAGTGCAAACAACAAATATTGTGTCTGTCGTTAAGTCATAAGACTATTTTGACTTCCTGAGCTTGGCTCAGGAACCATGCATTTCTGTGGACATGGACTCTGAAATAAATTCAGAGAGTCAAACGCCTTGATTTCCTGATGCAGATCAGGAACCATTCTGTGTTCTATTCATGGACCCCGGATCTGAGTCCGGGGAGTCAAGAGGTGTTTAGATTTCCTGACCCCGTATCCCCGCATGGGCGGGTCAAGCACAATAGTTTATGTTTTATGTTTTATGTTCTCCCCTCTTCTGCTACACTGCACACCTAGATGAAAAAGCGTCACATCATCATTTTCGGCATGGTTGCTTTGTCGTGTTTGTTTTATCCGGGAGACCACTACCTACTCAGTCGAGCACACACCTATGAGGCTCCACTCGTGACTACGGTCACTTCGCATCCTGTGCCACTGGTGAGGCCCGAAGTGGCTCCGCCTGTCCTCAGTGCCGAGGGTGTGTATGTGATCGATATCCCTTCATGGACGCCAGTACTATCAAAGAATATTCATCTTCCGCTCTACCCCGCATCCACAGCCAAGATGGTGACTGCGCTCACGGTGCGTAAGCACTTCAAAACTGACGATATCATCACGGTAAAGACGGCGACCGATGAAGGTCAGATCATGGATTTGCAACCTGGGGAGCGACTGACTGTAGAAAATCTTCTCTACGGTATGCTTGTCCAATCAGCAAACGATGCGGCATTTGCATTTGCGGATCATACTGGTGGACTATCTCGATGGATGTCGCTCATCAATGATACAGCTCGGAGTCTTGGTATGGAAGAGTCATACTTTACCAACCCGGCAGGTCTTGATGAGCCAGGTATGCGGACCACTCCACGTGACTTGGCTTTTGCTGCTCGTGCGCTCATCCAAGACAAATACCTCAAGCGCATGGTGTCGACGAAATCGATCACTATCCTCGATGAGGACTATCGCTACACGCACGATCTCACCAATGTCAATCAATTGCTGGGAGTAGTGGAGGGTTTGGGTGGAGTCAAAACGGGCTTCACTGAGGCTGCAGGTCAAAATCTCGTCAGTTATTATCGGCAGCCTGAGTCGAATCGGGAATACATCATCGTAGTGATGAAAAGTGTCGATCGCTTTCAGGATACGCAGGACATCGTCTCATGGCTTGCAAAATCACTCGAATACGTGGAGGTAAAATAAGATAAGAGCTGCAAACCTGAGATTCAAAACACTAATCCTCCAGCTGTTGACCAAACTATTCCCGATTTAGGGTTATCAACTCTCAATTGTTAACTATCAATTAGTTGGAGAGGTCCCCGTGAGTGTGGCACGCGGCTCTAGCCAATCATCTGCGATCGCAGGTACGTACGCGACGAAGTCTTGGGTATCCGTGAACACAAAATAGGGCTGCAGGTACTCACTGTATACATCAGGCTCAACATATGCCAGACTGATCCTGACGATCCCCACTGTTGAACCGCTCGGTTTTGCTCCACTGATGATAGTACTTTGGCCTCTCTGCAACTCATCATATGCTTGGGTAGTAGACTTCAGAGGATACATCGACGACTCGGCCAGCGACGTCTCAAAATAGTTTACCTGTGCTTTGACGATCGGATTCGTGCCTGCCGGGACAAAAAGGATGAAGCTAGGCGAAGTGTGGTATGCCTGAGTATGTACGTCGATGTTGTCGATTTTCTCCGGGAAAAAGTCGACTTCGATCATATTTGCCACTGCAGAAGATGTGGCGATGCTGACCTGCTTACTTTGTTCATCATATCGATGATAGATGACTTTGCGTGCACCACGTGACAGCGCATCAGGATAGCGACCGAGATCAGTCATGTACGTCACTGCTCTTTGTTCTAGCTGATCTTCGGATTGACTTTCCCTGCCAAGCGAACCAACTTGCTGCAGTGCTTTTTGCAGCTCCTCATCGAACTCACGTGTGTATGAGTAGTTGAATGTCGAAATATCCATATTCAGTCTTCGCACGGCGTCGACGAAAGTGACCTCATACCCATCCACTTTACTTTTGATTTCATCTGAAAATCCAAATGCGCGAGCCACCAATCTCGCCTTTTCCGTAGATCCAAATGAGGGGGTGCGTCGGGGTTTAAAAAATACCTTTGCTTCGCTTGTTGCCTCCTCTGGCACACCTGAGAAGGTATCGAGACTATACTTGAGCCCACTAGTATTGGGTGTTTGGGTGATGAAGTCAGGTCGCTTCAGTATCCCGTAGGCCGGTTTTGTGACGATAGTTGGGGCGGGAGGTCGGCTCTGCTCTATGATCATCAAAAATATACGCAAAGAGATGAAAAGTATCGCCATGACCAAGATTCCGATAGCCACCAGCGGGAGCAGACGGCGCACCTGGTAAGACAACTCTGAAAGTGACATGATATAATCTTAGCATATTCTAGCCTATGAAATGAGGTGGTGATGTGCCTCGCGTGGCGAGCGGGATTTATCAAGATTTTTTCGAGTTGTCTCTGTATGAGCGAAGCGAGTTAGACGACGAGTAAAAATCTTGATAAATCTTATCTGTATGCGTGCAGCCCTAGTTAAACTGACAGCTAGAATATACCAGAGGTGCCGGACTTGCCCGCCTATCGAGTGATAACGAGATGGTGGGGTTGCTAAGAATCTGTGTGCGAATATATGAGCACATACAGACTCTTATAACGGAGGCATCATATAAAGTGTGTTGGAATAAACCAGAGGTGCCGGAGTGGCCAATCGGAACAGACTGTAAATCTGTCGGGATTTTCCCTACGAAGGTTCGAATCCTTCCCTCTGGACCAGGCACAATTCTGCGCTTGGCCTTGCCAGATAAAAATCTTGCTGGCTTTACTCAATGCAGAATTGGGACGCAGACGGGCACCGACTGGTACCTGTCTCACTCCGCCCAATAGTCGAGGAAGCGACCAAATTGAAGCTTACTTTCTTCGCTTCCACAAAGAATATTCATGAATCTGTTGGTCTACCACATAGTTTCTGGTGATGTGATTCGTTATCTCTTTATTTCCCCACTCTTTTATCTGCCAATTCGTGATCACTATCGTGGGTGGATGTGATTCTAAGTCTCTGATTATGTCCTTTTGATATCCTGATGAGAGCATTCCCGGACTCATATCCAATACTCTTGAGGGACTTTTTCTAGCGAATATGAAATTGAACATAGGAGCATAGTAAAAAGCGAGAACATAGTCATTATCATCCGTATTTTTTTGAAGATATGCATCAACAAGTGGCAATATTTGACTATATTTCCGATCTACCAACCATGTCCCTCTTGGTAGAACTACCTTGTTGGTATGTTCGTACAGTGGTGCTTCCCATCGATAGTATCCAAAAAAGAGACCTGAGTAAAAGCCCAGGACAATCAACAATCCTGAAATGATATACAAGAATATAGATATGATCCTATTCTTAACAACTTCATGATTCACTATGAGTATGTTCATAGTACCGAGTGGGATGAGTGCAGCAAGATGCACATAGTCGGCAACTGGAAGACTGGTAGCCAGGTAGATCGAAAAGGAAAGCAATCCCCACGCTTTTGTATTACGAGATTTTACAAACAATAAAGATGCAGATGAAACAAGCGGAAATATGTAGAATCCAGTTTTCAAAATCCTTGAAGCGATAGATCCATAATTGGTAAACGGCAAGGAAAGTCCCTGGTTTAATAATTTTATGGTGAACGTATAGTAGAATAATTGCTCAAAGTACGCACTGAGTGCATTGTTCCAAGCGAGATACAACAAAAAGATTAGCATGACTAGTAATACGCCACATGCGTATTGAATCAGTACTTTTTTTGGTTGTTTCAATAAAACTAACCATAAAAACCAAAGAGCAATGACTGCTGTAAAGTTTTGTTTGGCTAGTATGAGAATTCCTCCAAAAATGCCTCCTAGAATGATATTGCCACGGTTATAAAAGAACACCATCAACACCATAAAAGTGGTTGCGATTGATATCGGCCATATGAAATTCACGTGGGTTGGGACCCAAGCGATATACGCAAGTGCAGAAAAAAAGGAAATCCATACATGTTTTGAGATTCTGTACATAGTGAAATAAAGCACGAGAGATGTGAGGAATACTATCAGCATGAAGAAGATGCGCTCGCTGATGATTCCAACGCCAAATATTTGAAAGCTAAAGAGTGCAGTAAATAGTGTTGCCGGAGGATATACATAGTGAAAATCCCGATAAGGTATTTG
>CAZJWN010000043.1:0-5890 GCA_964550105.1 uncultured Gammaproteobacteria bacterium
TACCTAGGTAGTAGGTACGATCAAAGAAATACTGATAGGTGTTGATCTTGTTAAAAGTCACACATGGTTGGAGTATATTGACAAGCGAAAAGCCCTTGTGTAGCATCGCTGCTTTGATCATGTCGGCGACATGTCGACTGTTGTTGGCAAACGACTGAGCTACGAAAGTAGCACCTTGTGAGATAGCCAAAGCCAAAGGATTTACGGGTGTCTCAACACTCCCCCCAGGTGTTGATTTTGTCTTTGTGCCCTTGTTTGCGGTGGGTGCTGTTTGACCCGTGGTCAGACCATACACCATGTTATCGTGTGCAATCACGGTGATGTCGTGATTTCCACGGCACGCATGCAAGAAGTGGTTGCCACCTTCACCATAGAATGCCCCATCTCCTCCTATAGCAATCACTGGACGAGTATGATGGGCGAGTTTCATACCTATTGCTGATGATATAGAGCGTCCATGGAGTGTGTGCATGCTGTTTGCATGCAAGAAATCATTCATATTACCTGAACAGCCGATGTCAAATGCTACAAATATATCGGCAGGACCAAGTCTCTGCTCGCTGAGAGCTAACTTCACCGCTCTGATGATACCCCAATCTCCACAACCTGCGCACCAGGTCGGAGTATAGCCTGAAAGGTCTTGGAATAATTTAGATTGAGTCGTCATAGTAGAGTGTTATTAGGTTATATGGTTATCAGGTTAAATTCAAATTCTAAAGAATTAATATTAATTATTAATTATTAATTTCACTCTACGTACTATTTCGTCAGTGAGCAATGGTCTCCCGTCATATCTCAGTATCTGATCTTTTGGAGTTCTTCCAATATCGATACCCAGCTCCATGCGGATGATTTTTGCAAGTTGCGCCTCACTGTTGTTTTCCACAAAAATATATTGTTTTGTAGTATCAAACATAGTTTTGATAGTCTGTGCGAGTGGATATACGTGAGTAAAGTGTAGTACTCCGACAGATATACCATTTTGTTCAAGCTGCGATTGTGCTTCGAGGACTGCTGGTTTCATCCCACCCCAGCAGACCAAAACAATCGACGCCTCTTGCTTTCCATAATATTTTGGCGGAGCAAATCCAAGATGTTTGCTCCCCAAATAGGGCAGCTCGCCAAGATATGTTTTTTGCTTTCGTGCACGTTTATCTGTCTGCCTGATCACTTCCTGCGATGATTCTGTGGTGTGTGAGTCCTCAAGGTGCTCATATGAGTTCGCTTGCCAGTGATGTGATGCTTGTAAGCCTGGTATGAGGAGCTCGCTGATGCCATCTGGTGCGTCTTTGTATCGTAAATAGGGAGATTGGGTGGTTTCCTGTACGATCTTACCTCTATTTGGCGTATATGAAGACTGTATTGCTCGAAGCGTGGACTCATCGATACTCTCATGTGATTCGCTCAATACCTTATCGGACATGATGATGACGGGTGTCTGATATATATCGGCCAAATCATATGCTTTTGCAGTCAACTCGATCATTTCTGATACATCACCTGGTGCAAGAACTATTTTGGGAAACTCTCCATGCCCTGCATGCACCGCAAACATGAGATCTGCCTGTGCGGTCCAGGTGGGAAGCCCTGTTGCGGGCCCTGGACGCTGGGCGATGAATATCACGATGGGCAACTCTGCGATACCCGCATAGCTGACACCCTCTACCATCAATGCAAAACCACCTCCAGAAGATCCTGTGGCAACACGTACCCCAGCATACGAAAAGCCGAGTGCTTGATTGATCGCTGAGACTTCGTCCTCGACATGTCTCACGATCATACCTGTTGTCTGCTGCCAGGCTGCGAGGGAAGCGAGTACCGATGACGAAGGACTCATGGGATAGGCTGTATATGCCCCAGCACCAGCCATGACCGATGCATATGCAAACGCATCATTTCCCGACATGACAAACTTTGGTTTTTTTTCATGTGGTGGTATCAGTGTAGCTTGCAATTTTTCGGCTCTCGTTTTCAACTGAACATTATCATTTTTCAACTGTTGGATGTAGTCCCACCCTTCTTTCGCCAGTGCTTTGTTAAAATCGATTACTTTTTGTCCCTTTTTAGCAAAGTCTTCCTCGATCATCTGATCAATCATCCGAAAATCCCATCCGAATATGGCAAACGTAGCACCGATTGAGACGGTATTTACCATGACTTGATGAGCTTTATGCTTGAGCTTGATCGCTCGATATGGCATCGGAATCGCGAGGAAATCTCCCTGCACTTTGACCTCTTGATCATCGTACAAGACGATAGAATCAGTAGTGAGTCGATGTGCGTCCATATCAAAATTGTCCTGACGGAGCGCGATCAGCAGATCGATCGTGGGCATGGTTGTCGCGACTGGAATATCAGAGAAAATCAGCTCGTGCGTCGTGAAGCCTCCGCGGATAAGAGATGGGAATTCAGAATAGTCAAACGCATGAAATCCATTGCGTGTACAGAGCTTGGTGAAAGCAAATCCTATGGTGGTGATACCAAATCCGGCTTCTCCAGATAACTTCCAAGTAAAACGCATATGGTGCTCAGTATACCGATCGTGGTGCAGATTGTGTAGTTGTGATAGTGAAATAACTATTTCTTTCTGTTCAAGACCATCTGCTCAACCCGCATACTCTTTGGTGCTGATAGTGCGTGCATGATCTGATCCGCTATATCCGCTGGATTCATAAACCCATCAAGCACTTGTGGATCATCTGCCTTTCGGTACAACTCGGATGCAAAACCTCCAGGATATACGTTCATCACATGAATATCCGTTCCCGAAAGCTCATCAATGAGTGCCTCTCCCATCCCGCGGATACCAAACTTTGTCGCAGCGTATAGTACATGATTTCTCCTCGCCAGCAATCCAGAGGTGGAAGATATATTGACTATATGCGCATCAGAAGATGTGAATAGCTTGTGTAGCGCATACTTGGTCATGTATAAGTGACCTAAAAGATTTGCGTCAACGAGATCGCGGATGATATCATCGGAAATATCGACTAGTGGTTTACGACATATTTTCCCCGCATTGTTCACAAGGATATCTAGTGCTGGTATCGACTCGACAGCTTTCGCTACTTGCACTGGGTCCGATATGTCACAGGTGATCGGGTGAAATCGGGATGAGTTCAAAGTCGTAGCAGCCTTACTCATCGTGTCATCATGTGCTCCGATACCATACACTTCGGCACCTTTTTCAAGATATTTTTGAGCGAGAACAAACCCAAGTCCTGAGCTAGCTCCAGTGATGAGAATCGTCTGGGTACTCGACATATGAGTAAAAGAAATGGTATGTGAACTGCTACGAATTACTTTTGCTAAGAGCTTTCTGGATAGCTTCAAGTGGGATGAGTGCACACGGTAATCGGGTCGGTGTGATATCCATCGCAATCTCTGACAACACATCGTCCTTGGTCATGTTCAGGACTGCTGTGACTGGCTTACCTTTGACCTTCTCGGTCATCATGGATGCACTCGCCGTTGAAAGTGCACATCCTATACCATCCCATGCTATCTCCTTCACTATCCCCCCTGAGACACATGCTTTCACTTGGATTTTGTCCCCACACGATGGGTTGTCCATATCTGACGCACATGTATAGACGACATCATCCTTAAACTTAAAGTTTCGGGGGTGACGGTAGTGATCCATCAAATGATCGGGATAAACGGTCATAGTATCCTAGATATTCTATCAAAGAAATAACTAAGCGCTATTTAAATTGAGAGATAATTTTTTGCAGCTCAGCTACAAATATATCGATGTCGTTGGAAGTATTGTATAGACCAAAGCTGATCCGTGCGGTTGCACTGAGTCCAAGGTGGTCGTGAAGTGGTTGGGCACAGTGGTGACCAGCCCGGACACAGATATTACTTTGTCCCAATAAGTCTGCAATGTCGTGTGCGTGCACGTGAGGTGAAGTAAATGTGACAATCGAGTGACCATTTTGGGTGCTGACAGTAGGCTGAACTATCGAAACATCATGACCGAGTGCAGCCATTTCTTTGATTGCATAGGCATATAGCTCAGATTCATGTTTTTGGATCGCATCAAACCCTACCCCACGTACATACTCTATGGCAGCTCCGAGTCCAATCGCCTGGGCAATCGGTGGGGTACCTGCCTCAAACTTAGAAGGAATCTGAGCGAACGTCGTCTTTTCGATCGTCACGCTATGAATCATGTCTCCCCCAAATTGATACGGAGACAAATGTTCAAGTCGCTCCTTTTTACCGTACAAGACACCTATCCCTGTAGGTCCATAGAGTTTGTGACCAGAAAATACCAAAAAGTCACAATCCAGATCTTGGACATTGACCTGGAGATGGGCTACAGCCTGACACGCATCAACGATCGTGATGATCTGGGGATTGATTTTGCGTGCTGCGGCGATGATGTCTTTGACAGGAAGTATCTCCCCAGTGACATTTGAAACATAGGGAAGCGTGAGGACTTTCGTCTGCGACGACATGAACTCTTTCATTTTCACTTCGCCCGCTTTACTCACTGATGGTTTGCGGTCTATCATCAGTAGTTTCATCTGCTTTTGTTGGCATAGCTGTTGCCAAGGCACAAAATTACTATGGTGTTCGAGGATAGTACACACAATCTCATCGCCAGCCTTTAAATCGTGTACGAGACTACTTGCGAGGAGATTGAGTCCGTCTGTGGCTCCCTTTGTAAAAACTATTTCACTTGGAGTACTCGCATTGAGTAGTTGAGCAACAGTCGCACGAGACGCATCATATGCTTGAGTTGCTTTGATAGATAGGGGGTACAGACCGCGATGAATATTTGCAGAATATGTCTGATAATATTCAAGCTCTGCATCTATGACGTGCTGTGGCTTGAGAGTAGTTGCACCACTGTCAAGATACACAATATCCAACTGTTTGGTTAAGAGGGGAAAGTCTGTTTTGATCATCGGTGATGTGAGTTGGTTGATAAAAAGGTCACTACTTGTTTAAACTCTTTATCTTGTGAGATGTGTGATGCGGCTATCGTTTTACAAAAATCATACACCTTTTCATAATCGATGGTGACCTTGTGATGGTTCATCTCCATAAAAACAAAGGTCGAGAGCACTGCCATGCGCTTGTTCCCATCAAAGTATGGATGAAACTTAACGAAAAAATAGAGGTAGCATGCAGCCTTTTCGTATATCGACTTGTATAGCTCGTGTCCAGCAAATGATTTTTGAGGAGTGGCGATGATACTTTCGAGTTTTGCTCGATCTTTCAAATCATATCGAGGGACGGGATCACCCTGTTCAAGCAGATAGTCAACCAAATCCTTACCCATCACCTCAAGTGAGTCAAGAGTCAAATATGATATTTTATTCGTGCGAGAGTTTACTGAAAAGTTTGCCGTAGCGCTGTATAACCGTACTACTGTACTTCTTAAGCTTTCGATCAGACGCCACAGATGGAAGCCGCTTGGACGAAGCATGTTTTTTGGAGAAAGAACTGGTAATCGTGGTGATGAGTTTGCGGACCATGTGTGTATTATAAACTCTTTTTTTCTGAAGCGATATAGTGATCACAGATCACTAGTATGTGAACTCAGGAACTTTTTCTTTGATTCTGACTATCAAATCATCTATAAAACCATTCACGTAGAGTTGCTTTGCTTCATCACGAGACATGCCTCGAGACTGCATATAGTACAGAATGTCAGTATTGATGTGGCCTGTGGTGGACCCATGTGTACAAAAAACATCGGGAGAAAGTATCTCAAGATTTGGCTCACTCGTGACGTGGGCTTTGGACGAAAGCAGTAATGTTTGATTTTTTTGATATGCATGTGAGCCATTGCAGTTTTCTTCGATCCTGATATTTCCTGAGTAATCGAGCGAAGACTGATCGTCAAAAACCCCTTTTATCAGAAGTTCTGAGTAGC
>CAZJWN010000044.1:0-5636 GCA_964550105.1 uncultured Gammaproteobacteria bacterium
GATAGGACGATCATCGGTGCTGACGATCAGAAGGCCATCGATGTCTTGCTTGAACTCCACAAGCCACTCCCCGGTGAGCGTGTGGTGACAAATATCCCGAGTGCAGAGCTGATCAAATACGCTTCGAACTCCCTTCTCGCCACCAAGCTTTCATTTGCCAACATGATTGCGCTCTATGCAGAAAAGCTTGGTGCTGATGCCCCATCGGTCCTCCGTGCTGTCGGACTCGACAATCGTATTGGTACCAAAAATCTTGACGTGAGTATCGGCTATGGCGGAGCATGTTTCCCCAAAGATGTCCAGGCCCTCACCGCCACCGGTCGTACCGAAGGGGTCGACGTCTCACTCCTCGAGGCAGTGGAGAAAGTGAATCAGCTCGTCTGGCAAAACTATGTGGCCAAGGTGAAAAAGCATGTGAAAAAGGGTGGCAAACTTGCAGTGTGGGGTCTTGCTTTCAAAGCCAATACTGACGACATCAGATTTGCCCCAGCAGTCAAAATCGTCGAGGCACTCGCCAGAGAAGGCTACCAGATCGTGGCGTATGATCCAGCGGCGATGCCCAATGTGAAAAATCAAATCGGCGATATCATCTCCTATCACGATGCGCAATATGTCATGATCGAGGGCGCCGACGCGCTCTGTATCTTGACGGAGTGGAACGAGTTCAAGCAGGCTGATCTCGCAAAGATAAAAAGCATTATGAAGCATGCCCTCGTCATCGATGGACGCAATCTCTACGATGTGAAAAAGATGAAAGAGCTCGGATTTACCTATATCAGCACAGGGAGAGGACAATAAAACCATGCAATCACTGTTCTTCTGGGCCTCAGCAATCATCGGAACACTGGGATCTATCCCCTACCTCTGGGGGATTTATAAAGGCAATGTGAAACCCCATCGGGTGAGTTGGCTCATCTGGGGCATCCTCGCAACGATTAACTTTTTTAGTCAATACGCCGGAGGAGCTCGCGATTCACTCATCTTCACCGGACAGTCTGCTTTCTGGTGTCTTCTCTTTTTCTTCATCAGTCTCAAAAAAGGCGAGGGTGGTCATACTCGATTGGATATATTCTGTATCGGAGGGGCCGTTTTCGGGCTAGTTCTTTGGAAACTGACCAACAATCCTTTATCAAGCTTGTTGGTAAACATAGCCATCGACGCGATTGGTTGCATACCGACGATACGTAAAACATATCTTCAGCCTCACTCTGAGGGTCTGACTACCTTTGCGGTGGGTATTTTCTCGGCTTTGTTTGGGATGCTTGCTGAAAGAGGGTATTCCATATATACGCTTCTTTTCCCCGGTTGGGTAACTGTCGCCAACACAGCGATAGTGTTTATCGGACTATGGAGAAGAAGACAGATCCACCATCAAGGAAGAGGTTTGAGTATGTCAAATACTACTACTTGAGCTCATAAACCACCATACAGCACCTTTGTTCAACATATTTAATCAAAAAAATTGGCTGCACCTCCACTTGTCTCTCGTCGAAAACTCCTCTGCTTGGACCCAAAACTGCTATAATTTGACTGTTTCAATCGACTTGCTTGTCCTCCAATTCGGAGGGCTTGCCCGCCTAACTGCGTAGCTGTTGGCGGGATGACCTGAAGACTTTACGACTTTATAGACTTTAGACTAAATTTTATGCATATCCTCATCACCGGTGGCGCAGGCTTCCTCGGCTCACATCTGACTAAGCGACTCCTCAAGGAGGATCACAAGGTCACGGTCATTGATAACTTCCTGACCGGAAGCAAGTCAAACTTGCCCAAAGATCCCGATCTGACCGTGATTGACAAAGATGTTTGTGACATTTCATACCATACCCTTCATGGACTTCGTAAAATCAACCAGATCTATCATCTCGCATCACCGGCCTCACCCAATCACCACTCCCCTCTCTCGTATCACTCTCTCCCGATGGAGACGATGATGGTCAATACTACCGGTACCCTACGGATGCTCGAGCTTGCCGAGATCAACAAAGCAAAGTTTTTGTTTGCATCGACATCAGAAGTCTACGGCGATCCAATCGTCCATCCACAGCCAGAAGAGTACAACGGTAATGTGAGCACGACAGGACCACGTAGCGTCTACGACGAGTCGAAACGCTTCGGTGAGACACTCACTGCATACTACTGGCGTTCACGAGATCTTGATGCTCGTATTGTCCGAATCTTTAACACCTTTGGTTCCCAGATGTCAGGTGCTGATATGCGCATGATCATCAACTTTATCCAACAAGCACTCAAAAATGAGGACATCACGATATTTGGTGATGGGACCCAAACTCGCAGTCTGTGCTATGTTGACGATACTGTTGATGGGATGGTTCGACTGATGAACAAAGACAAAACCAAAGGAGAGGTGGTCAATATCGGCTCAAATGAAGAACACTCAGTGATGGAGTATGCAACTATGGTGAAAAAAATCACCGGCTCCTCATCCAAAATCGTTCACAAAGAGTCTCTACCGATGCATGATCCAAAGCAGCGCAAAGCGGATATTAGTAAGGCAAAAAAGCTGCTCGATTGGGAGCCAAAAGTAGCTCTTGAGGACGGATTGAGACAGACGATCGAATATGTACAAGTTAGCCTCAAAAAATGATCCAAAAAGCAGTCATAGTGCTCCCTACCTACAATGAAGCGAAAAATGTTGAAGAAGTGCTTCACTCGATATTTGCCCAACAGTCCAAGCTACCCTCGTGGGAGCTCCATGTCGTCGTGGTCGATAGCGCATCACCTGATGGAACAGGACCCATCGTCGAGCGATTGAGTCAAGGCACCTATCCCCGGCTTCACCTCATCAAATCAAAAAGGGAAGGCCTCGGCAAAGCATATCTGACAGGATTTGAAATCGCGATTCAAAAACTTTTACCTGACGTGCTTTTTGAGATGGATGCAGATCTCTCACATGATCCAGCCAATATCCCAGATTTTCTTCGCGAGATTGACAAGGGTGCCGATCTAGTCATCGGGACGCGCTACTCAAAGGGTGGTTCTATACCGAGTGATTGGGGACTGGATCGTAAGATATATTCCATCGGTGCGAATATTGTGATCAGACTTGGATTTATGCGGATCAAAAACACAGAGTGGACCAATGGGTACAGAGCGATCAAAAGAGCACTGATCGAAAAGCTGATGCCCCACATGTCCTCATATACAGGATATGTATTCCAAGTGGCTTTCCTCGATAAAGCGATCAATCTCGGGGCAAAGATAGCCGAAGTACCGATTCATTTCACTGATCGCATCCATGGACAATCAAAAATCAATACTCCACAATACATCCTGCAAACATTTGCGTACGTGTTCACACACTCAAGTTTTATCAGATTTGTGATCGTCGGGGCGATCGGCGCGCTTGTGGATTTTGGCACTGCCAGTATGCTGAAATCGATGGGGGCAACGATCCTCATCGCCAATGCAGTCAGTACTGAGCTGGCAGTCGTATCAAACTTTTTACTAAATAATTATTGGAGTTTCTCCCACAATCGTATCACCAAGCTTTCAAAGCTAGTGCAGAATTTTATGAAGTTTAACCTCGTATCGCTTGGCAATATCGTCATCCAACTTGTAGGTATCAGTATCGGTGTAGCAGTCGGTGGCGAGCGATATTGGCTGCTCTACAAGCTCTTTACGATCTTATTTGTCGTCATCCCCTACTCCTACATCTTATATAACAAAGTGATTTGGAAGAAGAAGTAGATTTTCAACACTGAATCAAGTAGGTGGGAATTGTGGTTTTTTTGGAAGTATCACTGTCTGAGCGATAGCGAGTTTGATACTGAGAAAAAAAGTACAATTACCCACCAAATGTTCCGCTCTGCGGGATGACGTGTGACTTTCGACTTTTCTGTCAGCTTCCCAAAACTTACGACTTGAAAACTTCATAACCTTGAACGCTCTGACGTTCGACTTGAAGACCTGATGACTTTCGACTTGATGACGTTAGACTCTTTCTCCTTAATACACTTTCTTAGCATATTCACTACTCACCCACCCCTCGCCCTCGGTGAGTTTTATTTTGATCCATGAGCCTTTTTCTTCCAGATATGGATATGACTCCCCCGGCTTGACCTGCGCTATTTCTTTGCCTGCAAGACTACCGTCATCGCGTACTCTGAGGAATCCAGTCGGTGTTTCGAGGATCGATATGGTTTTGGGTACGGGTGTTGGCGTAGCGGTAGGACTCAACTTGGGTATATCCGGCAAGCGTGCACTGCCGCTCGCTTCAAGCAGCTTGGAAAGCTCAAATTTCCTGTCAAAGTCAACATCGAGCCCTAGATTGGTTTTCAGTATTGTAGTGTACCCACCTGATTCGACATTGAGTTGGATTGTGCGTCGCTTGAGCTTTGGTAAATAGAGTGATATCTCATGTGCACCAGCAGCTGCGCCTCTGATCACATGTGGACTCACCCCCACGTCTTCGCCATCGAGCGAGACCACAGCACCAGGTGGATCAGTCTGGATTTCGATATCACCTGTGCCAGACGCAACAGGGAGATCAGACGCACGGATAGTCACCACCTCACCTGCTGATTCTATTTCAGTATTTGCCAGTTCTCTGCGGATATAGGTGTATTGTCTCGATCGCACCTCGACCTTTCCCTCCCACGTGACAGTGGCAGTCTCAGATGTGGAATCGTTTGAGAGTGGGATGAGTTTGACTGTGTACTGGCCAGGAGGGTATGGTTGATTGAAAGGCGTGCGTCCTACTGCTTGGGCATTGATGAAGACTGAGGTCTCCGGGACAGAAACGATCTGGATATTGCCTGGTGTGGCCTTTTGACGATCATAAACATAGATCTTCAGAAAGGTCCCCACCCCAGCGATGAGTATCAAAAATAGTAAATACAAAGCACGCATCTTCATGGGGCTATTCTAGCAAACTCTCCTACAGAAACACACTCCACTCGTACATGAGGCAAGGTATAATAAAGCTCATGATCACCGAACAACTTGAGAAGATATGTATCCAGGCGCTGACTGACCTAAAGCTGAGTGTTGATAGTGTATCTTTTGACTTGCCAACGGATTTATCCCACGGAGATTTCACTACCAATATCGCTATGCGATTGGCAAAGGTCGCACAGGTGAATCCTTTTGAGCTTGCCCAGTCTATCGTGGAGCATATCCCTGCAAATGATCTGATCGAGAGAGTCGAGGCCATCAAACCAGGCTTTATCAATATCTTTGTCAAACCAGCTCAACTCTTGTCGTCGTTATCAACTATCAACTCTCAACTCTCAACTACCTCTCCGCTCCGTGTTTGCGTCGAGTACACCGACCCAAACCCCTTCAAAGAGTTTCATATCGGCCATCTGTATTCAAATACGGTCGGTGAGTCACTCGCACGCTTACAAGAAGCAGCAGGACATGATGTATATAGACTTTGCTATCAAGGTGATGTTGGACTTCACGTCGCCTGCAGTATCTACGGCATGATCGAGAAGTTGAAAATTGATAATGTACAGCTTAAAACGAAAGAGTCACTTGGTCTCGCTGATAGAGTGAGATGGCTTGGACAGTGTTACGCCTATGGAGCAACAGCAAACAAAGAAAATCCCGAGGCAACTGAAAAAATCAAAAAGCTCAATGCCCAACTTTTCCAGATAGCTCAAGAAATGTGG
>CAZJWN010000045.1:0-5634 GCA_964550105.1 uncultured Gammaproteobacteria bacterium
TAGAAATAGTCCCACTACTGTAGCCAGGACTTTTGATCTGTGCATTTGCTAAATCACCCGCAATAATCGGAATAACACAAAACTGATCAAGTAGAAAAGTACTACCTGAAATATCGGCAAGTAGAGCGTCAAGACGAGCGCAGCGACCGCCACCATGAAAAATGCCTCGTTGTGGATCGCAGGCAGTAGTCCCTTGGTGAATAGTATGAGGAGCGTGATCGTAAACATGTCCCGCGCACTGAACCAGACTGGATTCCATCCCATATACATCGCCAAGACCAAAACTAAGCTCAAAACAAGCAGAAAGATCTCTTTTGTATCAAAATAAAATGGTCCTATGTACATATACCCTACACTGTATCAAAAATAGTAGATCAAATGCAAGAGAAAGAATCATTCAGCAGGTGCCCACATAGTCACTGGTTGGCCATCAAATGTGACTTGTGTTTGGATAAACTCAGTTTCAGGGAGTACCACTACTGATATTGTTTTTGCTGCTACATCAACCTTTTCGTATGAGTTTGTGTCTGTCTGGATATATCCTTGCGCGGTGAGCTCTTGACGGCGAGTATTGATCGGATTGGACGCGATGGGAGGCGCCACTGGGGCTGTAGATATCGTCGGTATATGTCTTGGTGGTGGAATCTCAGTAGACAGTGTGTCTATGACGGGTATCGAGCGAGCGACTTCCTGACGCTGATATGCGACATATTCATCTTTACTGCCACTCCCCAACTGAGCGATATATTCACGAGTACTTGACCAGATAGCAACTGGTGAGTCTTTGACCTGAGCCAAAAACTGCATGTTGAGATGTGGTGTACCTGCGATAAACACTGTGTTGGATACAAAAGAAGAAACAAATAGTGAGACTACCAAGAGTATGACGACTTTGATTTTACTGACAATATGTAGATGTTTCATAATTTTATTTGGGCTTGATCACATTTTTCACAAAAAAGCTGCAGTTGCCTGCGATTACCCCTGAAAACGGCTGATTTGGAGGAGTTGCGGACGTGATCGTGATCGTCTTTTTTGTGTCAGATATTTCGGCAGAACTAAACTTATCCGTAACAAAATATGCAGTAGCCGAACTAGATTTTTTACATTCGATAAATGCTTTCCATGCAGTATCCAATGATGTGCCACCAGAGATTGTTACAACAACTTTACCTTGACTATCTGTTGTCGTTGCTTTCGTCACATCTGGTACTTCAGTGATGGTCACGCCAGGCCTTTCTAGTACTGTGGATGTTATAGGCGCTGGAGGCGATATATTTATTTCAGAAACGCCCGACCACCATCCCTGTGCGAGGATATCTTGAAATGGCCCATTGTCACGCACGGCGATGAGGACTTCGGCACCTGCTGCTTTCCCGATGATCTCGCCCTGGGAAAGCTCTGGCAGTTGCGTCCGAGATGTGGCATTTGCATTGTATTTATCTACAATCTGAGTATTTACACACAGTCCCTTGAGATAGATCCAATACCCTCCAGACTCACTTCCACCGTTGCCTGTGAGGTACTCATGGCGACCCACATGGATCGTGATTTGGTCAGCGGTCGCATATAACACGAGTCCCATCTTGCCTCCACCGATATCATATCCTGTTTTTGGTGCTTTGATGTCTGTTCCCACCTCAGTAGGCACACCTATCAGGTATTGGAGCCATGGGGCGGGTACCGGAGTACCGTCATCTTCTAATACTTTGTAAAAGTTGACTTTCGTAGGTTTGTACCCAAACATCGTACCAATCACTGGCAACTTGAGATCCGATGGTCCCGTTCCAACAAGTTGCTTCCCAGGTTCTTTCGTACCATCGGCGTTGAGTCGATACTGACTAAAGGGGTCATATACTTTGACATCTTTTGACGGATTTGTCCGCATTTCACCGCCACCAGCTGTTAGACCTAGCGATACATTTGCAGAGTATGGGCACCCACTACCCGCAGCGACTTGTACCAGATCTGGGTTTGACTTCTCAGCGATCTGAGGAGCTGGGGGCTGTCCACTCAGGGCGATCCAGTTCTGGACACCATGGATGAGTACTACTGTGCACAAGATGCCCGAGGCAAGGATCACACCTTCGATCAATGGCTGTTTATACAATGGCTTCATCATGTATCACTGTACCAGATAGTCAGTAGTGAGATCAAGCAGAAACTGAATATAAATATCAAATCCCCCGCCTATATCGGCGGGCAGGCAATCCGCCATCTGGCGGACCAAGTTCCAAATAAGTTCCAATCCGCAAGTCCCAATATCCATATAATTTTAAATTTTTAATTTTTAATTCATAATTACATATGACCTCCCTAGCAGGTCATGACGCTCCCCAGAGGATCAGAGTATCTATCTGTGCTCCATACCATATCAATATGCTTGTATTTTGGAAAACCAGTACTATAATCAACGCATTGCTATGACAATGTTCAAACGTGTCTCAATCAACGATCTTCCCGATCTGTTAACCCTTCGGGAGGTATCACAGCTTCTTCGGGTTTCTACATTGACCCTCAAAAGATGGGGCAAGAGTGGAAAGCTACCTGCCATCCGGATCAACACCCGTGGTGATAGACGCTTCAAGCGTGAAGAGGTTCTCAAGGTACTCGATGGATAATCAGGACTGTGATGGATCTATACCTCACCCTCTCCCCCTGAGGATGAGGTTTTTTGATGGCTCACCGGGTATACTGTCACCCATGATCATCGTCGGACTCGGCAATCCCGGACCAAAGTACTCACTCAACCGGCACAATGTCGGCTACATGTATCTTGATTGGCTACACACACAGTGCGATGGAGTAAGCTGGAAGGAAAACAAGCAAAGTAGATACGCCCAAGTGTCCATCGACGATGACATGCTTATCAGGCCTCTAACCTATATGAATGAGTCTGGCAGTGCAGTCGGAAGTGTACTTGCATCCTCCTCGCTCTCCCCCGCCTCACTCGTCGTGGCTCACGACGATCTCGATCTCCCGACCGGCGAGTACAAGATCTCCTACGGCAAGGGTCCACCTCTGCATGGTGGGATCAACTCCATCGAGCAACATCTGAAAACAAAAGACTTTTGGCGCATCCGTATCGGAGTCGATGATCGATCGCCCGAAAATCGTATCTCAGGCATCGACTACGTGCTGCAGGATTTCTTGCCCGAACAAATACAAAAGGTAGCCGCGCTTTTTCCCCTCATCAAAGCTGCATGTGATAAAAACTTGCCGCGGGAGTAGACAGACATACAGAATGTAAAGTGTAAAAGGAAAGTTTAGAACGTAGGACGAAGGGTGGGAATGTAGAACGTGGAGTTGAGAACGAAGAACAGGGATAGAATAATGAATGGTTCCTGAGCTAAACTCAGGAAATCAATTATCTTTATTTGACCTCCTGGCGCATGCCAGGATCCATGCTCGCACTCCGAATCGGAGGGCTTTCGGCTCGTAGCTTCCTCTACTTTGCTGACTAGATCCCGTGTCTCCCCCGGATCGGTGTCCGGGGCTAAAGGCTACAAAGAGTACGCACATGCACGGGCACCGTCCGTAGGACTATGTCCGGAGGGATAACTCCCTCCAGAGGCGGGCAAGCGCTGACGTTCGTCACTTTATAACCTGATAACTTTACGACCTTATAACTTTTCTTGCCCATTCCCCCACATCAGCCTATCATAGTCAGCCAACATCCGTTTTGTAGAATATGCGTCCAGGATGATTTGGCGTGATGCAGTCATCTTTTCTATCCATGAAGCACTTTCGCCTTTTTTGTAGGCTGTCCACTCTGGGACGAGCTGCTGTTCAAGGATCGTGTAGATACTCTCGCTCACATGCGCATCTTCGATCTCCCAACCGATCGTTTTGATATCCACCTCGTCCATCCACCCATCTGGGGTAGATAGTGTCAGAGTGCCATTGAGTGACGCTTTCATCCCACTCGTCCCACATGCTTCAAGTCCGACGACTGGCGTGTTCATCCAGACGTCACAGCCCGAAGTCATCGCTTTTGCGACCTCAGGATTGTAGCCAGGGAGATATACCACGAGATTTCGATACCCATCTGAGATCTGGGAAAGGATTTTGGTAAGCGTTTCGTTCGCCCATGGATCGGCCGGGTGTGGGATCCCTGACAACACCACTCTGACGGGCACGGTCGTAGATTGCAATATGTTGAGTAATCGCATCGCATCATCAAATAGCGCAAGGGGGCGTTTATACTGTACAAAGCGTCTCCCCCACCCCATGAGCAGGACATCTGGAGACCACTCGACACCGGTTTTTTCTTTGATCAGCGCAAGTAGCTGAGTTTTGCGCGTCATATGAGCCTGCACAAGTGATGTGTTCGGGAGCTGACTGACCATATCCCAGGTCGGTAAATGGATCCCGTTGGTGACTGACAAAATAGAAATCCCTGGATGTTGTTGTTTGAGTTTTTTTGTATGTAGTGCACTCACTCCGTTCATCTTTTGAGACACGCGGATCGCGTAAAACATCATAGAGAAAGTGTCCAGATATTGACATGATCCTCTGTCTAAAAATTCTTCCATATTGAAAGTTGAGTTTACCGACTGATACCGTGCAAATGCTTTTCTCATGTGATCGTTACTATACATATGATTACCCTCAGGGATGACTGTATGATTAGTGAATACAATCGGCACACCTGGTATGGCTTCAAGATGAAGAAAGGTAGAGTGACCCTCGTTCATGTGATAGATCTGTGGAGTGATATTGAGCGCCTTGAGAAGCCTCACGCCGCCCATGCCCAAAATCATTTGCTGAGCGACGCGCATCATTATGTCTTGATCATAGAGGTGATATGAAATCTTTTGATCATCAGGATGATTGTGATGTTGCATGGCATCCAGGAGATATACGCGTGCTGATTTGTATCGATAGCACCACGCCCGCACACTCACGTCTCGGTCACCGATCGGCACGATCACATTGAGTGGAGTTCCGTCAGCCTGTTTTACGAGTTCAAGATCACATGCCTCAGGGATGAACCACTCGTACCCCGTGGAAAGGTAGCCTTTGTAGTAATAGAGGCCTATCCCGACAAAATCCCGTCCCTCATCCCCTGCTTGTCTCACCGTGTCGCCTGCAAGGATACCCAGTCCGCCTGCATATGTTTTGAGTTTTTCATCGAGATCGTACTCTGCGCAAAAATAGGCAATCATAGATATGAATCATAATACATGAAATATGAACTATAGAACACGAAACATAAACCATGAAACATGGACCATGAACTGTAAATTATGGAAAATATCTTTGCTTGTCATCCCGGGCTTGCCTGTCCCGCTTTGCGGGGACCCGGGATCTATGTACAAAACGATGCATGGTTCCTGAACCGAGTTCAGGAAATCAGATTTGGCCGACTCCTCTCGAGAGGAGATGAGAGCCGGATGACTTGAAGACTTTTCGACTTGCTTGCCCCTGCCCGTATTGCTTACGCAAAAGCATTGCAGGCACGGTGCCTAACCGCGTAGCTGTTGGTGGGATGACCTTTGATCTGAAGATTTTACGGAGTAGGACTAACCATTCAAGCATCAACTCACAGATTTACTTTTGTATCTTTGGTGTAATGCAGATACTCATGCTCTTGATCGACGAGTCGCTGCATCTTGCCACTACGCATCCAGT
>CAZJWN010000046.1:0-3774 GCA_964550105.1 uncultured Gammaproteobacteria bacterium
GAAGTGAGGTCTACCACTTGTGTCCAGGGAGTAAAAAGAGGGTGGGGTGAATTAAATAGTTGATAGTTGAGAGTTGAGAGTTGAGAGTTATTTGCGGTGGATCCTTCGCTGTGCTCAGGATGGCTATTGCCAGAAGGTTCAAATTTGACAAAGAGTATCTTGTGGGTCTGGGCATATTTTTTGATGTATTGGAGAAACTGATCAGATGGCCAGGATGATTTGGGAATATAACCAATTGAATATGCAGTATGTGGGATCGGATGGAGAGTCATCTGATAGACAGCGAGATTAGTTGATAGTTGATAGTTTCCTCCAGAGGCGGATCGGCCTTTGGCTGAGATAGTTGATAGTTCACCTGGTACTTCGACAAACCGTATCACTGTTTTGCCTTCTGCTCGTCGCACTTCGCCCCACTCCCATGATTGCATAGGGTGTGACACATAGTTGTTCCACCCGATATTGTTGCTCGTGATGATTGAAATCATTTGAGAAGCACCTCCAGCGTTTCCTGTCCGCACTTTTCCCAAGAATACTTTTGCAACTGTGCATGACCTCTATCAACCATATTGCTCGAAAGCTTAAAGTCCTTTTCTATGATTCTCAGCTTGTCCAGTAGCTCCTGCACACTATCTGGCTTGAAGTACAATGGTGCGTCACCGCCGACTTCGGGGAGTGATGAGTTGTTGCTACAAAGGACCGGGCACGATGCAGCAAAAGCCTCGAGCAAAGGAAATCCAAACCCTTCATACAGGGAGGGTAGCACAAAGCAAAGCGCATGTGAATACAGCCTCATTTTGTCAAGTTCACTGACATATCCGGTGAAGTGGACAAAGCTGCCAATCTGCAATTTATTAACTGTCTGGAATATCTCTTCGTACATCCAACCCTTTTTACCCACAATTACGAGATGCTGATCAGGCTGTTCTTTATGAAACAATGCGAAAGCATAGAGCAATGTCTTGACATTTTTTCTTGGCTGTAGTGTACTGACAAAGAGGATGTATTCACGATTTTTGATCGGATAACTCGTGTTACCGATGACGAAATGTCCGGTTTTCGATGTCTCATGTATTTGCACGGGCTTCTGATACCGAAAACCATTGGGTATCATATGGATTTTTGACTCTGACACGCCATACTGTTTCACTATGTCTTGTTTGGTATGTTGCGAAACGGCGATGACGTGCTGAGCGTTGTGCACAGCCTCAGTAGTCCACCGTCTCAGCTTGTACAAATCTCTCTTGAGGAACTCATCTGGAAAAAAAAGAAATGCCAAATCATGTATCGTCACGGTGAGCCTACATTTTGGGGGGAGCCAGGGAGGAGCGTAGTGTGCAGGAGCAAAAAACGAATGAAACCAAACAGTCCTCATATCAAAAATATGCCTGAATCTCTGAATACCGTAGTCAATCATCAACTGCAGTGGGAGAAAAAACCTGTTCCATCCGACAGGTCCCCAGACTATCCGATATCGAAAATACTTACTTTCTCGAGGCATATGAAGATGGGGTCTTGAGCGAAGATAGGTACAAAACCTCACGTCGTCACTCGCATATTTTTTGAACTCATGAAGTAAGTTGAGTGTATATATCGATACACCCACTGGCTGAGTGACATTGGCCTCGTTTCCATCAATACAGATGAGTTTCATACCTAGTATCTATAGTACCTGCGATCATTCATGAGCGCAACCTGAAAGCTGGTCGATCGCATGATTGAGTTTTGACACATAGGTGTCCCAGGTGAACTCGCGAGCTTTATCTATTCCAGCATGTATCAGCCGATTACGCAGATTTGGATCAGTGTATACGTCATCCATAGCCTTTACCAGTGAAGGTAAATGAGTTGGATCTACCGGTATACCAGCACCATCAGAGATAAGCTCAGCGAGTGATGAAGTGTTGCTGGCAATCACCGGACACTGACTGTTCATCGCTTCGATGAGTGGATAGCCAAAGCCCTCATAAAGCGAAGGGGTGACCAAGGCGAGCGCATTTCGATACAATTGACCCAGAGTTTTATCGCTCACGTGATCAAGTATGAGTATGTGAGGATTGCGGTGTCGAGGGACATCTCCCCAGCCTCGGGGACCAACGATCGCTAGGTTGTGTGCATGTCGAGCCGTGTCCTTTTTTTGCCATTGATCGAATGCCTCCATGAGCAGTGGCAGATTTTTTCGGGGTTCGAGCTTGCCTACGGAGAGGAAGTATTCACCTGATCTGAGCTGAGAAGGCAAGGGATCATCTGAGTTGACAAACTGATCTACGCCCGGGTAGATAGTCACTACTTTTTCCTTGAAATTTGGGAAATATTTGTGAACATCATTTTCTGTCGAAATACTATCGGTGATGACTAGTGAGCATTCTGACATGACACGAGAAATCCTTCGTGTCTGAGTCGTGAGTATAAGCGGATCAACGGTCTCAGGAAATAATTTGTACACAAGATCGTGCACGATAGATATGCGATATGGAGCTATTTCGACCGGTGGTTGCGTCCAATCTGAGCTCACCCAGATATCAAATCGTGCGGGTAACAAGTGACGAACAAGTCTAGTCGGACGATCGTTCCATAGCCATGCAAGGGCACGGGGTGGTATATACCAACGTATATATTGGTGGCCTGCTTTGTGTATAGCCTGGATGAGCGATGGATCTGGGCGAAGATTCAATCCAGAAAAGAAAAAGGTATAGCGATGAGGTGTCTGAGTGATCAACAGCTGCTCCAACAAGCCACGAGTGAAACGGGCAACACCAGTCCCCTCATACATGATCTGTGAAATATCTATACCAATATGTAGTTTTGAGTTATATGTCATATACCGCAACTTAATTCGCGTAACACAGGCTAATCAGCGTTTGGTTTTTTGATAATCTGATGATAGGCTGAGACGAGATCGCGAGTGATAGCCTCCCAGCTATATTTTTCTCGAGCAAGCTCATATGCCCTGTCGGTGATTCTGTTTTGGAGTGAGGGATCTTGCGAGAGTATCACGATCTGTTTCACAAAATCATCAATCGACTGAGCCTGGAGATAGGACACGCCATCCTCAAGTGATAGACCTTCGGCGCCCGTAGCAGTGGTGATGATGGGTATGCGTGTTGCCATGGCAGCAAGTATTTTGAGCCGAGTGCCTCCTGGACCATAGATAGGCGCGACAAACATGTGAGACGCCGCATAGAGATCCTTGACAGCTTGGGTATCAGCATGTTGTAGATCAACGATAGCTATCTGATCAGATTCGAGTGACGAGTAGTGGTCGGGAATATTTTGACCAGCAATCACGATTTGAAAGTGTGGGATCAATTTCGCTAATCGAGGATAAATATCTTTGATGAGTATGTCAGCGGCCTCTTTGTTTTGTAGCCAAGAGAAATTGCCAAGGAAAAGTATATTTACTCTATCTTTCATATCAGTTCTCGTAAACAGTGCTTGATGCTCAAACATCTCATCCCCAGCCCCATTTGGGATGACGACAGGGTGCACCTCGGGTGCCAACATACTGATCGCTCGTGCATCCGCATCAGAAACTGCCGCTACGAGCGTTGCCTTCCTCCAAAAGTATCGCTCCCAGTGTCTGAGCTTAAACGTATCCAATCTCAGCGGATGATGTATGTACCAAGGCTTCGACTGAATAAAATGCTTGTACACGCGATATTCGATGGTTTGCTCCACGAGCAGTATGGGAATAGAGGTGTTGGGGATATGCGGCATGATATAAAATGTCTCTGCGTGAATCACGTCAAATTTATACTTCGCAATAAGCTGCCTCAC
>CAZJWN010000046.1:3874-5590 GCA_964550105.1 uncultured Gammaproteobacteria bacterium
GGATAGGGGAGATACGGTGTAAGCATCAAGATCCTCATAGTTTGAGAAGCACATATCGGTCGCTTGCTGATATCACTTGTGCAGTCGAATCAATCTGAAGATTCCTTGCCGTCTCGAGATTGTATGTAAATATGTATGAGTATCCTTGTGCCTTGAGATCTGATGCTCCAGCAAAGAGACTTGGCGAACCCTTGCGGTCAAATGCATATAGCGCCGTAGTATCACCAGCTGTATCAACCACAATCTTTTCATGTGGTTTGACAAATGACTGGACGATAGTCGCAAATCGGGGGATATCACTCAAAGAGTAATAGTAGTGATGCACTTTATCCCAAGAGAATATCCATCCTCCAACCAACAATCCCGCAATGAGTAAAACTGCAGTGACTCTTCCCACTATACCGCGAGCATGTTCGTACATATACGAAGCCCCCATACCGGTAAACAATGCAATAGTTGGAAGAATCAAAATTTGATAATACTCATGTTGGACATTGCCTCCTTGGAAAGTGCAAACATATACGATTGATGATATAAGCATTGCGACAGGAAGAATAGATGTAGATTGCTTTAACAAGCCCATGACCGTGATAGGCAAGGCAAATGAACCAAGAATAAGAAGATTTAGACGATCGTACAGCATCCACCTAAAGAATGTAGGGCGAAAGAATATATACTCACCACCCTTATCAGTATTGACGGTTGTTATCAACCATGATGATGCAGGTATGCCTGCCGGGAACAGTAAAATGTAGTTTCTCCACAACACCAAAGGTATGAGAGATATTATCAAACATAAAGCCGACAACAAAAGTTTTCGTCCCAATGTTGATTGGTAATTCAGCATCACTAAAACAAAGAGAGTAAAACCGTAAAAGATAGTGGTTGGTTTGATTAAAAGTGCTATTGCAAATAATACAGTTGAAACAATAATACGAGTGAGGTTGACCCGACCTACGAGACTGTAAATGCTCATCATAATCACTGCTAGAGCTATGGTCTCTGGTAAGACAGCGCGAGTATAAAATACAAAAAATGGATATACTGAGAATACAAGTGAAGCTATGATTGCTGCACCATGATTCGCAACTTTTTTTGTTATGTGATACAAGCACCAAACGATAATGCTTGCCGATATGATGGACCAAATCCGTCCCCACTCTACGATCGATACTTGCGGCACCACTATGTTTGTAAGGGCAATCAGGGCGTTGTAAATAGGAAACTCAACCATCCGGTACCCTTCGGGATTTGCTATTCCAGACTGCAGTGGTGATATGTCATCGTATCGTGGATCAAGTAGGTTTATACCATTTCGAGCAAAATTACGCGCAACCGCAGCAGTATCTGCTTGACGAAAGCTGTGGTACTCAATGAGTGGCGATGTCAATTTGTAGCTCCGCGCACCTATGCAAACTAGAAGAAGCAGTATGATTACCCAATGCTTACGGAATAAATTGATCATAAATTGAGTATAGTGCATTTAGTTACGTTCATGGGCACTTGACGATGATAAGATAAAGGATAAAGTATCGTATTCAAAGCTAGACATTTATCCAGTCTGTAGCGTTTCTCTTTCAATTGTTGCTATGACGAGCCCCATCACTGTCCAAAACGTGAAAGCTACCTTGGATGCCTCAAAGACGTCGATCCACATCGCATTGATTGCGAGGGCTATCATACCCGCACAGAGTCCTATATACAGATATTTATCAG
>CAZJWN010000047.1:0-5127 GCA_964550105.1 uncultured Gammaproteobacteria bacterium
GTACACGAATCCAAAGTAGAACTTTGATCTCACCTCATGGATCACATATCCATCACCACACCGGTAAATGATGAGCCATTGACCGGAAAACCGGTGTGGTTGGTCGGTGAACACATTTTTCACCTGACACTCTCCACCGTTGAGGAAGACGAGGGTGTCACCCACCTGGTAGACGGTTTCGTCCCCCGGCGGGGGTTCCGAGATCCTTCGGCCGGTCAGCCAGACCGCGGTGGTCGCGGTCGGCTTGGGAGCCGGCGTGGCCGTAGCTGTTGGCGGGGGCGTCACCGTCACCGTGGCCGTCGGCGCAGGGGTCTGCGTCGGTGCAGGGGTCTGCGTCGGTGTTGACAACGGCGTGGCTGTCGGCGCCTGGTGGTACCGGGGCCGGGCGAGCTCATCGCTCAGCACCCCAACCATCTCCGCGCTTGGTCCCACAAGCAGGCCCCCGAGGGCGATAAGAGCCACGCCTGCGAGGGCGCGCTCCCACTTGACGACCCACCGACGACGAAATGAATCGTCGTCGATCGACTCAGTCGTGACCGATGTCACGACTGAAATCAGGGCGATGAGACCCGCTATTACCGATAGTCCTGACCCCATGGTCAGGATGGCAAAAAAGATCCTTAGTATCTCATAAAAGACTTTGTCTTCCATTTTTTCTTCTCCTATTTTTGGGTTTTTCATCCCGCATGACACGGGACACAAGCATACGGTCAAAAAGTATTGACAATATATTTGTATCCCATGCAGGCGGAATATTTTTGAGATATTCTTTCCCCTTCAAACACATTTTTCTCAATCGGACCATACATGACGAAAGCAAATATATCGTCATAATAGCCCAAAGAGATGACTGCTTGAAGGATTTTCAAACAGTTTATAAATGTGCTCTCAGATGTCTGAGATACCTATAGTATAGCATACTATAAGAGATATGTCAAGAAAGATTAACAATGTATTTCAAATCATCAAAACACGTCAATATATCTTGACAAATGACTGTCATCTCCGTATGATGTGACTACTTATGTCTATCAAAACCCAAAATACTCGAAATACCCTGCGCTATATACTTCAGGCTATCGATCTTTCAGACAAGGAGGCTACCTTGTATGAAATGGCCCTGAATACCGGCACAAGTACCGCGTCAAAGCTCGCCAAGGTCACCGGACTCAAACGCGGTATCACCTACGCTGCTCTGGCAAAGCTCATCGAACAAGGGCTTATGCTCCAGTCGACCAGGCAGGGAAGCTCACACTTTACCGCGATCCATCCACAGACATTGAAAGAAAAGATCCAGCAAAAACAACAAGAGCTCACCGCCGTTGGATCACTGCTTGACCAACATCTTCCCCGTCTTGCACGAGTCTACAAGACGGCTATCGGCAAGCCAGTAGTACGCTTTTTTGAGGGTGAGCAGGGGATCATGGAGGTTTTTGAACGTATCTATGCACCCAAAGACGAGCCTGTGTATGGATGTGTGGATCTTGATATTGCAGACCGTGTATTTCCGGACTACATCGTCAACAAACTTATCCCCAAACGGGTAAAAAACGGCGTCCTCGCAATAACTATCCTGCCGGCTACTGCAAAAACGCAGAATTTACAAAAAAGCGATTTGAAACAGCTTCGTAAAAGCAGTCTCATAGATGCCAAAAAATACCCCCTGCCTGCTGAGATAGATGTATGGGGCGATACCGTGGCTCTTATGACGTTCAAAGATGGTGAATACATCGCTATGCTTATCGAGCAACCTGATATCGCTACCACCATGCGATCTCTCATGAAACTGGCGCATCGACAGGGTCAGGGAGTGGAGCGAGAAGACTGATCCCTGTACATCCGATGGCTTTTTTTGCCTCGGCAGGTGAAGTTTTTGTGAATACGAGTGTCATACGTCTATTGCCATTTTTTGTATCGTAAAAAGGGTGAGTAAAGGGGTCCGCTGCCTCAGTCTGAGGAGATGCATCCAGTGCGTCAGCCTGTGCGACGTAGGCATCCAAGCGACGACTTTGCTCGGGTATATTACCCGGGATATTGGCTAACTCAAGTCCGCACTCAGCAGCGATCTGGGTGAGACGCGAAAGAGAAATGATGTTAAAGGTACTCCAAAGTGTCTCGCCATCTGGTCCCTCAAAAGGACGCGTCATCATACCCTCCGTCCCATGCACCTCAGCCTGGTCGGATACTGCAGCTGCATAACCCTTTTCACCATATGCAAGGGGTTGGTCTACTACCATAGATCCTTCCGCAGAGAGCCTCGATGCGAGAAATGAGATGCTCTGTCTCAGGTCCTTTTCAGGTAAAATATCAGACAACATCGACCACGGCAGTACGATCAAACGAAACTCTGCTTCATGAGTCAAAGCGGGGTCATCAATATCGCCACAACGAAACTCAACGCCTTGAGTGTGTTGGCTAGCTTTGATTTGATCATGATAATCGATTCGATCGATGGCTACACATGGGAGTATCGGAATGCCAGCCGCTCGCAGACTCTGAAGCAGTGGCCCCTCAAGACGCTGCATGTCGCCGCTCCCTGCAAACAACACAGCCCCATCGCCCACGCCCTCACGCGAATGTTGAAAGATCGTCAGCAAACGCTGCAACTCAACTGCAGTATCGGTCGTGGCTGTGTCATGAACCATATTTGCGTACTGTTCGTAGAAGGTCTTTTTTAGTCGTCGATATTCTTTATATGCCGAATCATCGGATTGATCGCTCATCTGGACGGCGCTTACCCAGTCTACGAGCACTTGGGCACACTGAGGGAGATCCGGGTGTCGCTCAGCGAAATCCCATACCATCCGCTGCTTACTTGCCATGAGACTACGTTGCCAACTCCGTACATCAACTGGTTGAACTTGCGAAGACCGTTCATCTAGCATAAGCACACATATACCCTGCGCTTCACGCGCTGGTGGTGCAAAACCAGAGCCGCTGCGCTCGGAAGTATCGAGGATAGCTAAAGGGATTTGACCGATGAGTACGTGATCTGTAGCTGCAAGATATGCAGAAGATAGAGTAGAGAGCTCAGTGTGTACCTGTATCATGATATCTACGATGCGCTGTGCTTGGGCTTTGTGCTCTTTCACAAGACCATATACGTGGTTCAGTAGCTCATCTGTGTAGCGCGAAAACATGTTGCGATCCTCTTCGGGAAGCGCTTGATACCAAGCGGGAGCACCCTCCTTCACAGCATCACCTGATAGTGGACCCTCAGCCTGATCTGTTTCGTCAGGATATGTACTATTGACTTCTGACATATACCTTGAGTATGATGAATATGAGCGAGATTTACAAGTTCGTCAGTGTGTATTGACAGCTCATCAGGATGTAAAGTGATATTTATTACTCATTGTTTTTGACCTATGTCATCTTTTGCAGAAGGCTCACCGATGGATTATGCTTGGAAAGCCATAGTAGCATCTGAAAGCATCCCACTTGCAACTGTGACGGCAACGGAGCAAGCTGTGGGGAGGGTAAAGGGCGCAACTATGCTCGATATCACAAAGATAAATGCGCTAACATCGCAAATATCTCGTGAAACCCCTGGCGTGACTAATCCTGATAAAGTTGTCGAGTTTCGAAGGAAGCATCTAAGCTATAGCACTGATATTGGAGCAGTTTTATTGAATAAGGTCCTGACTCAGCAAGCAGAGAGTCAACATCTTGGTACACCAGAAGATTTTCGAGTACAGCTTGGAAGGGATCCGGGACTACTCGCTCAAGTACTCAGAGGTGTGCGTGTGCCACAGCAGTTAAAAGAACTGAGTACATACATGAAAGAAGCATCACAGCAAGCACTTTTCTTCAATACTGAAGGCAATCCAACAAAGCACAATGTATTTAGTGACAGAAGTCAGGACTCTCAATATTTGGCAGAAATGGCTACCGATGCAAGGCAAAGAGTTCGAGCTGTATTGGAAGATGGTGTGGCTGACGCCATAAAAAAACTACCAAAGAATCTCGATGCCGGTTCACACAATACAGCTTGTGAATGCATACACGATATCGCAGTTCAGCTTCTTATGAAAGAGGGACTTTTGGAAAGAACGCTCGCATTTGGTCCGATAAAGCCAGATAAAGTACAACAATGGTTAAAAGAAAAAACAGAGGCAGATAACAGCAAACCAAGAAACCCTTTCAAAGTCACCGCAGCATAGTTTTTTTCATGACTCCAATCTCCTCGAGATGGGCTATAATCCTCTCGTATGGCAGATATCACCTCACACGCACTCAAGGTCCCGCCTCATGACGCAGATGCAGAAAAGTCGGTCTTGGGAGCGCTTCTCATTGATCCGTCCTCGATCGGGTTGATTGCGCATTTTTTACTTCCGAACCATTTTTATTCTCGCCAAAATCAGGTCATTTACGATGCGTGTCTCGGACTGTTTGAAAAACAAAAACCGATCGACGCGGTCACACTCAAAAATGAGTTAAAAACTGCAGGAAATCTGACGACCGCAGGTGGGCAGGCGTATCTTGCTGAGCTGATCTCGTCGGTACCCACCGCTGCGAACGTCGAGCACTACGCACAGATCGTCAAAAACCAGTTCATCAAGCGCAAGATCATCGAAGTGTCATCGCGCGCAGTGGAAAAAGCATTTGAAAGCACTTCAGATACTCGCTCGATGCTCGACAACATCGAGAGCGAGGTATTTTCGATCGCCGAGGAGAGTGTGGGACGCGACTTCATCCCCTTGAAAAACCTCCTCACAGAAAGTTTTGATCGACTTGAGCAGCTGTCCCAATCTGATGGGCATCTGCGCGGTTTACCAACGGGCATACCAGAACTCGACATGAAGCTCGCCGGCATGCAAGACTCGAACCTGTTGATTTTGGCAGCACGACCAGGGGTGGGAAAAACGTCACTCGCACTCAATATGGCCCTCCATGCGGCGCACAACCATAAAAAAAGCGTTGCGATATTTAGTCTCGAAATGAGCAAGGAGGAGTTGGTAGATCGGTTGCTCGTATCACATGCAGATATCGATGCTTGGCGTCTCAAGACAGGAAGACTCGCACCTGAGGACACAAAAGCAGTGATTGAAGCGATGGGAGACCTTTCTGAAGCACCCATATATATCGATGACACTGCGGGTGCCTCGATCCTGGAGATGCGCTCAA
>CAZJWN010000048.1:0-1924 GCA_964550105.1 uncultured Gammaproteobacteria bacterium
GGTATTTTGATATCGTGTGTCTTCCCCTCTATCACAGTCTGTTTTGTCACACCTCGCACAGCCTCATCGAAAGTGAGCGTCATCTGATATACAGATCGACGTGGGCGCGCTCTGCCTCGTGATGAGCCAAATGGACTGGCTCCACCACCAAAAAATGATTCAAATATATCCTCGATCCCCCCACTCCCCCCAAAATCTACATTGAACCCACCAGGACCGTACGAATACGCTCCACCTGGATAGCCCTGCGCACCTGCTGCTCCAGATGCTGCGCTCCCGTATCCTCTTTTTTCGTAAGAATCATGACCTACCTGGTCATAGATAGATTTTTTTTGAGAGTCTGAAAGTACCTCATAGGCTTTGTTGATCTTTTTGATCATGTCAGCTGCTTCAGGAGATTTGTTTCTATCCGGATGCCACTCAACTACCTTCCGCTTATATGCAGACTTGATCTCTGCCTCTGAAGCAGACCGAGAGACACCGAGGATGGAATAATAATCACTCATATCTTTTTATTAAAGATGGCATATCCGCGTGTTGGCAGTTTTATCACTTCACAAGGGATATTTAACTTCTTACAGTATTCCATAACTTCTTCATTGGTAGGATCATTTTCTGTATGTCGCGTACCTACCCCAATGACGTGTATACCTAACCCGTCGATGTTTAAAGCCGAAAATGTCTCTTTTATGACAAGCATTTTTCTTTTTGGTTCAACGAATTTTAACAGAACATGTGAGAATATGATATCAAAAGGCCCATATGGCAACGCATTTGATACATCGTGTTTTATCACTTCCTCTCTCTTTGATAGATGATCAGTCGTGATATCAAACGTAACTATTTCCACATCTTTTTCCAAAAGTTCTCTAAATATTCGTTTGTGTCCTTCTATATGTCGTGGGTCTGCACATCCCAAAACTGCAACCTTAATTCTGTCATTTGTATTGTCATATCTCAATACGTCAAAGACGTGCTTTAGTTCTTTTTTCTTACCTTGTAATACTTGCTCTGAACGCTCTTTAGTTCTTGCCATTTTTTCTTGGTGATAGTCACTCAACAATGCAATGGGCATAGAAGGTAGAATAGTAATCATACATGCTAAATATTCTGTAGTCTATTTTGTTATGATGTAATGACCCAATCTATCTAGTGTTTTTTTATCTAGACAATAACCAACCGCATTGAAACAACGCACAACACCATGATGACTGCCCAGACCATATCCAATACCATATACAAATAATAAAGTTCTATCTTGTATGAATGAATTTTTATCACCCTGGAAAAATGTTGGAACAAATGTATGGCACCTCACAAAATATTCCTCACCTGCAGCAACTGGGTTGGCCGAAGTTCCTTGAACACTTCTATTGCCATAGTAGGCACATTCTGGAAGTTGTCCTTGGAGATCAATCAAGTGTTCATTTGAAAAAATGAGGGTATTTTCATTTGTGCTTTTAGATCTTAGGTACGCTCTGAACGAGTTTCTTGCTCCTTTCAGTATAAATACATTCACATACTTATTTAGAGGGGTACACTTGCGTAGCTTTAGATCTGTATTACGAGTGGCATATTGATCAAATGACTGAAGTAGTTCCTCGTTCCTATCAATATCAACACATCCGTCTGCTGCTGAGGTATCAATCATCTGAGACTGATCAATATCAATAGTCTTCATACTACCATACAAATAATTCGGCTCATTGTGTGAGTTCATTTGGTTTTCTACTTGCTCCCGATGAGACTCATTTACAATTGACTTGTAGTATGCAACGTCCTTTGTTAGTGTCTTGATTTTTAGTCCGCTTTCTGTAGTAAGTTTCTCAATTTTTGCGCCAAAATATATACATAGTACACCCGCCACTACAAGGGAACACAGTCCAGCAAAAAAAATATATCTATATATAGGTGATGTGCGCAT
>CAZJWN010000048.1:2024-4919 GCA_964550105.1 uncultured Gammaproteobacteria bacterium
GCTGCACCTATCTTCATCATAGACTCCTGGAGCTCCTTTGACTTGGCTTCAAGATCTGCTTTTGTACCAGATTCCAAGATGTCTTTGAGTGCTTTGATCTTGCCTTCGACCTCGGTCTTTACCTCGGCTGGCACTTTATCTTTGGCATCACTCAGGGCTTTTTCAGCCTGGTAGATCAGTGCATCAGCGTGATTCTTTGCATCGATCTTTTCTCGGGCTTCTTTGTCTACGGCAGCATTTTTCTCTGCCTCTTGCTTCATCTTTTCTACTTCGTCTTTGGATAAACCAGTTGATCCGGTGATTTTGATATTTGCCGTTTTGCCCGTTGTCTTTTCTTTTGCGGTGACATGTAGGATACCTGATGCATCGATATCAAACGTGACCTCTACCTGAGGAGTCCCTCGGGGAGCAGGTGGGATGCCATCGAGCGTGAAGTGGCCGAGCGATTTGTTGTCTCGAGCCATTGGACGCTCGCCTTGCAAGACGTGCACCTCTACTGATGTCTGGCTGTCTGCAGCTGTTGAGAATGTCTCTGACTTGCTCGTGGGGATCGTAGTGTTACGAGTGATCAAAGGTGTGGTGACACCGCCCATCGTCTCGACACCGAGTGTGAGAGGAGTGACATCCAAGAGCACCACATCTTTTGTATCACCCATGAGGACACCACCCTGGATGGCTGCGCCTACGGCAACTACCTCATCTGGGTTGACGCTTTGATTCGGTGTTTTGCCAAAGTATGCTTCTACGTCTGCGACGATCTTGGGCATACGGGTCATACCTCCGACCATCACCACCTCATTCACTTTATCCTTGGTGATACCTGCATCTTTGAGCACGAGATCAACTGAGGTAAATGATTTCTTGATGAGATCTGCCACGAGTGCCTCGAGTTTTGATCGTGACATGGTCATGGTGATATGTAGCGGGCCGCTTGGACCAGCTGAGATGAAGGGCAGATTGATTTGCGCTTCAGTACTGCTTGAAAGCTCGATCTTTGCTTTTTCTGCGGCTTCCTTGAGTCGTTGGACTGCCTGAGCATCTTTCATGAGATCAATCTGATTATCTTTCTTGAACTCATCGGCGATATGCTTGATGAGGAGTTGATCAAAATCATCTCCACCCAGGTGAGTATCTCCGCCAGTTGCTTTGACATGAAAGACTCCCTCTCCGAGTTCGAGAACAGTGACGTCAAAAGTGCCTCCACCCATATCGTAGACGATGATCGTCTCGTTCTTTTTCTTTTCCAATCCATAAGCAAGTGCTGCTGCTGTAGGCTCATTGATCACGCGGACTACTTCAAGCCCAGCAATCTCGCCTGCTTGCTTCGTCGCCTGGCGCTGTGCATCGTCGAAATATGCAGGACAGGTGATGACAGCTTTGGTGACTGTACCGCCTAGATATGATTCAGCATCTACTTTGATTTTCTGAAGTACTTTTGCTGCAATTTCTTGGGGAGTGTACTCTTTGCCATCGACTTCGATGACTGCCATATCATCACGACCAGCTTTGACCGTATAAGGCAACCATTTCATATCTTGCTGCACGGACGGATCAGAAAATTTCCGACCCATGAGGCGCTTGACTGAGAAGATGACTTTTTTTGGGCTCATCACCATCGAGCGTTTTGCTACATCGCCCACAACATTTTTTGACACATCTACGACAGAGGGTATGGTATTGCGACCCTCCTTTGAGTAAATGACTTTGGGCTGTCCTGCTTCCATAACTGCGACGCAGGAATTTGTCGTTCCGAGATCGATTCCGATGATTTTTGACATGTGTATATAAATAAAATTGTAATTGACAAAATTTAGTTGACATCAGAAGGCATGTCTTGGGTTGGGCTTTCAAGATCTACTTCTGCGCTTTGCTGCATGCTAGACTCCATCATCTTTTGACACTCATCGACTGACTTCGTCTGCATACATGTGGTGAACTGCTTGATTCCTTCTTGCGCTTGCTTGCATTCTTCTGGCTTGACCTTGTCACTCTTGCATGCTGCATCTACGATAGCGGTGGATATCTTGGTCGCTACACATTTCTCTTGCTCTTTCTTGTCAGTGATTTTCATACACTCACTCATCGCTCCAAGGGCTCCAAAGCCACCTCGCAGCTCCGGATTCGACAGTACTGACCTGACCAACATGACGCCTACCAAGATCGATAGTACGAGCGGTACAGTCACCAAGACCTTGATTATCTTATTCCATTTTGGCCATACCCACATCACGATCAATCCGATCGGATATGCGATGAGCAACAATATGATTGTGACGATACTACTAGTATTATCCGTCTTGGGTGGCAACGCAGGAAGCTGAGGAGCCACCGTAGATGGGGTTGGTTGAGTAGGTTGAGCTTGATCCATAAGATATATAAATGACGATCTAACTAAAAATTGATGAACATGTGAAATGTGCCTTTGGGACACGTCTCGCTTCTTCCCCAATTTTATCAGGTGAAATCTCCTTCAGAGTATATCTTTCCTGCGCGCACCTCACTGAGCACGTGAGCCACTACTGGTAAAACATTTATCTTCTCAAGATCTTCATAGCTGTACCATCCGTACCCGTCTGATTTATCTTTTTCTTTGGCTTCTGGCTCACCCTTCCAATCCGTTACTTTGAAATAAAAGTACTGTGCGTCGCCATCTTCACGACTGAGCGAAAGTACATGGACCAACTGCAAATCTGATTTGTTGATGGTTACACCTGCTTCTTCGTGCGCCTCCCGTATGGCTGCGTCTGCCACTCGCTCACCTTGCTCGACATGTCCGGCGGCGAGATCGTACTGCCCATCTCTCCAGCCAGTATTGGCTCGTTTGATGAGAAATACCTTCCCCTCACGTTCGAGGATGACCATCGCTCCTGATATGACTTTATGTCTCTGTTTCAT
>CAZJWN010000049.1:0-4747 GCA_964550105.1 uncultured Gammaproteobacteria bacterium
GCTCCACGTGTCACCGTCCCTACTCCCACTCCCAACTGCAGGGCAACTTTGTGTTGCGGTGTGCCTTTTTTGAGAAGTCTCACGATCTCGAGTCGTTGAGCGATCTCGAGTATTTCACTTTCGGTGAAAAGTCCATGCACAAGTTTGCGCATCGATGCGATGCCCTTGGTACTGAGGAGTAACCGAGCGATGATATCTGTTTTTTCACTGATTTCATGTGCCATATTTGTGATTATACTATCCTACTAGTACGATGTCAATACCCCACTTGACATACTCACTAAATATCACTATGATGTTGATTGAGTATTACAAATTCACTCAAAGGTGTACACCCTATGGCAACCAAAAAAGCCAAGAAAACAGTGAAGCGCGTCGGAAAGAAAAAGGCGTCTTCAAAGAAAAAAAAGAAATAATGTTTCTTTTTGAAACTAAGCCCTCCGCTTCGGCGGAGGGATTTTTTTGTATTACATATGCATATCACATATACTATGGTTAGGTTTATCGACATACTTGTTTGTTTGTCATCCTCGCGAAAGCGAGGATCTATGGATAGCCCAAGTGAATATACGCTGTCTATTTTGAAGTGACAAAGTGTTCGGTATCAATCCTCTGTATTCGCTATCCATTATCAACTATCAATTTTAAACTATCATGTTGCTGCCCAAATTTTTCCTTGACTCATGTGATCCTGCTGCAACTAGAGAAATGAAGTCAGCAGTCGGCAAAATCGATGGTCAGACGACCAATCCGACACTGCTCGTGAAAAATCCTGAGGTCCAAAAGCGGATCCAAGGAGGCAAAATCAAAGAGTCTGATTTACTTACACTCTACAAACACGCTATCCAGGAGATCGACTCAGTGATCCCCGGTGGTGCGATCTCCATCGAGGTCTATGCGGACTGGGATACTACAGCCAAAGATATGCTCCGCCAGGCTGAGAGTATGTACTCATGGATCCCCAATGCGTATATGAAGTTCCCCACTATCCCTGAAGGGTTGAGGGCAGCGTATGAGTTCATCTCAAAAGGTGGCCAAGTGAATATGACGCTGGTGTTTGATCAAGAACAGGCAGCTGCGGTCTATAGCGCAACGAGAAATACGAAGTCTCACGCATTTGTTTCGCCTTTCTTGGGTCGCTGGGATGATCGTGGTTACCAGGGTGTTGATCTGGTAAAAAATATCGTACAGATGTATCGTGCGTTTGATGGCATTCGTCATCCTTCCCAAGGGAAGGGGGACCCGAAGGGTGGAAGGGGTGACATCATACAAACCCCTTCAGTCTCGACTGCGTCGGACAGCTTCCCCAAGGAAGCATTGTCACGTAGACATGTCGAAGTCCTCGCTGCCTCTATCCGTACTATGGACCACTTCTATGCATCTATAGCATACGGAGCAGATATCATCACTGCTCCACTCGCGACATTTCAAAAGTGGGTCGCCGAAGGACGCAAGGTGCCTGAAACATTTGATGTCTCAACGAAAAATCTCCAGCAGATCCCATATAAAGACTTGGGATATACCGATGACTTTGCATCCTACTCGATTGATCGGAGCGAGAGTGGTCTCCTCCACCAAGGTCTCACCAAGTTTGTAAGCGATTGGGACGGGGTAGTGGAAAAATGAGCTATAATCTCTCTCATGTCAGATGACAAATCGTCAATCCCCTCTCACATCGCTATCATCATGGATGGGAATCGCCGATGGGCTCGCGCCCAAGGCAAGGAATCTCTTGAGGGACACAAAGCTGGGGCAGAAAATCTCGAGCGCATCGCCGAGTATGCTGCATCTATAGGAGTGAAGACGCTCACGGTGTACGCACTCTCGACTGAAAATCTCACGAGTCGCATGGGGCGAGAACTACAAGGACTTTTTGATCTTTTGGTCTGGGGATTCAAACACAAAATCAAAAAACTTATCGAAAAAGGCGTGCGTGTCAATGTGCTGGGCGATGTGACTAGATTGCCTGCAAATGTCCAGCAAGCCATCTCATCTCTCAAGCAAACATATATTGACCATGATTCATTCACTTTGAATATCGCTCTCAACTATGGCGGAAAACAGGAAATCATCCACGCTATCAAAGAGCTCATCAAAGACGGTATCGACATAGATAAGATGACTGAAAGTGATATCAGTCAAAGACTCTATACCAAAAATCAGCATGAGCCAGATCTGGTGATCCGCACGGGTGGTCAAATACGCCTCTCCAACTTCCTCCTTTGGCAATCGAGCTATAGTGAGCTCTACTTTACCAAGACACTATGGCCCAGCTTTGGGCCTACCCAACTGGACGAAGCCATCGCCTGGTACCAAGAGCAAAAGAGAAACTTTGGGAAATGAATATGAAGACTGTAAAACGTACAACCATTGAATCCCTGAACTTGATTCACGGTCCATCGGTGGATTAATACATGGTTCCTGAGCTAAACTCAGGAATTCAAAAATATCGTGACTTCCCGGACAAACGAAGTGTGATCCGGGACCATGCTTGTCCGCCTAACTACGAAGTTGTTGGCGGAGCTCACCCTCCGATTCGGAGAGCTCGCAGCTTGTAGCTTTTTCGTATTTGACTTTCACTCCTGGCCGTACTACTCTGTGACCTAGATCCCGTGTCTCGCTGACGCGACTGCACGGAATGACGCCTCGGCGTCACTTTATAACCTTATAACTTTATAACTTATATATCCCTATGAACCTCTCTATCCCCCTCGATGTTGCATCAAGTGCTCGTCTGACGTATGAGGCAAATATGGAGCGGATCACGTATGGTACAGGACGACTCTTCCTCTTTGCAGGAGATCAAAAACTAGAACACATGAATGATGATTATTTTGGTGCAGATACCCATCCCGATGATGCCAATCCTGAGCATCTTTTTCGGATCGCAAGCAAAGCCAAAGTGGGCGCATTCGCATCACAAATGGGTCTCATAGCACGCTATGGGGGTGACTATAAAGATATTCCCTATATCGTGAAGATGAATGCAAAAACCGATCGGGTAAAAACCGAGCAAGCTGACCCTATCTCACGACAGTGGCAGACGACAGAACAATTGATGAGGTTCAAAAAACAATCAGGGCTCAATATCGTCGGTATCGGCTACACCATATACCCAGGAAGTGAAAATGAAAGTATTATGTATCGAGAAGCTGCCCAACTGATTTTTGAAGCACATCAGCAGGGACTAGTGACGATCATCTGGTCCTATGCCCGAGGCAAAGCAGTGAAAAATGAAAAGGATCCTCATGTTGCTGCCGGATGTGCAGGTATCGGCGCATGTTTGGGATCAGATTTCGTCAAAGTGAATCCACCAAAGTCTGAAACTATGTCCCAAGGCGAAGCACTCAAGGAATCTGTACAAGCTGCGGGTCGCACTGGTGTCATCTGCGCAGGTGGATCGTCACAACCCATCCCTGAGTTTTTGCAAACACTCCACGATCAGATACATATTGCGGGATGCCGGGGCAATGCAACTGGACGCAATATCCATCAAAGATCACTAGAAGATGCAGTGAAGCTCGGTGATGCTATCCATGCGATCACTGTCGAGAATAAGTCGGTGACGGATGCCTTGAGTATGATGAGCTAAATACGTGGATCTGATTCGAATCGATTAAAAGATGAAGAAATAATCATATATTTTCTCATATGAAAACGCTCACTCAGTACGTCATCAACTCCACACATACTCAGATAACTCGTGGTAAGAGCTTCACAGTACTCTTGAATACTCTCGAAAACGCTGCCCGCATCGTCAGTGCACATGTCCGCAAAGTCGGGCTCGCGGATCTTTTGGGGGTATCGGGTGATATAAACACTTCCGGTGACACGGTCAAGAAAATTGACGTTTTTGCAAATGATCTGCTTGTGCAGATGTTGACAGATTCTGGACAAGTATTTCGACTGGCTTCAGAAGAGCTTGAGACTGTAATAAAGACAGCTCATTTTGATGCACCATTTGACATCTATATCGATCCGCTTGATGGCTCGAGCAATACCGATAATGCGGGCTCACTTGGTACCATTTTTTCGATATACGAGAGGCAGCCAACAGATGCGTTACCAAAGGGGATGAAGCAGATAGCAGCAGGGTATATGCTCTATGGTTCGTCTACCATGTTTGTGTACGCGACCCATGAAGGTGTCCAGGGATTCACCCTTGACCCATCGACTGGGTGTTTTATCCACTCTCACCCAGATCTGATGATGCCCGCAGATGGAGCGATATATATCGCAAACGAAGCAAATTCCCCAAATTGGCACGATGATGTCTTGCAGTTTGTTCAAAAACTTAAGGTGGAAAAGAAATGTAAACTTCGCAATGCCGCATGTCTTGTAGCCGATTTTCACAATACTCTTGTTGGGGGAGGTGTATTTATTTATCCCGGTGATAAAAAAAACCCTGATGGAAAGCTGCGATTGATGTATGAAGTCAATCCCATCTCGTTTGTCTGTGAGATGTCTGGAGGAAAAGCAATCACTGATAAAAAAACTCCACTCGATAGAGTTCCAACAGATTTACATCAAAAAGTCGATTTTTTGGTTGGAAGTAAAAAACTGATTGCCCTATTTATCTAACCCTTCGTGAATACAGTCGTTTGACATTGCTTCTTTGCTCTTCACGCTCATTTTTGGTATAGTGAGACTGGTTTAATAAAGCCATTAGTCATTTCTTTCTTTTAATCCCTATGACAAAACTCAAAGTTGGTATCAATGGTTTCGGTCGTATCGGACGAGCAGTCAC
>CAZJWN010000050.1:0-4654 GCA_964550105.1 uncultured Gammaproteobacteria bacterium
ATTAAATTTATGCACCTGTGGCTATACTACAAGCATTTCATTTCAGTGTGGACCCGACAGGAATTGAACCTGCGACCTCCTGAGTGCAAAACAGGCGCTCTAGCCAACTGAGCTACGGGCCCACACTGAAATCAAAATCGAACCCGAGTATCATACGCATTTTAGCTGTTTTGGTCAACTTATGTGTACAATACAAGGACTGTAAGAAATCCCTTTAGGGACAACCATACATGGAAAAACTAAATAGATGTAGCTGGGCAGAGGTCAACAACTCCGAGTATGTGAAGTATCACGATTTGGAATGGGGTGTCCCCGTGCACGATGACAACGTCCTTTTTGAATTTATGGTACTTGAAAGTGCACAGGCTGGGCTTTCGTGGGAGACAATTTTAAATAAACGAGACGGGTACCGTAAACTGTTTAAAAAATTCGACCCGAAACAGGTGGCAGAGTTCACGTATAAAGATGTCACTCGTCTCCTAAAGGATCCGAGTATTGTACGTAATAAACTTAAAATAGAAGCAACGATTGCAAATGCTAAGGCTTTTCTTAAAGTGCAAGAAGAATTTGGAAGCTTTAGTAACTACATGTGGAAGTGGGTTGATAACATGCCCATTCAAAACGAATGGAAATCGACTGAGTCACTTCCTGCAACCACTCCACTTGCTACAGACATGTCTAAAGATCTTAAAATGCGTGGTTTCAAATTTCTTGGTCCAACCGTTTGGTATGCATTCATGCAAGCCGTTGGGATGGTCAATGATCACAGCACTAGTTGCTATAGACATGGGGAGCTTAGGGCCTAAACACAGCATCCTCTATATATTCCATTAGTGCAGGGATATACTATGTATATAGTCACCATTCTAATATTAGAAGTTTTCAGTCCTGTATATGAATATTGAAATTATTCTCATCGTCTTACACATCATCGGTACAATAATCGGCGTTGGTGGAGCAACGATGATTGAACTCCATGTAAGTCAGGCATTTAAGGATAAGACCATGTCGCAAGATGAGCGTTCAATTCTTGCTATCGACTACCGAATGGTGCGGATTGGTTTGGTCACGATTCTTCTCTCTGGATTTGGTTTTCTTCTTCTAGATAAATTTGAGGGACATACGCAGTATCTCTATAGTCCACGACTATGGGCAAAAATGCTCATGGTAGGCCTCATAGCAATGAATACGCTTCTCCTACAGGCACATATGATTAATCTGTATTGGGGTTCTGCGCTCTCCTTTGTCTCATGGTGGACTGCTGCATTCATTGGTATGTTCATCACCCATGAATTCAAATTCGATTTTTATGATGGTCTATTTGCTGGTCATCCATTCACGACAGTCTTTGCTACGTACATGACTATTTTCCTAGTAGCACTTGTCTTGGGAGCAGTTGTTCTCAATTACTTTAGAAATAAGCGACTAGCAACACACGTATGAGTACATTATTTGCAGCACTCCTTACCACACATGTAGCACTAGGACTCGTTGGACTAATTGCCTCGTTTGCCGTAACACTCAATCTTCTCAAAGGAACTCCTCCAATTTCATTTCTTAAAAAAGCGTCTCTTATTGCGTTTCTTTCTTACATCATTTCCTGGCTTTCTGGTGGGTGGTACTACTTTAAGTACTACGGCACAGCAGTTAAGCCAGTTATTTTGGGTGGTAATTACGGGTGGGCACATAGCATCTTCATGGAGGCAAAGGAACATGTCTTTCTTTTTCTTCCATTTGCGACACTCGCACTCACAATTATTATTTGGTGTGTCCCTGAGGATTTTTTCTCACGACCGCTCTTTAAGCGACGCACTTCATTCCTTTCACTCACAATCACCATTCTTGCAATTATCATTACCTTATCAGGAGTGTTAATCACCGGCGGAGCACGCCCATAATATGAATAAAAACGCCCTTATACGAAGTGCATTTATCGGAGCTTCAGTTGCAATTGTATTTGTTGTCGCAATTACAATTCTCGGAGATCTGTACAAGGTAACTCTAGCTGACGGTAAAGTGCTTAATCCAATCAAAGAATTCTTGAAAGCACTCCATGGGCATCATTGGGTAGGAAAGGGGATTTGGGCCGTTGCACTTTTCTGTCTAACGAGCGGTATTGTCTATCTCATTGGGAGAAAAAATATTGAAGACCGACCGCTTGAACCGTATATTTCATTTCTTACGTATATGATTATTGTCGGGACTGCAGCAATCTTTGGTTTTTATATCTACGAATACTCAATACACTGATTCTTGGTATCGGCACTGAGCAAAACCACTCACTAGAAACGATTGAAGTGAGTAGATAGGAGTTTATATGTATGCTCGTGATCTTCGACTGGTACTGTATCAATAACACCAATAACAGCTTCGTCGTTCCCGCCAGGATAGAGCCCGTCCCCGAAATAAACACAGTCTTCTTTTAACCAACCTTTCTGATCAATGAGTTTTTGAACATTTGTGCCCTTATGCCTATCCTTATGTATATAGTCGACACTTGTAGAGCCACCAATTTTGACTATCAGTTCATTTGATATAAACGGGATTGCAGCGAGAAGTGCCTCACGCTTTTTCCTGTCTGGATCGTACGTTAACTTAATATCGACAGGAGCACAGTTTCCAATCGGACTAAAAGTGATTTGAGCTCCGCGATCTTCTATTGGCTGCCATTCATGATTAATATCATGGTCAAGAGCACTCATCAGTGATTTAATGTGGTTGAGTATTTCATCACGATGACATTGCTCAAGTGGAATATTCCAAAGCTCCGTACCGTCGTGCTCGGTTGCATGATTACCGTTCTGCCCTAGACGTATTGTGGGAAGATCATTAGTTTGCCATTTAATCTTTTGTACTTCTTGTCCAGAGACAATAATAATGTCATGAGGAAGTGCAGAAAGAAGATCATACATATGCTGAAGTATTGGTTGCCGTGCAGGCGCAACAGTCTTATCAAGGTCAAAAAACAGATGTTTAGCATGCTTTTTAATCATATGTTGCTTTTTATACCCCTCGATATATGTATATTAAAAGGAAGTCTCTCGTGATAGCGTAAATTGTAGTCCTTTTAAACTAATTTTCCAGTATTACCTTAGATCGGTAATCCACTCGTTTGGCTTTATTTTATAGGCATTTTCTGCTATTATTCGGGCGATTTTGAAGGCTTTGATACGTTCATAGTCAATAGAAATCAATAGATTTTGATTGTTTTGACATGAATATTGCATACGCAGCAGAAGAAGGAATTGCTATCCACCTAGCACCACCAGTGCTTGGGCATCTTTTTGGTGTACCAATTACGAGCACCTTGGTAACTGCCTGGTTTACAATGCTCGTACTCATGATAGCTGTTGTTTTTATTTGGCGAAATATTTCACTTGTACCAAATAAACTGCAAGTAGCTACTGAAGCCCTTGTTGGAGGTGCGTTTGATTACATCTCGGATGTGTTTGAGAGCAAGGATCTTGCAAAAAGATTTTTTCCGCTCATCATGACTATTTTTATATTTATTCTTGCAATGAACTGGATTGGACTACTACCAGGCGTTGATGCAATAGGTGTATACAAAGAATCCCATGGTGAACATACACTTATTCCGTTTCTTCATCCTGCGAACACTGATTTGAATATGACCATCGCAATCTCAATCATTGCATTTTTTGCGATTGAGATTTCAGGAGTGCTCATTATTGGTTTTTTCAAATACGCAGGTAAGTTTATTAATTTTAAATCACCGCTCGGGTTTATGATTGGTATCATTGAGCTTTTTAGTGAAATCGCTCGACTTATATCGTTTTCATTCCGTTTATTTGGAAACATATTTGCTGGGAAGACATTACTCGTTATTGCAGTCTTTTTTGTTCCCTTTATACTTCCTGTTCCAATACTTGCTTTTGAGATGTTTGTTGGACTCATCCAGGCATTTATATTCGCAGTATTGACCTTGTTCTTTATTAAGCTTGCAATAGAGGAACCACATTAGTGACTAGCTGAGAGTCTGTAGTAATCCTGCAGGTTCTCAGTTATCCATTAATAGTAATCACGATAACGTTTAAATATATGGAATTAGAAGCAGTAAAGGCACTTAGTATGGCACTCGCAGTTGGTCTTGGAATGATCGGGCCAGGTATTGGTATCGGTCTTCTCGTATCAAAGGCACTTGAGGCGATTGGACGAAATCCAGAAGCATCTGGAAAGGTTCAGACGACCATGTTTATTGGTATCGCGTTTACCGAAGCACTTGCGATTTTTGCAATTGTTATTGGATTTATCATTAAGTTCAGCTAAACCCTTATATGCAAGAAGTACTACATGCGTTTGGAATTGACTGGAGACTGATTGTCATTCAGATGTTCAACTTCGCAATACTCGCGGGGCTTTTGTGGTATTTTTTGTATACTCCAATACTCAAAATTCTGAATGATCGTCAGAAAAAAATTGAACAAGGAGTTAATGATGCTGAAGCGGCTCATGCTGAGCTCATGAATGCAAACGCAGAGCGAAACAAAATCCTCACTAGTGCACAACATGAAGCAGGGAGTATTGTTGAGCGAGCAAGTCATCATGCAACTGAAAAGGGAGCTAGTATCGTTGGTGAAGCAGAGGATAAAGCTTCACGAATTCTTACTGATGCAAAGGCAAGGGGTGAAGAGAT
>CAZJWN010000051.1:0-4529 GCA_964550105.1 uncultured Gammaproteobacteria bacterium
CTCAGGTATGAAAATCATCAATAAAGACTTTTTTCGCGACTATGAAGAGATCGAGTCCTTTGAAGCGGGCATGTCCCTCCTAGGCGGTGAAGTTAAACAAATCAAAGCAGGCGCGCTCAAGCTCGAGCACGCTTTCGTGAAGATCTTGAACGATGGCGTCTATCTCATCAATGCCAATATCCCTCGATACACATTTAGTTTCCCCGCCGGATATGATCCGACTCGCAGTCGCAAACTCCTCCTTCACAAGCACCAGATACTCCGTCTTGAGACAAAGATGAAAAAAGGAAACCTCACAATTGCTCCCAAATCTTGTTATACCAAAGGACAGCTATTGAAACTTGAAGTGGCACTCGTCCGGGGACGCAAAGATGTTGAGAAAAAAAAGCTGGTTAAAGATCGTGATGTTCGTCTTGAGCAACGCAAAATGCTCAAGGAGGCGATGAAGTCATAAATTGAACCAACAAAAAAGCTCTCTACCGACGGTAGAGAGCAAAGTGTGGAGATGCCGGGATTTGAACCCGGGTCCGAAAAGTGCCTTATATGACGTTTAGTAATAGATAGGTATTTGATTGATACTCATATACCCAAGCTCAAATACGGGCGTATTAGGTATATGGTCCGTGTGTATACATCATGCGCTACTCACCGATCCCTCACGCATGACACCTCATTAAGAAGTTTACACAAAGAAAGTTGCTTAACGAGGACTCAGGTCTTTCTTTGCGGCTTGTGTTGAGTAGACCAAAACACTATCTAGTATTAGACAGCGTAGGCATAGGCAGCATTTTGAGGTGCTGTCATTGCCATGACTCGGTCGAGCTCAGCGAGCACTGCAGCTTTCGCTTTAGCAGTTAAGTTTTCTATTTATCGGATAGATCCGCTATTACCGTCATGTAAAAGTACTCTCCGTCGAAGCATGTCATCCCCGATAGGAACATGTATATTATACACCTTTTGTAGCAGAATTATTACCTTTCAGCAAGTCAAATCAAGGTAACTTGAAGTACTTATCCACGCTTCGCTATACCCTTTTTACTACCACTCCATACTCCTTCTTCCCTTTTTGCAGTAGGGTGTATTTGCCGTGGAGCTCGTATGAGCGAAGGCCATTTTGCGTGATAAGACGACGAGCTTCACCCTTGGATGAGACGAGCTTGATACTAACAGCCATATCCTCAAGTGTGGGCGTTGCATCAGCATCTATCGTCATTGAGGGGAGTGCGCCCGCGATGAAGTCGAGGTCCTTCTCAGTCAACTCTTCAACCTTACCCCCAAAGAGCAAGGACGTAATGCGCTCGGCAGCCGCAGCATCTTCACCTCCATGGATGGTAGTGATGAGCTCGTGTGCGAGTGCTCGTTGCAAGGAGCGAGTTTCTTTGACCCATTCCTTTTCGATCTTTTGGACTTCCTCAAATGGTTTGAACGAGTAAAACTTCAGCAAGAGCGGAGCAAGCTCGTCGCTGGTGTTCAAAAGGAACTGATACAGATGATACGGATGTGTTTTGGTCCGATCAAGCCAGATCCCGGCGCCACTTTCAGACTTGCCAAACTTTTTGCTTGTCTTGGGATCGACGATCAGCGGATTGCTGAGCGCATGTGCTGACTCACCCGTGACTTTACGGATGAGCTCGACGCCTTGGATGATATTTCCCCATTGATCTGAGCCACCGATCTGAACACGACAATCATATTTTTCGAAAAGCTTCAGATAATCATATGCTTGCAAAAGCTGATATGAAAACTCTGCATAGGAGATGCCTGTCTCACGGGCGAGACCAGTCTTGACTGTTTCTTTATCAAGCATACTTGAGAGCCCGATATATTTGCCAGCCTCACGAAGAAAATCTAGAAGATGCAAGTTGCCCAGCCAGTCAGCATTGTCAACCATGACGAAATCTTTTGGATCAAGCCCGATCAACTGTGCCATTTCTTTTTTTATGTTCTGTTTATTTGCTTCGATTACTTCTCGAGAGAGGATTGGACGTTCAGCATTCTTACCACCTGGATCGCCGATCTGAGCAGTGCCACCGCCGGCAAGCAAAATGATTTTGTGACCAGCTTGATATGCGCGCTTGAGGATCGTGATGCCAAAGTAGTGTCCGATATGGAGCGAGTCTCCCGTAGGATCAATACCCAGATAAAAAGTCGTCTGTTTCTCGAGCTGTTTCTCGATGTCAGGCGTGTACTGGTATGCGATGCCCCGATTTTTGAGATCCGTGAAAAATGTGGTGTCGAGCATGCGTCTATTGTAGCAATTAGTTAGTGATTGAGCACAAGATATGCGAGTGCGCAGAGAGCCATCATCGTCTGAGCCGTTGCAAGGAGTTGGTAGAGGATATACACGGCGTGATTATCAAGATGTTTGAACCCGAAGTCGTGTGGCTGATAGGCATGTGATCCAAACTGCTGATGGATCCAATAGATCATCTCACCCAATCCACGCACGGCATATAATATACAAATAGCTATCAGCCCAAACCGGAGATTCATCACAAGCACGATCACGATCGCAATCCAGAGAGGTACGATCACGAGCGCGTCACCCCACACGTATATAGTGAGGAGTTTGAGTGGCCACGGAGGACATGAGAAAAACCTATGTGTAGTTGCCCGATCTCGGAGTCGTATCATGAAGGATATGATATCACGCCATGTGGTGTAGCTAAGCCTACCAGAGGTATGACAGAACAGGCAAATACTATAAGTATAAAACATACGTTATGTACACAAAATATGCACATTTATCACACATACTTTGGGCCTTCGGATAGTGTATATGAAGTCCAATAGCCCAATTTACCTGAGACCTGGCAACTCAGATCAGCACTCATGAGAGTCGACGAAGTTGAGCGACGAAAAACCCCTCCATATCGCCCTCTTTTTTCACCCGTGCCGTGAGTTTTCCGGGGTCTAATCCGTGTGTGATAATGCCAGCGTTTATGATGTCTGGTGGCCACACGATCGGCTCAAGCGCTATCTTCCCCGCGTCTTTTCTAAGTATCCACTCGATCACTTCTTCGTTTTCCTCAACTGAGGTGGTACACGTGCAGTAGATGATCGTGCCACCGAGGCGGCAGGCAGAGACAGCTGAACGGAGCAGCCAGTGCTGGAGACGAGCCATCTTGGCAGGCTTGTCATCCGAGGGAGTATCAGTCCCATGCATCGAGCATGGCGCATCGAGGAGGACACGATCAAAATAGTCCGGATACTTCATCCAGATCCGCTGACCAGGGATGAGTGTCGACTTTGCACAAGCTACCCCATAGGTCTCAAACTGTCGGCGCATGCGCGCGACTCGTCCTGCACTCAGATCGTTTGCGATGATCTCGCCCTCATTGTGCATCCGCATAGCTATGTGGATCGTTTTACCGCCGGGCGCTGCGGCGAGGTCAAGGATCTTTTCACCCGGTTGGGGATCAAGCGCGATGACCGGCAAGAGACTGGACGCATTTTGTAAATAAAAATATCCCTCAGTAAACTCAGGGATATGAGTGAGTTGGTCTTTCGTCGTGTTGACGAGTAGTACAGCTGGATACCAAGGGAGTGTCGAAGTCTCAATGCCGTGTCGAGTCAGCATCGATACCACCTCATCTTTTGTAAAACGAAGTGTGTTGGGGAGGATGCAGAGAGACATGTGGGTAGTATAGTCTAAGGTCATCACGTCGAAGGTCGAAAGTCGTCAGGTCATCAAGTTCAAACTCATAAGGCAATCAGGTTATTATGTTGAACAAATGAAGAATGGATCCCGGATCGCACTTCGTTTGCCCGGGAAGTCATATGCGCATCTTTTGATTTCCTGACGTAGGTCAGGAACATTGCCCCAAAATCTTAAATTATTAATTGCTTCCGACTAGTCGTTCTCAACTATCAACTCTCAATTATCAACTATCTTGATATTGCCCTTGTGCAGCGCTGCAGATTTGTTACTATAAAAACACATATTTCTTCATTTCTTTTTATCTTATGAAAATTGTATTCCCAGGCAAGGTCTTGATCATTGGTTGTGGAGCTGTATCTCAATGTCTTCAACCACTCCTTCTTAAGCACTTTGACATGGATTTTAAAAAGGTTACGATCATCGACTTTGAGGATCGTAAAAGTCGGATCAAAGACATGCTCGACGCTGGCGCAACTTTCAAAGAAGAATACATCGTGCCAAAGAACATGGGAAAGATCCTCGAAAAATACGTAGGCAAGGGCGATCTCATCATCGACCTAGCGTGGAACATCGATGCAGGAGATATCCTGACGTGGTGTCATGAGCATGATGTGTTGTACATCAATACTTCAGTAGAATTGTGGGATCCGTACGCTATGGGGGCCGATGTATTACCCCAACAAAAGACACTCTATGTCCGTCATATGGAGTTGCGTAAGATGATCAAGTCTTGGCCAAAACCAGGACCAACTGCGGTCATCGAGCATGGTGCAAATCCTGGTCTCGTGAGTCATTGGACCAAAGTTGCCCTCGAAGCGATTGGTGAAGGCGTCCTCAAAAAAGGTACAAGACGCGAACGAGAAGATCT
>CAZJWN010000052.1:0-4325 GCA_964550105.1 uncultured Gammaproteobacteria bacterium
ACGCTACCTTAGAACTCTCAGGGTTAGAGCTGTCGTTCACTGGAGCTTATACCACGACCTTGTAGATTATTGCTAAGCTACTTCAGCCACGATAGTTGACTTACCAGTACCGGACAGGCTTCAGCTCCTATACAGCGCATATGCTGCTTAGCAGGAACCTGTGTTTTAGATAAACAGTCGTTTGAAAAACGTTCGCTGCGACCCCGCAATAAAGCGGGGCAGACCATCTCGAAAATCTTACGGTCAACTTTTTTGCCGAGTTCCTTGAACCACCTTTAATCGTTTGCCTTAGTCTACTCGACCTGCCCACCTGTGTCGGTTATCGGTACGGGTACAATGCACAATCCTCAATACTCTTTTCCTGGAAGCGTATCTTATATACTTGACAGTGCCTTGCGACACCACCTTACACTCATACCTCCTCTACATACCTACTGGTACATAATGTCGGCACTTGGACGATCATATAAATCGCTATACTTGACCAACTTCGTCGTAATACTGAATATAACTCATGCATCATAGTAACGGAATATTAACCGTTTGTACATCGCGACGTGCCGATCTGGCGCGTCACTTAGATCCGACTCACCCGCAGCTGATTGACATTGCTGCGGAAACCTCGGGCTTTCGGCATCTCTGAATCTCACAGAGAGAAATCACTACTTATGTCAGCATTCTCACTCGATAGCGCTCCACAGCAGGCTTACGCCGCCGCTTCGTCGCTGCTATCGACGCTCCTCTACCACGCTCGTGCTTCGCACTCAAATCTCCAATACACAATCTACAATTTGCAAATAATCAGAATTAAAATGTAATTCAAATATATTTGCGGATTGCAAACTGCATATTGTAAATTGAAGTGCGAAGCACGCGCATCTCCGTCTTCGGTATCTAGTTTGAGCTCCGATCATTTTCGGCGCAAAGTCTCTGAATATTCTGGTGAGCTGTTACGCACTCTTTAAAGGATGGCTGCTTCTGAGCCAACCTCCCAGCTGTATAAGAAACTAAACGACCTTTTCCACTGAACTAGAATTTAGGAACCTTAGACGGGAGTCTGGGATGTTTCCCTCTCGCCCATACCAGCTTATACCGGCAGGACTGACTCCCGTAGATAATCACCACAGTATTCGGAGTTTGGTTGATCGACGACTCCTTGCGGAACCGTCAACCATCCAGTAGCTCTACCTCTGTGGCTACTCTACGAGGCTATACCTAAATATATCTCGAGGAGAACCAGCTATTTCTGTGTTCGATTGGCATATTGCCCCTAACCACAAGTCGTCCCACCGGATTTCACCCCAGACGGGTACGGTCCTCCCCCTCGCCTTTCGGGAGGGTTCAACCTGCTCATGGTTAGCTCACACAGTTTCGGGTCTACCTCATACTCGTTTTATGTTTCGCCCTATTTGGACTTGGTTTCCCTGTGCCTCCCCACCAGAGGTGGTTAGACACGAATATGAGATAACTCGCTGACTCATTCTTCAATAGGCACGACATCACCCGTGCGCAGCACGGGAAGCTCCAATGTGCAATTTTCAATGTACAAATAATCTTCAATTTTCAGTATTCAAAGTATTGAAAACTGCAAATTTACTATTGATACTTATTTGTAAATTGTAGATTGGGAATTGAAAATTCTTGTGCTACACACAGGCTCTGTCTGTTTGTTAGACGTTGGTTTCAGTATCTATTTCACTCCCTTCTTAAGGGTTCTTTTCGCCTTTCCCTCACGGTACTAGTTCACTATCGGTAAGTTTGTGTGTTTAGTCTTGGAACGTGACCGTCCCTGATTCCCACAAGGTTTGCCGTGCCTCGTGGTACTTAGGTACTCACTATCGGGTTTTTCGGTTTCGGGTACGGGGCTTTCACCCTCTGTGGCTATACGTTCCAGAATATTTCCCTACCAAAAAACACATCGAATATCGCGAGCCCTGCAACCCTCATCTCTTGCGAGATGAGTTTAGACTGTTCCGGTTTCGCTCGCCGCTACTAACGGAATCTCATTTGATTTATTTTCCTCCGGTTACTTAGATGTTTCAGTTCACCGGGTATCCTGCTCATCCGAAGGACAAAAATAGTCATATATGTCGTCAAGTCAAAAGTCATCACGTCAAATAAAAAGTATTTAGTATCTAATTATTTAAGACTTGATAACCTGAAGACCTTCGACTTGATAGACTCTCTTTGTCCTTCGGACGGCTCACCATACTTTCGCATGGCGGGATTGCTCCATTCGGAAACCGCCGGGTAAAACGCCTGTTGACGGGCTTACCGGCGATATCGTACGTGTACATACGTCCTTCTTCGGCACAAACTTCCAAGGCATCCTCCAACGTCATAATTTCTCCCATCACTTATATATACGAACTAAATCACACCATTGACTATTTGCATAATCAATAAGCGTGATGTCTGTGACGCAAACATACTCTGCTTGCTATCCACCAAAAAGACCTTTTCTCGAATCAATTTGCTTGTTTACTTTTGATATCATCATCAACGGTTTGTGAATGTGCGGTCATCATGATAGTCCGTAAAGTCAAAAGTCTGTAAGGTCCGTAAAGTGATTTACTTTATAGACTTTAGCCTTTTGACTTTAGAGACTGTATTCTTGTGGACCCAACCGGGCTTCCGCCAAAGGCGGATGAACTTCTCGCCCGCTTGTGGACCCAACCGGGCTCGAACCGGTGAGCTCTTCATTGCAAATGAAGTGTTCTACCAACTGAACTATGGGCCCTCACGCCTCAAAATAGGTTCGAAACGACAGTCAGTCAACGAAAATAAAAGTGCGAAAAAATCAAACCCAAAACAAATCGGGCAACGTCTATTCTAACAACCACAGTTCGCTTGTCAATGACCAACTCACACATGCCAAAAAGAAGAGATGATGGAGCTGATCCGGACAAGGAGATCGTAGATATGTCCGATTTGCACCCACGTACACTCAAATATCTACCAGAATTATAACATAGATATTCTTGGAGACAATACCTTTAGAACACTATATTTGCCTACTTTTGTACCAATATTGTCCACATTTGCAGGTATTTACAAAATACGCTATCATGAAGACATGAACAACAATCATCACTGTGTATGGGCAGACACATATACGGGTTCAGATCTGGGCAGGTACGCCGTCCTCTATGATCATCGCTTACCGACTCCAGCTGGATGGATCATCCCTCATACGGTGATCCAGGACATATTCCTCGGCGAACACACGCGACATCGACTTCAGCAAATCAAAGATATGGTGCTCCACGATAGCACCACTGAGCTGCAAACCGGTCGTCAGATGATCTCACAGATCATCACCAGTATCAGGATACCTGGCACGTTCCGTTCTGAGCTGTTGGCGACATACGAGCGTCTCGCCGAGCACGAGCGATCTACGAGACACCTTCATACCACTCATCTGCACAAAGCTCAAGATATCCTCACTCAGATCTATCACCCCGCTACGGTGACTCTCTCGACGCTCCCAGTACCTGACCTGTCCGTGATAGCATCAGGTGAGGCGAGTCTCGTCGACACACTCAAGCAGATAGTTATCGACTATATCTCGACTCGCCTCCACCACCACACACCAATATCTTTGCCAAGTGTGCTCATACGGAGATTGCCACGTGCAGAGTATGTAGGTATCTGTGATACGACTGACCCGCTTTTGTCTGACAAAACCTCCTTGACCATCTCTGCCTATCGCGGATCACTGAGACTAGATGAGGCTGCAGATGTGTACACGGTCAACAAGTCATCGCTCACCATCATGAGTCGTCACATACTCACCCAGCCATATCAGATGATACTGCGAGGTAACGGCTATATGAAAGCTCCACTACATGAGTCTGTGGGAGCACAGCAGAACTTGACGGATGAGATGATTTTGCAGGTCGCCGATATGGCGCGAGATATCGAGAAAAAGCTGTATTTCCCGCATCGTATCGAGTGGGCGATAGAAAAGGGAGAAGTGTATATTATGGAGTTGAAAAAGATATGATAGGGAAACTCAAAGGTACACTGATCGAGATAGAAGGAAACGAGGGCATCATCATGACTACCTCTGGGGTAGGCTATCGAGTATTTCTCACATCCGCACTCCTCGCATCGCTACCACCGAGTGAGGTGGAGATCTATACCTATCAACAAATCCGTGAAGATGCACATGTACTCTATGGTTTTGAGACAAAGCAGCAATATCAGTTTTATACACTACTTCTCACGGTCGATGGTGTGGGTCCAAAGACTGCCTTTACCGTGATATCACAGCTGTCCCCAACTCAGATATTTGAAGCTGTGCGTGCCAATGATGTGAACTC
>CAZJWN010000053.1:0-4271 GCA_964550105.1 uncultured Gammaproteobacteria bacterium
CGATATTGCACAATTCGGGCGATCAGATCGTAGGGGATAGGTTGATTGAGGGGGAACTGGATCGAGCCCTTTGCACCCTCATACTTTGAAAGTTCTTTTCTAAACGCCTCGATACCCGATGGTGTAGGGTACAAGCCAATATGTTTCTTGAATGCTCCAAAGTACACGAGAGGTTTTTTGTGTAGCTTATATCCCGGCATGCCATATGCGATCGATTCGTCAGCTTTTGGGGCACATTTTTTGATCACGTCTCTGATTTTGATCAGGATCGGTTGCACGTCCTCTGTCTGTTTGGCGATATATTCGTCAACGGTTTTGTACGTATTCATGATGTTGATTTAGCTTCTCACATATCTCAACTCTGTGACGCCAGATGCAAAGGTGTGTGAACCGGTCAATGTAAGTTTAGTTTGATGTTTCGCATTTGTAAATACAGGTATCCCTGAGCCGAGCAACACTGGGTTCAAGAAAAACCAGTACCCGTCGACGAGTTCAGCATCTATCAGTGCATGTCCTGCTGTTGGACTGCCAAATATCAACGTGTCTCCTGCCGTTTGTTCTTTGAATTTGCGTATATCTTTTACGAAATCATTATTTACCACTCTGCAAAGCGGATCATCAGCACTCTTCATGGTTCGTGAAAGCACGATCTTGTGGGCTTTTTTGTACCATGCACTGTGCTTGATGTCATGAGCTGTGGCATTTGGTTGATCAGCAGCGGTAGGCCAATAAGCCTGCATCATCTCGTATGTCCTGCGTCCATAGACTGCAGTGTCGGTCTCATCTATCCGCTTTCCCACTCGCTCAAACATCTCATTGTCGATATGGACCCAATCTAGATTTCCATCACTTGACGCTGCATACCCATCGAGTGAAATATGTTGGAAAAGGATAAGGTTAGTCATAAGTAGATTTTGATATCTACAGTCCAACTTGGATCACGGGTCCCCGCAAAGCGGGGCAGGCGATCTCGAGACGACAGACTAGAAAAATAATTTCGTCAGTATATCAACAGAGTAGCCTTGGTCAAGGACATTGACCCAAATTTACTTCGACACAATTTACACTCTTGCAGTATGATTCCCACATTAATAAATCACTTCTATTCTATGAATAACAAGAATCTAATGATTGGATTGGTGCTCCTCGTCGTGGTTGCAGGTGTTGGATGGATAGTGACTCGTCAGTCTGTTCCAGCTACCTGGGAAAAGCCACCCGTGCAAGTGATGGAAAGCATCTCGCCAACAGTCGTTGCTATGACGCAAAAAGACTCAACGGCAACGAGCGAAGAGACGGGTGCTACAGATGCTGAAGTGGTGACAATCGACATGGAGGCTGGGAGCTTTTACTACAAACCAAACGTAATCACGGTCAAAGAGGGAACCAAAGTAAAAATTGTATTCACGAGCGTCAGCATGATGCACAATCTCTACATCGATGAGCTTGAGGTCAAGAGCCCTACGGTCAAATCAGGAAATACTGAAACTTTTGAGTTTATCGCGAATAAAAAGGGTACATATGAGTACTATTGTGCTATCGGATCACACCGAGCCAATGGTCAGGTCGGCACGCTGATCGTAGAATAAAACCGCAACTGACTATGAGAGCCAGGGCTGACGCCCTGGCTCTCGGACTATCACACACATTCATTCATCCCTATGTCATCAATCACCGTAGACACAATAGTCAAAAGAGATATTGATCATATCTGGAAATGCTGGACTGATCCAGAGTGCATCACAAAGTGGAACCAAGCGAGTACGGACTGGCACTGTCCAAAAGCAACCAACAATCTGACCGTCGGAGGCAAGTTCTCAGCAACTATGGCTGCCAAAGACGGCACAGCAAGCTTTGATTTTGGGGGTGTCTACACCAAAATAGAGAAGAACAGCGTCATCAGTTTTGTGATGACAGATGGGCGAAAGGTGACTGTAGCTTTTGAAAAAGTAGATGACTCTACAACGAAAATCACTGAAACATTTGATGCAGAGACAGAAAACACCGAAGAGCTACAGAGAGAAGGTTGGAGTGCGATACTTGCGTGCTTCAAGTTACATTGCGAAAGTCATCGATAATGAACCAGAGCCCTTCCATAGTGTAACGATCAAGGTAGTAGTTGTACAATGCCTACATGTACTTCACGAAGAGTAGCAATTACCAGGGTAAATTTGCAAGAGTTTCTCTCACCCAAGAGACGATCATGGAAATAGAGTTCGAAGAATGTTTGTTTACTGACTGTAGTCTTGTGGATTGTAATTTTAAAAAATGTACATTTATCAACTGTCGGTTTGATAGCTGTATGATCAGTGCCATCATTCCCATACAGAGTCGCTTTGTGGATGTGCGATTTATCAATAGCAAAGTCATGGGGGTCGACTGGACAAAAGCTGAACGAGTGCAAAATGTGAGTTTTGAGAAATGTCAGATCGACTACTCCAACTTTCGCTTGCTCAAACTCCACAAAATCAAAATGATCGCCTGTATAGCAAAAGAAGCAGATTTCACTGAAACTGATTTCACAGAAGGGAACTTTACAGATACTGATTTTGAACGGAGTGTGTTTTCAAAAACGATTCTGTCAAAGGCACAATTTGCAGGCGCTAAGAACTATGCTATCGATGCCCGACACAATAGCATAAAAGGGGCCCATTTCTCTTTGCCTGAAGCACTGATTCTGCTTGATAGTCTTGATGTTGTCATAGACTAATCACTCAATGAGTAGATCCCTGTTACTAGTGCAGTATCCAACACAATTAATGAGAAGTCCTGGGTCTCCCCCCAGCTCTCGTAAATCTCTGCAACTGATATACTTTTTGATGTGAAGCAGCTACCAAAAGTCATTTTTATAGTGGGTCTGTGTGTGACCATCGTCATCTTCATGGTCATGATGACTCTCTCTATACGACGAGATGAGAGAGATCGGCTCGATACCCCTCTGAATGCTCTTGCACCGACACCCACGACGCCATCAGATTTTGAGTTGCAAAAAGTAGCAGCAGGCAACACTGGAGTTGCAAGCTATTTTACAGGTCCACTTTGTAGCGATCAGCGAAATATCATCGTCAAAGCGAACGTTCCATGGGGACAGTCTTTGGATCAGTCGTCCGGCGAGATGGTGACGGTACAGCCTGGTGAACGAGTCCGCTTTGCAATGAAAGCGAGTATGAATGTGGGTAGTGTTGTGATGTCAGCCACTGGAGGTCCCCCGGGAGGGATCGATGTTGATCGACATTATTGCAATCCTGGCGGGGGTGGGTGCGGAGAAAGTAATCCGACTTTCAACGATAGACAAAAAAATGCTTCTGGAGATCCTAGTACTACTTCACCGGTGGAAGGAAGTGTGGAGATAGTGACAGGAGACGCCATCTTGATCGAGGCACCCACAAAGATAGATCATCCAGGTTCTTACAATCTAGCTATGGAGTACACCGTCGCAGGGCCATGTGGCGTGTACGAATGGGGATATGCGAATAAATGTCGCGAAGTAGGTGTAGGTCACCAGGACTGTACTGGGCCAGATGCATGCTGGAGTAAAACATCTTTTAGAGTATGCGCGGGGACTGATCCTCCGCCAACGAGTCCACCTACCAAAAGTCCGCCGATAATCTGGCCACCGACAAGTATTCCCGTCCAACCTACTACACCGGTGGTATTTCCTACACCTGTTGTGACGATTGTAGGAGATGGAGCGAGTGGCGGATACAGCCTCCACCTGGGTATATCTGACAATCTCGTCATGACACAAAATGCGTGGAATACCTTTGCTCAGTGTGCGAGGGGAAAACAGATATCCCTGTACTTCGGAGACAAGCAGTATCTGGTCTCTGGTGCTGACTGGGGAAGCAGACAGTTTGTCCTCGGAGATATACCATCTGCTTCAGGATCTTTTCGAGGTATGTACGTCAGCGATTCTTGTAGTTATTTCATCCAATGAGAACACCACTTTTCCGTCGTCTTAAGATTGTAGCGATATTGATCCTTGCATACATTGTATCTGCAATATCGTCGAGTTCGATTTTTATTGCTGGCACACCTCGTGTCAACATGGATTTGATCACACAGATTCGGCAGTATCCACAAACAGTAGTCGGAAACTTAGGCAGGTACACATCGCAACTGCTCAGTGGTGGGGGCATTTCATTTTTTGACATTGATAAAGTCCGTAGAGCTTTATCACGATCATCACCGGTAGAAACCAGAGGCGCTCCAACTTCTGGGTCATCATCTACCCGTCCTCGAGATGATACCACTGCTCTGCTGGGGACAGGGTA
>CAZJWN010000054.1:0-4148 GCA_964550105.1 uncultured Gammaproteobacteria bacterium
ACCGGTTAAACCCGGCCGGTTGCCTACATGTGTCTGACCACCGTTTGGGTGGCAGACAAAAGTATCGTCTGGACCATATGCTGGCAGACACATGTCCCACGAGGGACGAAGGAGGGCCATCATGGCCATCAATAAGAAGTTCGGTTTGTTGTTCGTCGGCGTCACCGCCGCGCTCGCTCTGAGCGCGTGCAACAACGTCGTTGCCGTGTCGGGTTATCCGAAAGGCAACTTCACGTACAATGGAAAGGAGCTGATCTTGCAGAAGGCTAGCTCGTTCTGTTTCGACAAGGATGTGCGTCTGACTTTGCCGATGGGCGTGATCACCTTCACCCACGGCTTTGAAATCGTGGCTGTGGACCCCATCACGATCAATCTCGCGAATGGAGACACCCTCGCCCCGAAGTTCACGAATCAGGAGTGCACCGTAGCCGCACCGGCGCCGACCGCGACCCTCGCGTCGCAACAGCAGGTCACCCCCGTGGTCAGCCAGACCGGCGTGGTCTCGCAGACCGCCGTGCCCGCAAGCTCTTTCGTGGGCTTGGACTACCAGGATGATGGCAAGGAATGCAGGAATATGTCCATCGACGTCCAGAAGACCTGGACGAACTGCTGGTTCCAGATGCTCCAAGCGAAAGTGACGACCCCAGAGGTCGCAGTGCCTGCCATCCAGCAGCTCTGCGCAGCGGTGAAGTGCACCTCGTGGGAAGCGCCTGTAGTCGCCGTACCAAACAACCTGTATGCAGGCGCTTGGTGCCCGGCAGGCGGAAACCGCGATAGCATCGCCGACGCCGCGAACCCCCTCGGAGGTCAGCCTGGTAAGGAGTGGATGAATAATCTCTTCTTGATCGAGGCAGGCACCGGTGGTCCCGATCGCGTCGTGCAGTCAAACGACCCGAAGCAGCCCTGCTGGGTCTGGGTACGCAAATAGCGATAGGACGGTCACCCGAATGTGACCTAGGAATGCTGCCCCGAATGTGCAGCAAAAACTTCCAACGATCGCACAATGTTGAGCCCGTCACGTCTAACGTGACGGGCTCTACACTTGAGAGGATGAGCAAGATGCTCGTCAATTCAAGAGTAGGATCACCCAGATATGTATACTCATTATGCAAAAAGTTATTACACCACAGCCGCTCGTCTCCGTCGTCATCCCCGTCTTTAACGGTGCAAAATATCTCGCAGAGATGATGGACTCAGTACACAAAAGTACGTATAAAAACATCGAAATACTTTTGTTTGATGATGGATCCAAAGACTCGAGCATCGGTATGTGTCGTGCGTTTGCGAAACTGTATCCCAATGTCCGTTATTTTTACTTTCGTCAAAATCGTGGACTCGCCCACAACCTGAACAAGGCCCTCAAAGTCGCCAATGGTGAATACATCTGTCGCATCAATCAAGATGATCGGATGACGCCAGATCGCATCGCAAAACAAGTGAAATATTTTCAATCGCACCCTGACTATGTGCTCGTTGGATCATGGCTCAATGTAGAAAATGATCAGGGTCATCGACAGATCAATCAATTTTTGAAAACAGACGAAGAGATCCGCCGCTCATGGCTCAGTCTCTCCCCTGTCTGGGACGCAGCGGTCATGTATCGGAAGCAAGCCGCTATAGATGTAGGCGGCTATGATCAATCCTATTGGCCAGCGGACGATCTCCATATGTGGTATCGCTTGGGTACGGTCGGAAAGATTGGCAATATCCAGCAACCACTCACTACTATCAAGTTGCATGCAGGTGCCGCCTCGTTTGCTTTTCACCGAAAACATATGATTGAAACGTATCGGGTACACCAGTATGCCAATCGTTTCATCCAGCCTGCTACTCCCCTCATCAAGTCATATTGGTTTGCCCAATATATCGCCGGTATTTGTCTACCAGCAAGCTTCAACTGGTTTGTGTATCATATACTCAAGAAGTACATCATCCATCCATTGACAAAACTATCAAAAACACATGTCTATGCTCAAGTACCATTTCTCCCTCGGCCAGCTACGAGCTAAAGCTGTGCACTTCCTGCATACTTTTAAACGTTTTGTATTCAGTCATCCAGGACTTGCTATCCTTGTCGTTATCTTGACCGTGATGACCGTCGGTATGATTAAACCAGACTTCTATCTCATGGGTTGGGATAACTTTTCATCGTATTTGAATCCTAAAACGAACCTGTTTAACACTTTATTTGCTACTTGGCGTGAGCACAGAGGGCTTGGTGTGCCGTCAGATTCTGAAATCATGGATCTACCTCGTCAGATCTTCAATCTGATACTTATGCAGTTGGTTGGTATGAGGATGTCTGATCAAATATATTTTGCGTCTACGTTGTGGGGAGGAGTGCTGGGAATGTATGTGCTTGCACGATATATAGCTGCACGATGTCAACTGGGCGAACATACATATGAACTGATTGGATTTTTTTCTGCGTTCTTTTACCTTTTTAACCTCAACACTCTTGCGGTCTATTATTTTCAGATGGTCATGTATAACACGCGTTTTTTCATGTTGCCCACGACGATCTATGTGCTTTTGAGATTCATCTATGACCCTCCGCTTACGCGACGCATGATTGCGCTATATCTACTCGTACTTCTGTTTGGTATGGGCACATTCATGGTAGCGACTCTTTTCATCACCTTTAGTATGGTTTTGGGACTTTTCCTTTTGTTTAGTGATCGAAAAAAACGAGCGTCGCAGGTACTCATACTTTACGTTTTATTCAACAGTATATGGCTTTTAACCTTTGGCAACTATACGATTCAAAAGTCTGCTGTGGTACCATCTGCGCCTACCTTTATCATCATCAACGATGCCGAGCTCAACAAAAGTCCTGACTACTTTAGCTTTGAAAATCAGGCAAAATTGAGACCAAGCTTTTTTGACTCAAAGTTTAAAAACCGTTCAACAGGAGTTGATCTACCATTCCATCCTCTTGCATCGACATACCAACACGGTATTGAAAGTATTGTACTTTGGATATGGCCCGTATTGTATCTGGGAGGGTGTATCTATATCTTCATGCTTCGGCGTCACCGTATTCTCATGTGGCTTGTGAGTATTGCTTTTGCGTTTCTGTTTTTATCGATGAAAGACTACTCACTTCTTGGAGTAGTTTATGGGTTCATTCTGGATCATGTGCCATTTGCCAGTACCATCTTTCGGTTTGGAGACACTAAGTTCCATGCAATGATAGCTTTTAGTGGTTCTATCATAGCCGCGATATTTTTAGCGAAGATTATAGAAGCAGTGCGACGGCTTTTTATTCCCTCTGTTGCAAGACTTATACCAGTTGCTGTCATAGTTGTGCTGATCACATCTCATGTCTTTACATATCAATCCTATTTTCGCGGTCAAGTTATGGGCTTTTTCATGTACAACCAGATACCTCAAGCATATTTTGATATTGCAAAGCGTATAAATGACGATCCCGATAATCTACGAGTGATTCAACTTCCATTTGATAAGTTTACCTATTGGAAACCATACTCTTGGGGCTATTTTGGATCTTCCTTTCTTCATTTTATGCTCAACAAACCCATCATTGATCGTACTTTTGAACCTGCGAGTGTAGAAAATGCTGATGTCCATCAACGTATCATGGAGATACTGAATCTAGCCTCAACCGTCCCCTTTGAGAAGGATCTAAATATTCGAGCTACCCGACTCACCAAGACATTACGAGATTTATCAGTGAAATATGTGATCGATGATCAGTCAATATCTCCTGACATAGAATCACGTGGCATCATGTATTGGGGAACTATTAACCCTACTGATTCCGGGAAACTACTTGCGTATATGGCAAAAATGCATCAACTAAAGTTGGTTGCTGAGTATGAAGTACCACTGGGAACACCATCAAAAAATTTCGAGCTGTTGTATCCATACATACCTATAAGAAATAGGAATAACATAAGCACAAAAAAAATTAAACTTTATGAAGTGATTGATACTAACCCGCGGCTTGAGCTTTTGCACGAAGTAGATGTTGTACATTCAAATCAGCCTATCACATCGTCAGTACTTGCAACTGATTTGATTACGAGGTCATACATACAAGATAGGATACTCGACGATGGATCTCTCATATTTCCCTTTATACATAACTCTTCAAAATTATCCGATACAGAATCATCAACTATTTT
>CAZJWN010000055.1:0-4144 GCA_964550105.1 uncultured Gammaproteobacteria bacterium
TTCGAGGTATACTTCGTCCATATGCTTCACAGATTGCGTAGTGTGCCGCGGGCAGTTTACCTAATCATCGTTATTATCCTCATCGGCGGGATATGGTACTGGCAGACATACGGAAGCGGATCGAGCACAACAGCCACCTATCAAACTGCAGTGGTCGAAAAAGGCACCGTCATCAGCACCGTCACCGCGAGCGGATCCATCTCAATCAATAACGTAACTGTATCATCTCCCGCAACTGGAGTCGTCACTGAGCTTTATGTGAAAAATGGCGACGCGGTCACCGCCGGGCAAAATCTTTTCTCTGTCCAATCAACAGCAACTGTTGCCGAAAAAGCGAGCTCCTACGCGAGCTATTTGTCCGCGGTCAACTCACTGGCGAGTGCCAAAAGTAGTAAACAGTCACTCGATAGCACGATGTGGTCAAGCCAAAAGGCGGTACTCGACGCGCAAAACTCAGTAGATTACAAAAATAACAACTCACTGAATACCTCAACTAAAGCTACCTATACCGATCTTGAAAAGCAGAGCATCGAGTCAGCACTCGTCCAAGCGCAGAAAAGTTTCGCTGCCGCAGAGCAAAAGTATAAAGATGCCGATATGGCGGTAAACTCTGCCCAGGCACAGCTTTCAGCAAGTTGGCTCGCATACCAGGCGACACAAAATGCAGTTGCAGTGGCACCGATTGCGGGGACAGTAGTCAATCTCAATAGTGATGTGGGAAGCACAGTCACTGCGTCAAATAGTGCTTCAAACTCGACCGTGACTGCATCGACAGTACTGACCCTGGCTGATCTTTCGAGTGTGCAGACCAAAGTCGTCGTGAGCGAGGTTGATATACCAAAAGTGAAAGCGGGCCAAAAAGCCACAATGACCGTAAATGCTTTTCCTGGCAAAACTTTCACGGGCCGAGTTTCTCGAGTAGATACCATCGGCACAACTACGTCGGGAGTAGTTTCATATAACGCGATCATCCAATTTACCACGATACCTGAGGGGGTGGTACCGGGAATGAACGCATCTGCGGTGATCCAGACTCAGCGCAAGGATGATGTGCTCAAGGTGCCAATCACCGCAGTGAAAACGAATGGCACTGTGCAAACGGTCCAAGTACTTGAACCATCAGTGATAGAAACCAAAAATGATCTGGGTGTAGCTCCTGCTGCTATCCAATCAGGCACCCCCACATCAGTCGTAGTCACAACGGGGATCTCATCTGATACAGATATCGAGATATTGACGGGTTTGAAAGCTGGGGACGTGGTCGTCACGCGCACGATCAGTGCAAAAACTACATCGTCTGCCACAACGACATCGCCATTTGGTGCGATAGGTGGGACTCGGGGTATAGGTGGGGGTGGGAGGCCCAACTAACATGTCCACTCAGGTACCCATCATCCACGCTTATCACCTCTCGAAAGTGTATAAAACTGAATCACTTGAGACGATGGCACTCAATGAGGTGACATTTGATATCTTCAAAGGTGAATTTGTCGCGATCATGGGCCCATCGGGAAGTGGAAAATCTACACTCATGCATATCATCGGCGCGCTTGATGTACCAACGAGCGGGATATATAAAATCGACGGGCTACCAGTCGCAAACCTTTCTGATGATGAACTTGCACATATTCGTAATACAAAAATAGGATTCATTTTCCAAGCGTTCAACCTCCTCCCCCGGACATCATCCCTCAAAAATGTGATGCTCCCTCTCCGCTATGCGGGAGTACCGATCTCGGAACGCGAAGAGCAGGCAAAAAAATATCTCGAGATGGTAGGTCTAGGCCATCGTCTCAATCACACCAGCAACCAACTCTCGGGAGGTCAGCAGCAACGTGTCGCTATAGCCCGTGGGCTTGCGATGAATCCTGCGCTACTTTTGGCTGATGAACCTACTGGAAATATCGCTAGTGCACAAGCCGAAGGGATCATGGTGATTTTCCAGGATATTCATAAACAAGGACATACGATCGTCATGATCACACATGAGCCAGATATCGCAGCACATGCAGGTCGCATCATTACGATAAAAGACGGCAAGATAGTCGAAGACAAAAAAAATCATCATCAAGTCATGGCAAAAAAAGATATTGTTGGTCAATGAAATATGGAAGAAATCAAAGAACTCCTCATCGAAAGCATTGGCACTCTCACCATCAATAAGCTCCGCACCGGACTAGCCGTGCTGGGGATTGTCATCGGGATTGGGAGTGTCATCGCGCTTGTATCTCTTGGTCAATCTACTCAGCAGGCTATCCAGTCTCAGATCCAGTCACTTGGTTCAAATCTATTGACAGTACAGCCTGGGTCACAAAATACGGGTGCTGTCCGGGGTGCGTCAGGTGGAGGACAAACACTCACTCTCGCTGATGCCCAAGCCATCGCCACCTCTCCACTGATCACGACTGTCAAGTATGTCTCACCGGAACTCACACAACGTGGTCAACTCACTACTGGTAAAACAAATGCAAATATTCAGATCGTCGGCGCAACTGAGGTATATGCGATAGTACACAAAGTGACTATAGATACTGGTGCATTCATCTCCTCACTCGATGATACAACGATGAATAAAGGTGTAGTGCTCGGGCCAACAGCTGCGATGACGCTATTCCCAGATGCCGATCCGATCGGTCAGACAGTACGCATCGGGAACATATCTTTGCGAGTGATTGGGGTGACGACAGCAAAAGGTGGCACTGGATTTCAAAATCAGGACAATCTCGCTTATGTCCCGCTTAGTACTGCTCAAAATATATTATTCGGCCAGCAGTATCTAGGCTCGATTGCTCTAGAGGCAAATAGCGCAGAGGTCATGACCGATGCCCAAAATGAGGTAGGATACTTCCTCCTCGCACGACATAAGATATCTGATGTCACCAAGGCAGACTTCTCAATATTTTCTCAGCAGGACCTACTCAACACTGTATCTGCAACGACAGGGACCTTCACAACACTCCTTTCAGGTATTGCTGCTATTTCATTGCTCGTTGGCGGGATCGGCATCATGAACATCATGCTCGTCACTGTCACAGAAAGAACGCGAGAGATCGGACTACGCAAAGCACTCGGGGCCAAGAAGAAAACGATTATCACCCAATTTCTCATCGAGTCAGTCATACTCACTTTCGTCGGAGGCATCATCGGCATTGTTCTAGGAGTGCTCATATCATATATATATTCGGTAGTGACTGGATCAGTATTTATACTGTCTGGGTCATCTATAATACTCGCTTTTCTCGTGTCTACTTGTATCGGGGTAGTGTTTGGGTGGTATCCAGCAAACAGAGCGGCAAATTTACAACCAATCGAAGCGTTAAGGTATGAATAAATTATAAGTCTATGAAGTACATAAAGTCGTAAAGTGATAGCAATAGTATGTAGCCTTTAGCTCCGGACACCGATCCGGGGGAGACACGGGATCCAAAGCTGAAGAGCCGACAAGCCCGCCAAATCGGAGGGCAAACCACATAGCCATTCTAATTATCAATTATTAATCATTCATTATTAATTAATTCATATATATGCAAAAACATATCATACTGACGGTAGTAGTCGCAGTCGTAGTGGGAAGCATCGCTTTTTATGGCGGGATGCGTTATCAATCTTCATTCAGAGAGAGCGGAGTAGGAAGATTTGGCCCAATGGGAAGTGCGGGGGTACGTACAGGACAAAATCGTCCAGTCTTGGGCGATGTTGTCACTGTCGACGCTGATAGTCTCACGGTAAAGATGACTGATGGAAGTACAAAGATCGTGAACATTGCACCGAGTACCACCTACAGCAAAACTGAAAATGGGAAAAAGGAAGAGGTAGTGGTCGGTACTAAGGTCAATGTATTCGGACCAACCAATAGCGATGGATCGGTCACCGCTCAGAGTGTACAGATCAATCCCACGATGCGACCTGGGTTTGGCAGTGATCTCAGACCGACCGACATGGCCAATTAGTTACATGTATTTTTTATGTGCCGGGCCGGAAGCGGCCCGGCACACTAGAAAACGATTTACTTCAATAGATTTGCTATCTTCATCATCGTATTCCAACTGCGCGTGGTGATTTCTCGACCAAAATACTTCTCGAGGATAGTCATCCCATCAGTCGAGCCCATTTTTGGATCGAGCTGAAGGACCGAGCATACTTC
>CAZJWN010000056.1:0-4144 GCA_964550105.1 uncultured Gammaproteobacteria bacterium
GTAGATATATCCTCAGACAGGCACACATTTCGCTCAAAAAAATCGGCGGAAAAATCGTTCGCGAGCGTCATGATGATGACGCCTCGCTTCTCACAAAGGTTCGGAGAAAGTTTTGGTATTAACGCTTTTTATGCAGCGAATCCAAAGGCACTAGAAGAGAGACTATCAGGAGGGCAGCTGCAATAATCACGATATTTATTATACTTTTTGACCCTCCAAAGTGGGCACGAGGAACCCTGACCATACTGCTGCGGGCGCATTTACATGGGGCATGATGTTTGTGACCATGTGACCGAAAAGGAGAGGAATCGCTATCCGGGTATATGGCTTACAAAGAAAGAAACCCGATAATCACCCCAATCAACCCAAAAAACTTCTTATCTGACGCTATATGCGTAGATGTTCCATAATCAGACGTTCAGTAATCGGTAGGGGGCCACCCAGCATCTGTGCTCGATGCTCGTGGCGGCCATAAGGGAAAAGAGAAAACGGCTTTGGGTCGTCCCCTTTCACTGTAGATGATCCCAGATTAACAGGATCATCAAATAAATATGTTGAGCTTGATCCTTCACCACAGTTTACTAAAGTCTCTGCCACATCCACGATCCTGCGTACTGGTTTCCCATTTTCCATGGTTACTTGGTCGATGACAAGTGGGTATCTCACACTCACAATGTTTTCGTGCAGGTTGGGTATAGTGAATGAGGTTTGGAGCCCGCTATTAAATATCAACTCAACACTCCTTGCCTCTTCTTCCAGTTCTCTATTTGGGAACTCCCACGGATACCTGGCGTGCCCGCCAGGAAAAACCAACGCTTTCGTCGAGCGGCCTTTCCTCATCGCATATAAATCCGGGGTAACGCACCATCCATAATCATTCCAGGAACCCAGAAAAAGTACGTCCTTTTGGGTCACTATCGGCACCAACATGGCAGGATCGAAGTCCGGAGAGAGCACGGGGTCTCGATAGGGAATTAGTTTTGGTGGCCTAAACACTTCAAATTTATCTCCATACTTCTGTAATCCCTTTGCCGCGACGTACGCTTCTCGCGGGAATCGCCTGTCACCATTTTTTCTCAGTGAGTCTTCTACTAAATAACAAGCGGTACGCTCAGGAAGACCATAAAACCTCTTTACTACCTGAACCATAGCCTCAGCAGCGGGCAGCAGTGGTGTTTCCTGAGGCCTCTCTGTACGATACAACCCCCAGGGTGTGTTCCACTTTTCCATTTCACGACCACCCGAATGAGATTCAGGTCTCGGCATAGGAAGAACGATAAGAAAAGATCTTCATAAAGCGGTGGACCCAAGGGGACTTGAACCCCTGATCTCCTGACTGCCAGCCAGGCGTTCTAGCCAACTGAACTATGGGCCCTACAACAGATTAACAATTAAAAACGAGTTGGGCTATTATATCAGCTCGCAACAGCATCTAACTCACGAAATACCCCTGAGCGAAGAGGATAAGCATAAGCAGATTGATGACGCAAAAGACGATACCGAGTAGATACCTCATGTTTCGGCTACTCTGATTGATTTCTATGAGGACCGCAAGAGACATGAGTCCATATCGAGGTATAGAGCTGAGTGTACCAGTGAGTGTAGGAAGGAGTAGATTGGTGATAGAAAAAAGCAATATCCCCCACGAGAGCCAGTGGGCGCCTTTTTTGAGTACAAAATATCGGTAAAACTGTCGCGCTAAGACGGTCATATATATGATAAACACCCCGATCTCGATAGATGCGACCAGGTACGCGATATCGAGCTGAGCGGTAGTCAATATTTTGAAATACCGGTATATCACTTGCGGAAGAAGCACGATACTCGTCGAGCGATTGTTATTAAACGCCTTTTGGGCATGGATAAAAGCAAATGGATCACCGACGGTCGTATATAGATATGTCATATATATGAGGAGGCCAAGCACGGGTGCGCAAATGACGAGTAGATGAACTGGCTTGAGGCTATGAATGAACTTTTTTATCCACTCGCGTTTTTCGCCCAGATAGGGGAAGGCAAAATACATGACGATAGGAATCATCACAAATACGCCTACAAGTCGGGTCATTCCGAGTAAGCATGCGGTAACTGCCGCAAGTACGTATCGTTTGCGGTTGAGCAGGAGCAATGTGCCGCACAGTAATACTAGAAATAAACTTTCGGTATAGACACAAACAAAGAAAAACGATCCGGGCAACAAAAGAAGATATATGACCGTGCTCCATCTAGTCGCATGTTTCCCCGGCAGCAGGTCGAGTAGTTTTCGCAGGAGTATCAGACCACAGAACAAGCACAAGATGCTCACGAGCAGCCCTCCATAGAGTAATCGTCCTCCTATGAGCGTCCCCACAACCTTAATAAATATTGGGAACAACGGGAAGTATGCCTGCTGATATGTGTAGTACGCATCATGATCGGCGATGATGAGATATTGCACGCCGTCAAAGTTTGCAAGTGCTCCGATAGTGGGTATTGAGTTGTATTGAAGGATGAATTCACGGTACGGAAATCCGACCGTACTTGGAGCGATCAGCTGCATCGAGACTCGGATACCCAACAAAACAAGCAAGAAAAAGATGGAAGCCACAATAAAAGACATCCGTATATCAAAAAATCGTTTTTGTGGTGTTGATGTATCTATCACATTACTATTGTAGCAGCACAGTTCTGGAGTCACTTTCTCTCAACCAAAAAACACTCTTCCATGAGCATGACAGGTGGGCGAGCGAGGATCTTTTTCATATCAGCGATTTGAGTTTTGTGACACTGCATCGCTTTGATCTTCGTTTCCCAGACATCTGAGACCTCGATGACCTCATCGATTTGCTCACGACGATAGCCATGAGGACGATAAATGAAGTAATTTTCGAGAAATCCACGTGTTTGGCTCTCGCTTTTACAAAAAAGCATCAGCTTTTTGACGCTCGGTGAGCGGTGAAAGACGAAGTGTGTCACCATACTCATGACGATATGGTCGATATGTCCAGACACACCGCGAGGTTCCCAGGTCATCAGCACCTCAGGCTGATAGTGATCGATATATCCCTGGACCTTGTCTGCGATTGCGTGGTATATGTTGTTGCATAGGCTGCCATCCATAAACCCGAGAAAGTGAATCCCTTTGGCTCCAACTAGGCGAGATGAAGCCGTGACCTCTTCGGCACGCATTTCGCTTAGTTCACGATTTTTTTCATCAGAGTGGTTTGTGCCCGTTTCACCCTTGGTGGCACAAAGAAAGTAGATATCGTATTGCTTAGAAAGCTTGGTAAGTGACCCCGACGGTCCAAATGCATCATCATCCGGATGGGCAAATATGAAAAGGAGACGGGGTTTATGTGTGCTGTCCATAATGCTAAGCGAGCATTATAATATGAACGAAACAGTTTCGTACATAAACGGGATATAGTTTAGATGGTAAAACGCTGGGCTGGGGGTCCAGAGACCGTGGGTTCAAGTCCCGCTATCCCGACTTGCCACAAATATGTTCATGTTATGACACAAACTGAAGGAGTGCCACAAAATTTTGATACCAGCAGCGCTCAGTATGAGCTTTACTCGCGGTCGCCAATAGTAGATTTTGGCCCTGAGGATCTTCAGCCTGATCAAACTGGAGAAAATGGAGTCTTCTGGGTCTACCCACAGGTGCTTGGTTCTGATGGGTTGCCCGATATGAGCTCTGGTCAGGATAGTTATCTAATGCACAGAAAATATCTCCCAAAATCAACGCCACATGCGCACCTAAAGGGTAGATCAGTGACGGGTGAGCTCAGAGTTAATAACGATCCGTTAGTTTCTCAATTAGGTAGCCAAGATGAAGTATATGCACTTGAGATGGCCCTGGGGGTGGTCGAGCTCCGAACGGTAGGCCTTAAACGTAAAAGACAGGAGGCCGTAAGAGTATCTCTGCGACCCGGGACATTGTTTTCTATAAAACCACTTCTAGGACCAGTAGAAAATTCTTAACAGATACCAGCAAGGGTATGGGTACCCTTCCACAAGAATAGGATAATGCAGCAGGGCAGAATCCAATACTTGCAAATCAGCCCCAACGGGTATACCATCTGCATACTCATGTTCCAGAATATCCTCACTTGGATTCGCGGAAACAAACTTCTCGTAGTTGCGATCATTGTGATCCTCTACT
>CAZJWN010000057.1:0-4128 GCA_964550105.1 uncultured Gammaproteobacteria bacterium
AACTGGCTTAAACAATACGTCGAGATACCTGACTCTGTCACAGAGCTGACTGACAAGCTGACAGCGATCGGTCATATGCAGGACAAAAAACCTGAAAAGGTCGGCGATGATATCGTCATCGATCTGGAAGTGCGTCAAAATCGAAGTGACTGTTACTCCATACTTGGAGTTGCAAGAGAAGTAGCTGCGGTGACCGGAAGGCAATTTCGTCATCCTGATCCGCCGACTGGCGGAGAAGGATCTAAATCTAATCAACTGGATTCTTCACCGCCAAAGGCGGCTCTGAATGACAATTGGTTAAAAATATCAAACACTGATCCAGATTTGTGTAAAAGATTCAAAGCTATCCGTATCAAGTTATCAACTATCAACTCTCAACTATCAACTCCGAACTGGATGAAAGATCATCTCGAAGCATACGGCATCAAAGTGATTTCACCGATTGTAGATATCACCAACTATGTCATGGTAGAGACGGGTGAACCGATGCATGCCTTTGATATGCGTGCCATCAGTGATGCTCACATTACGATCAGATCCGCAAAAGAAAATGAGAAATTAACAGTCTTGGGTGGCAAAGAACTAACTCTGACAACTGACGATCTCGTGATAGCAGATGACACAAAGATCCTTTCTTTTTCAGGATTGATCGGTGGAGAGGGTACAGGAATATCTGCTGAGACCAGTGAGTTTGTGCTTGAGGCTGCATCATACAATCAAGCAGTGATTCGTCGGTCATCGATCAGACACGGCGTGCGGACTGAGGCATCTACCCGACACGAAAAATTCCTAGATCCACGACTGGTTGATGTGGCACTCGAGCGAGCTATAGATCTCCTCAAGCAGGTGACAGATTTTGAGATCATCGCCACGGCCGAGTCATATCCCGAGCCGGTCAAACCGGTGACTGTCGATTTGCGTAAATCCGAAGTGGTGCGTCTCGGGGGGGTCAATTTAGATATTGAGCAGATAAAAGCTCACCTCGATCTGCTTGGTTTTCAATCAATACTCAACCTCAAGTCACAAATCTGTATTTGCACAGTCCCGTATTGGCGGACTGATATCGTATGTGAGGCTGACCTCGTTGAGGAAGTGCTTCGACTATATGGATATGAACATATTCCCGCCTCTTTACCACACTTTGTGCCACCAGCAGATATCACGGCATATGCATACCGTCTCGATGATGAGATCCGAGATATCATGGTCAAAATAGGTTTCGACGAGGTCATGACTGAGCCACTCACCTCAACATCACGGTACGATGAGCTATCTCGTATGGAAAAAGGGTTGAAACCAGTCAAGCTGCAAAATGCACTCAACGTCGACAAGTCTATGCTCAGATTTGTCATGGATGAGGGCCTGCGTCATGCACTGAACCATCATCAGAAGTTTGGAAAATCAAATATCAAATTGTTTGAGTTGGGTAAAGTGTATTCTGAGTCAACGGATCAATCGAGTAAGCAAAGATTCCATGAACCACGACATGCAGCGTTTGTCGTGCATGAGATGCAATCGAGTAAGCAAGATATTTTTAGACAGTCCAAAGGGATCGTTGAGATGCTCTGCAAATCACTCGGCATATCCTATACAGATGAGATCGCAAATTTTCATATCTGGGATGAGCATACCGTGTACACATGCATGAACCTAGAACATAATTTCACTCAAGCTCGTCGGATGACTACAGCAATCAAGACTCAACTGCATACCTCGATCCCCCGTACTCAGTCATTTGATGTGTCGTGCCTATTACCACTGACGATCAAGGTGGGGGAAGTCATATCTGCGATCCTGGAGCGTGTTACGAGTATAGATACAATCGGTATTCCTGAATTGCCGCGTAAGCAAAACGAAAATCAACAGTCAGTACTCTTTCATGTGATATTGAAAGAGGAAAATGCAGATAAAGCTCAGGTGATAAAGCAAGTAGAAGCATATCTACGTGATCGTCACCAGGCGACTATACGGTGATAATGATACTGATCCAACTGAAGCAATTTCCAGTCATCTCATATCTGCTACACTCTTTGGATGTCAGAGTTAACAACTGTAGGACCTGTACCAGATAGGGTCGAAGATTTGACTGTTCATGGTCCGCCTTCATGGCACGGAATAGTGCGACGGATGGTGTCACGTGCTGCGAAACTCGCTGCCGCTACATCTGTTCTTGCAGCGTGCGGACTTGCAGATCCAAAACCTACTTCAGTGGAAATCACACCGCCTCAGCCTCCTACCAATGTTCCTTTTGATCAACGTGTTGATGTCACCGTGGTGCCAGGTGGTAGGCTTGATCTCTCAAAACTAAACCCTGCTGATCAAAATCTTTCCAGAGTTTTGAGTGACGCTGTATTTGAGAGGCAAGTCAATAGCATCATATTTCAACTCACTCTCAAAGACGGATCACAAAAGAGTTTTCAAGTGTTGAATCCTCAATCAGACATACCCTATCAATCGCTTGCTAGTATCGTTCAGCAATACATCGATGCAGGACAAGAGATTGGAGCCACGGGAAAAGATGGAAATACAGCAAAATACACGTTTTCTACAGGCAACAGAGCCCCCGTATATTTTGCGGTCGCAAACTCAGGTGATCGGATTCGAAATGCCTGGCTATCTCCTGAACTGTTCAGTCAATTTGCGAGTGGCCGTACGCCAGGTATCACCACAATAGGAGATAGAAATGGCGTGCCCTTTCTCAACTTGACCATGATTACAACTGGTCGGATGGATAGAGCATCGCGTATAGCTTCAATTCTCACAGAATATTGTCAGGCCACAGCTCTACCCCAGATTGGTCCGAATACAAATCAACTTGAACAGTATCGTATTGCAAAAGAAGGATATTGTAACTCGATTGGCTACGCAGCCAGGGTAGCGGGGACAGGAGCAAGCTATGAACAATACATTGCTATTGTCAATGAGATATCTTTTCGCCTGGCTGACGGTACAAACGTCCCTTCCATACTGCTTCCTCAGGACCAGTATGCGCGCATACGAGAACTCGTCCTACAAAAGTAGTGTAGGAGATGTACACATGATACATCTAGTATACTATGGGTAATGAGCAGAGAGTACACACATCAGAGTTATATGCCGACTTATCCTCCGATGAAGATGGATAGACGAACCTTTTTAATAGCTTCGGCAGTATTCATAGCTAGTTGTGCCGTACCAGAGCAACCCCCCACTCTGCAAGAGCTCAATGCTATCGCGACTCAGACTACTGCTGAGTCATTTGCCTCTGTTATACCCTACAAACCATATCAACTACGCATTGGACGTACGCCGATACCAGGCAACTTTGCGCAGTGTGTAACAAATTTTCAGGGAGGTCAACCCATTATCCACATAGATACTTCCGCTATCCTTGTATCGAACTCATTTGCCCCACCGAAACGAGTGGCCACGGCGCTTATAGCACGACATGAATCTATCCACTGTCAAGCCGGACGAGCACAAACAAATATTGTGTTTGGGACTGATCTTGTAACTAATCGGCTGATTACTGGAACATACGCCCATGGATTTACTATATACACGAACAGAGCTGATGCTCTAGCGAGAAAAAGACCTCTTACATCGTCGTTTGATGAGGCTTTTGCACATGTTGCAGCAGATGCAGTTGGCTTATTCAAAGAACCAAAAGCAGGTAGTGCAGTCTATGCCGAGGTCGGCGGTCGAATACTTCAAGAGCTCACAAAGCGCGGCCGCTTTGATCAAGTAAAGGCACTTGCCTTTTATCGTGAAGGAAAGGTAGTAGATGCACTCAAACTCATGTCGAGAGATGATAAGCTGACCGATGCACAGATGATAGATATCCTTGGGATATTTGAGAGTTTACTCCCCATACCCGTGACAGATGCGAGATCAATAGAGAATATTGCCGATCAAATCATGAAATTAACTGATGCCAATAGGTGAACGATCATGATTTCTACGGTTGCATTCGCTCAGTTTCTACGTATAATATAGGTCCGCACGTTCACAAATCATTTGAAATGCACAAAAAAGCCAAGCAATAGAGTCGCGGATGTGTGTAAATACTCTGCAATTTTCTTTTAAGAGTTTGATCCTGGCTCAGGATAAACGCTGGCGGTGTGCCTGAGATATGCAAGTCGAGCGGGA
>CAZJWN010000058.1:0-4112 GCA_964550105.1 uncultured Gammaproteobacteria bacterium
ATGGATCTGCATCGATCCTGAGATAAAGCGCACGGCGCCGGGGCCCGCCCCATACTGCTGCGCAGCCTGGTGCTCAGCTTTTTTCACCTCTGCATGATGGCGTAGCCCAAGATAATCATTGGAGTTGAAGATGACCACATCTTTTCCGTCAATCCGAGCGACTGTTGGACTTTTGAACGATTGGATCACCCGCTCATGGCGCTTGGATGTTTTGACCTCATCGATGCGCGCAACTTCCGAATCAAGGACTGAATAAAATGATTGTTTTGGCATAGTGATTATTCTTGTAATTTACTTTTTAATCCTTCATACATGGTTTTGGTCATCTTGGTGAGATCGTATTTTGGTTTCCATCCCCAGTCTTTCCGCGCCTGACTATCATCGAGTGACTGTGGCCACGTCTCTGCTATCTTCTGACGGTGATCGGGTTTGTAATCATGGGTGAATCCAGGGACGAGTTTCGCCAACTCTTCAGCGAGTTCTTTTGGTGTGAAGCTCAGTGCGCCAAAGTTGTAGCTCGTGCGTATGGTGATCTTTTCTGCGGGAGCCTCCATGAGTTGAATCGTGCCATCGATCGCATCGTCGATATACATCATCGGCAGGCGCGCATCTGCTTTGAGGAAGATAGTGTATTTTTTTTCTTTGATTGCACCATAAAATATATGGACAGAATACTCGGTAGTTCCATCACCTGGTGGGACTTTGTAGCCGGTCAGACCGGGATAGCGGAGTGATCGCACATCGAGCCCCCACTTGAGGAAATAGTATTGGCAGAGCAATTCCCCGGCAACTTTATTGACTCCGTACATAGTCGTAGGCTCGAGTATCGTGTGTTGAGGAGTGTTTGTTTTTGGAGTAGTTGGTCCAAAGGCTGCGATTGAAGATGGCCAAAAGACTTTTAGCTTGTATTTGACGGCGAGATCTAGGATATTTTTCAAACCTCCGAGATTGACTTCCCAGGCAAGCTGCGGATCTTTTTCACTTCCCACAGAGAGTAACCCGGCGAGATGATAAATCTCTGTGATACCGTGCTTCTCGATGATTTTTGCAAGTACCGCAGTGTCTCGCACGTCACCTTGCTCGACGATGGCAGGTGAGCTCCCCGTTGCCTTATGACTGATCGCAATGAGTGAGCCTTTCGGATGTTTTTTTGATAAAGCTTCAATGAGATCGGTCCCGACGAGACCAAATGCTCCAGTTACGAGGATCTTTTTCATCGTATAAATAAAATTTATAAGTACGAAATGCAACCTAAGAAACTTTGGACCATTGCACTATTGTACCGAGGTTTTGGCTACATGGGTGTACTATGCTTTTTTCAGCTTCCGTGCCCGCATGTCATGCTTCTGTCTGTCGCTCGCCCCTATCTCTCTCATCAGTCTTTTGAATGCAGTCTTTACGCTCAGGTCGATTCCCCACTCATCAGCTTTTGCATGTAGTGGCACACCAGAGACAAAGAGCACATGTACGCCTACATTGATCAGACTTTTTGGATGTCCAGCTGCATTTTTGTCCTGATGGATATGGATAGCAGCTCTGAGGACTGGAAGCCGTTTGTGTAGCTGTGCCACAGAGCGATAGATGAGGTCATATACCGCCATGAGACGATCCTCTGGTAGCCAGTCGAGTTGCTTCGTCCAAGTGATATGAATATCTGCCTTGGGCTTGAAACCAGTGAATGCTTTGAGTATGTCGTGGTATGAGATGAGTCCGACAGGTACGCCTGCATCCCGAGTGATGACTATACTATGGCGCTTCGATGCAAGCATGCGGTGCACGATATGAGGTAAAGATAACGTGTTTTCTGCTGAGGTGACAGAGGTCTTGGCAAACTCCATCACCGGTGCATCGCCGCGTGCACTGACCTCTTCGTCAAATGACGATGATACTGGCGACTTCGCCCTCGACGTATATCGCTGACGATCGGTTTTGGCGGTAAATGCATCCTGCAAATCTCGTCTACTCACGATACCGACGAGCTTTCCCTTTGTGTTTATCAAAATGATCCTGCCTACCTTCTTTTTGCGCATGAGTGTGAGTATGTCTTTGACAGTTGCACTCATTGGTGCAGTGACGGGATCGTGTGGTTTGACAGCATCACAGACACTAGAGAGGAGTTTCTCCTGGCTTGCAATATATTTCAAGATTATGTCGGCAGAAATGATCTTTGAGATCTGCCCATCATCAAATACGGGGAGCGTGTATAGCTCTGTCTCCAACATATACTGCGCGATTTCATAGAGCGATGTGTTTGTGACGATGTGCGGAGGTTTTACCAGACAATGTGATATGAGTGTGGTGTATGGATATCTGTTTTTGAATAATGTGTGATACAAAGAAACCAACCCCACAAACACTCCATCGTCAAAGACGAAGGCTGGCTCATTGCTCGCCTTGATGCCTGATAGTACAGATCCTAGTCTGTCCCTGGAGGAACACACAACGACACCTTTGAGCTCCTTGAGCTGCTTTGTATTGGTATTTTCCATATGTGTACTGGAGTACAACAACTTATATATGGTTTCACCTAAGGGTAGTGCGTGCGTGAGCTGACGGCTGTGATGAAAGTCACACGATAACATGCTATTTCGCAATGAAAAAATGAGTTACCCTGTGTACACGCTCATGAAGAAGTTGCTAGACTAGGCAATTCTTTCCCCTTTGGGATGAACCTGATCGAAAGAGAGTTCACGCAGTGACGCGTATTGGCAGCTGTGAGGTGCTCTCCCTGAAAAACATGACCGAGGTGACCACCACAGTGTGCGCATTGGATCTCGGTACGTGCACCATCCTCATCTGGCAACCACTTTACTGCACCGGGGAAATGCGCATCAAATGCTGGCCAGCCACACCCCGCATCGAACTTTGCCTTTGAATCAAACAGTGGGTTGTTGCATCGGCGACAAATAAACGTTCCAGTAGATTTGAAATCGTCATATTCTCCAGTATATGGTGTCTCAGTACCTTTGTATTCAATAATCTTTTTCTCTTCGATGGTGAGTGTGTTATATGGCATAGGATGGATGAATCATAGCTCACATGAAAAGTCCGAACAGGTAACGGGCAGGTTGCATCTCACCATATGCAAAGTCGACAGGAGATGGAAGCTCACACTCCTCACAGGTGATGCTTGTTTGGTAGTGGGAGATAAAAGCATCATGAGCCTGTGCAGTCTCAGCACCCTCCTCCGTCACCAGATCTGCTTCTCGCAGCAAGTCGACAGGAGTCACGTTGAACGAGTGCTCACAGTTTGGACAGGTCAAAGATACATCGGTTTTATTGACTGAGGTTTCGAGGCCATCGGCAAGTAGCGAGAGTTTCATCCTCTATATATTTTACTTTATAACTACTGATCTACAGATACAGTTTGATGAATGCGCACAAATAAAGCGTCGCCATTATCATTTTTACACTCACAACGGATTTGCTTTTGGTCCCCGTACATCATGTGACTCCTTGGTATAGATTGTTTAGATCTGCTCCCACGGCAGTTCCCCTATCCGCCCAAAGTGCCCATTTTTTGCGAGATCTGTATAGATGGGATTTCTGAGACTGAACCTTTCGATGATGGCTCGCGGTCTACAGTCGTACTCAAATCCGACTTCTTTCCCATCCACGATGGCAGACTGGATCAGCGGTTCGGCTTTGCCGATGACATATCCAATCTTGACGAGCACTTCTGCAGCTTTATGCTTCTTGAGCAATTGTAATGCCACCCAGCGTGCCATATACGCAGCGGACCTGTCAACTTTGGTTGCATCTTTGCCTGAGAAAGCACCTCCACCGACGGGTACTCGTGGGCCATATGCATCGACGACGATCTTGCGTCCCGTAACTCCACTGTCAGCATCAAATCCACCGATATCAAATGCCCCCGTGTAGTTTGCATATATCTTTTTCTCATCTACCTTCAATCCACATTTTTTCACATGGCTCACGAGCTCTTTTTGTGATTTGCCTTGCACTGACAGTACGACGCTCGTGATAGCTCCATCCTCAATAGTCACTTGAGCCTTGGCATCAACATCAAATCCTTTTAACAATTTTCGGGCAAGATACATTTCTTGAGGGATATATTGTTCGTTTTCGTTGCATGCATATCCGACCATGAT
>CAZJWN010000059.1:0-4078 GCA_964550105.1 uncultured Gammaproteobacteria bacterium
CTCGACCAATCGAGAGCTTCTTGTTTGTACTAAGATCTGCTTCGCTACGAGACATCTTTGCCTTGCTCATTGCGTCAAGTTGTGCTTTGGCCTGATCAGCATCCATCTGTGCAGTATGCTCTGCTTTGAGCTGCTGCTCTGCATCTGTGTAGTCTTTCGCTGCCTCTTCACGAGTGCTAGTTGGATTGGCTCCTTTTTTTACTCGATCTTCGTATATCCTCTGTGCTCGCATATTGATCACTGCTTCCGCTGGGGTATATGTGGAGTCATTTTTATTCGGCGCAACACGAACAACCTCTGCAGAACCGATAGCTTCACCAAGAGCATTTTCTAGGACCATACCTTGCTTGGTTTGTACGAGTCTGTATTTTTGGCCCTCAACTTCGATAGTGTCTTTGGATCCAAGTCTTGCCTTTTTGCCTGGGGTACCTTCGATCCCGTAGTATCCCCGCTCATCTACGGTGATCACTTTTCCTTTTAGAAAGTTATTCGTAGCATCCGTCAATGAGACTATCTCGACTTTTGTGATTTGGGGAGATTGAGGAGTACGTGAAAGTCCTGTAAGACGAGTAGCACCTATGAAACGATCACGGAACTGGCTGATTATCCCCTTTTCCATCGTGAGATCTCTTGTGAGATCTTTTGCTGGCTTTACGTCAATTCTGCTGTTACTCAATTTCACTGTGATATTTTCTCCTTCGATTGCTTGCACAACTCCTCTGGTACCATTGGATAGGACAATCCTTTGTCCTATCTTGAATGGTTGGGCTGGTGGTTCGGCTGATGAATTATTAGTGGAGCTATCAGTCGAAGGTTTGGTAAGTGTTTCACGTGTACTTAGCTGATCAGGTATCTGCTCAATTATTTGTCGAAGTTTCGTTTTCTGACGGCTCAAGATGCCTGTCTCATAGGCTACTGCAACTAACCTGTCTTTTATTGAGGGTTTGTGTGTACCATAACGAATCACATTTGAGTATTCATCTTCAGAGTAATTGGCCCGTAACTTGGGGTTGTTTTGGAGTTCAAATAATTCAATAGGAGTCATTTGAGTAGTGATTTCCGCAGAATCAGGACTTCTGATCGCATTGAGGTAGACAGGTATGTTATCGGTGCTCAACTTCATATATCCATTTTTTAGAAGCGATACAAGCTCGGGATGATCAAGCAGATTTCTTTGCTGAGCGCGTTCTAGTAAATTAGTGGCTGTATCATCATATACAAATTGAGCAAAAGTCTTGTCAATGAGATACACAGTACCATCATCTGCTTTCACTAATACGAATTGATGGGATGTGATTTTGTCATTGACACCGTTAAAAAGTTTTTCAGACACGTCCACAGCATTCAACTCTCTCGCATCTACTCCGTAATCTTTTGCGAGTCTGGAAAAAATAGCACTCTCGGCGCCACATGAGCCAGAGAGAGAGCATAATCCAAATCCTTCAGATTTTGCTTCAAAGGGTATGATCTTCCTATCAAAATCACGTAAGGCATTTGCAAGACTATCTGGAAGATGTTGGTATCGATCATTGGCAGAAGACAGGGTGAGAGCGACTGACTTCTTCTGAGACCCAAACAAACTACCTACCACAGATCGAGCTGAAGTGAGTGCTCTGGTCAAAGGACTTGTCTTTTTTTGCACTACAGCTGGACTCGATGGCTCAGGATTATTAGGCTGAGGTTTGACTCCCGGTGCTTGTGCCACCTGTTTTGGAGGACTGGAATTTCGCTGATTCACCTCTATTGAGCCTAGAGGAGTCTGTTTTTTGAACCCTAAAGCACCTAAGAACCCTGACCTGTCATCTTCTTGGGCGATAGATATTCTCCCATCTTTTTCCTGCTTCAACACGACTCTTAGTGTGGATTGACCGGGTGGCGTGATAAGTTGTCGGAATCCATCACCTTGCAGATCGGAGGTAGAGAGAGTCCTCACCAGCGTATTACCTTGTATCACCCTCACTGATCCATCACTGAGCTTTTCGAACCTGTATGGGGTGCCTCCTATATCACGTGTGAACTCAGATACAACTGAGGGATTGCTAGCAGTACCTGGTCGCCCCCCATTTGTCTGAGACTGTGCAGAAGACTGAGCGACAGACTGCGCTTTGGTGGGTGCAGGGATAGTGCTGGCGGATAGTTGCACGCCCTCCACTACACTTGCGGATGCATAGAGTGAGCCATCTCTTTGCACGGTATATGTAGTAATCCCCATTTTCACAGTATCGTCGGTCTTGATAGTAACTGGAATACTAACATCTATTCTCTTTCCGTTGACGAATGTGCCATTAGAAGAACCAAGATCGGTGATAGCAAATGTGCCATCAGCATTTCTAGTAAACTGAGCGTGATTGCGAGATATGTACGGATCACCATTTTTCGCTCTAGAATCTTCTCTTCCTATGAATACACGAGCCTCAACTGGATCAACATTAGTGTGACTTGCAGTATGTGAGTTTCCTTTTCCCGTCGCAGCTTGAGTCGATCCCCTCGTAACACCTCGTGCTGCGGATTCCCCCACCTCATAATGTGACGCAGAGCGATCATCTCTGACGCCATAGCGATTCATAATATCGACCAAGTACTGAGAGGGATCAGGCTGCTTTGCCGCATACTCGATGTGCGCATTCAGTTGTTTTTCGTCGAGTATATCTGCAAGCTTTTCCAGACTATCTGAGCCAGCAATGAGCTTGTCACCTGGCTTGACTGGAACGGAGAATATTTCAGGCTTGCCGTATTTGTCGATATCCGATTGTATCTTTTTTGCAAGGGCTGTCTTGCCGTCTTTTCTCGCTGTGTCCAAGCTTTTTTGCATCTCTGCTATGACATTGCTGTCACCAAGACTCCGTGAGACTTGTATTCCGTATACATAAACACGATCTCTGAGTGGATGCTTTGGGTCCCAGTCGTGCTTTGGAGAAACGAGCTTTGCCTTTCCATCTTTTTTACTCACCACATATAGACGACTATCTCCAAGTTGGGCACCAACGACCGTGTCTCCAACCCTTACGGCAAAAGTGAGTGTGGTACCGTCTGTGAAACCTTGCGCTTTGATATCAGTATTGAGCTTGGCGATAGCCTTTGCAAGTGCTTCTTTGGCAAGCTCAACCTGTTTTTGGGCATTGGCATTGGGATTTTTTTGCTTCAGATTGCTGTATTCTGCCTCAAATAGTTCTGGAATATGTGCAGTCGCATAGGCTGAGGCGGTACCTTTACCACTTTGGTAGTCAGTCTCACCATGACCATCTGCACTGATGAGAAATCCACCCAGCTCTACATGTGCACTGCCAGGAATTAAGCGTTTGAGAACTCCAGTCTTTCCAGAATCTACAGAATCTTGTCCATGATATCCCTCGCTTCTATAGTCACCTTGCTTCGCAACTGATACAGTAGCTTTTCCACAAGGGCTAGCTGCCCCTACTAGCTGAAGATCGGTACTGACAGCTCCCGCTCCCACGAGATTGAGGTCACTCGATGCAAATATAACGCAGGGTGCTAGCTCAGGATGTTGGGCTTGGGCGAGTGGTCGATCTGGGTCAGTTGACCTTGAGACGGTCACGAGGCCATCTGTGTCATGTCGGACGATAAACCCCACTTCAACATTACCACTTCGCACTGCGAGTTTTGCCTCACTCGTGAGCCCACGAGCTACCTCACTCGCTTTGTATGATATACCATTTATCGTTGCTCCATTGGAACCCCTCACCTCAACGTCGTATGCACCATCTGCTCGTGGAACTATTCGGAAGTGATCACGAGAGACAAACGAGAATATTTGTGATTCAGGGACAACCACGTCATTTGTCTGCCTTCTACCGATTGTGATATTCACTTGGGGAGGTGTGTTAAGACGGATCATCGGTGCTGCTCCAGCGCGCTCACCATTTCCGATCGCTTCTGGCTTTGCTGCAATACGAGCATCGGGTGCTTGGATAGTAGATTCCCTTCCATCAGATCGTAATGCTCCATTGACTTGTACTTTATACGTTATATTTCCCATCTCGACAGTATCTCCAGGAGTTATACGCACAAGGTCACCAGAAATGATCCTGTTACCGTTCACATATGTTCCATTTGTTGA
>CAZJWN010000060.1:0-3962 GCA_964550105.1 uncultured Gammaproteobacteria bacterium
GCCCTGGGTAACCCTCGGCATATTTGTTTCCAAAACTACTCGACATCGCCTCCTCGACAGCCTTTGATGCGTGGTTTTCGGAAGGAATCATCATGAGCGTCTCTTCTTGTCTTTTTCGTTCGGATTGAATGAGCTGGTATACAACGGGGTCGGTTTTTTTGATGATTGATGGTGGCATAGCGGTGAGATTATATACCCTCCGCAGCTGAGATTGCTACGGACATAATGTGATTAAAATTGACTATAGACTAATCACTGTTTGAACCATGTATGGATCTGCCGTGTCTGATCAAGTATATATACCGTACAGGACGAAACGCAGGGGTTAGTCGACACCATTGCCGATCGAGGGATTAGGACTTTACCTACATATTGAGGGATATCTTCATACTTTGTACCAATTATTTTCACCTTATCTTGGTCAAACCAGTACACCTGTGCAGTGTGGTAATCGAGGACTGAGGTGACAAAGAGATAATCAGTGGATTTTGCAGTTTGTTTGAGAGTCCCGAGACGTTGGCCAAGATTTTCTTTGTGTCTTTTAGATATATTGATCGACTGATAGTGCCAGAGAGAAACAAGCAAGGATAATGCGAAAATGATTTGAAAAATCCCCTTAAACTTGCGTAGCTGGATGATGAGTAAAAGCACCAGTGGTGGTGAGGCAAGGATCAAATATCGAGAAATAAATAGTGAGTTTGAGCTTACATATGAGACAACATACACGAGTACCACTAACACAAGACTATTCAAAAACAATATCCATAAGATCTTCGTGGTATGGTGATCGCGAAGGAGTGGTATACCTATCACTAAGGTTGTCACGATCGAGAGAGGTATCAAGTCGTAGGCAAATCCCCAACCGAAATCAAATCCAGTCAACAACAGTGCGGGCGATGTTAAAAGGCTAAAAAGCGTAGGGTGTGGTATCCAAAAACCAGATGGGATCAGCCCCTGCTTTTGGAATACACTAAACAAAACCCATAGACCTATACCAAGGATAGGGAGTACAAATAAACGAACTGCAGGCATTTTTGGGTGTTGGCCGACCAGCCCACGATAGTAAATGAACATGTGGATGATCAACATAAAACACATGAGATAGTGAGATAGAAGTCCTGCTGCCATCGCGATGACATACATTTTCCATTTATGCGTACAGAGCGCGTAGATGCTCAGCATGCTCAAGAAAGCTAGGAGCGTATATCCTCGAGTCTCAAACGCATAGTACACAAGAAGTGGTGTAAACAACCCAGCGACTATACCCAAGATCGCAGCCTTGCGTGCAGGATAGCGGAGCACATGTACAAGGAACTCGACCATCACAAAAACTGTCAGCACATAGAAGATGAGTGAAAGTGAGCGTGTTGCAATCTCCGATGATCCAAAAAGCATCATCCATATTTTGAGTAAGAGGTAGTAGAGTGGCGGACTGAAATCTTGAGCAGTCAATCGGATGATATCAAACCACGATCGTTGCGCAAGTAACACCGAAAACGCCTCATCCCGCCAGTATGACTGGATAAACCAGACGAGTGGCGTTTGGGTAAATAGCCACTGGAGAATCTGCATGGTGTCATTATAACTGAACAATACCTGGTCAGAAATCAAGTTTTATTTTGAGAATTGAGTCAACGGTTATTGTTTTGATGTTGATTTCTTCCTACTGAAGATGGGTCCTCGCAATTGAGGCAGTTTTGGTGGAAAGCGATCCCAGAAGTCAGGAGGGAAATCGTATAACGATGCCACTTGGCGAAAAACCGGATTTGCAAAGTCTAACCCAACCGATGCTCGCCACGCTGCTGCGTCGAGCAGAAACAACACAGCATCATTTATACGAGTATTGGATGATACAGTCCCTTGACCTGGTTCCGCGCCGGTAGTTTCTGTAGATCGTGCAGCAAACTGATGAACAGCTTTAAGATCTTCAACTGTGAGCCCAAGCCGTTGAAGATATTTTCGTTCCTTGGCGAATAATTTCTCGAGGAAAGGTATGTCTTGAGCACTATTTTTTGACTTTGTTTCATATGAAGCAACTATTTCCTTCACTATTGCTTCTGAATCTGCATCTGCATAAGGTTGCTCTTTCTGAGCAGATGAAGTTGGTTTGAACACATTATTAACTATTTGAGTAGTTCGTATCTCCTCAACACGGAGCGCATCTGTAAAGCGCTTCCAGAGTTCATGATCTGCATGAAGTCTTGCATTGAACCCCTCCACTCGTTGATCCATATAAGAGCCCGAGAGCTGTACTATCTCTGCAAATTTGCTTGGTGGCCTATTTCGTCGGTCACCTGGCCTCCAAGCATCATCGCTTGGGCCAGGTAACACCCTCAAACTCCGTATTGAACTGAGTATTGTTTGAAGCTGTGTATTGCCACCAGCCGCTACTAAATCGCGGTAGAGCTGAGCGAGGGGATGTCCATGCATCGGATGAGCAGTATCACCGGCAATCGTCGCAAGTGAATTGCTGGTCAGAGCCTTAAAAAACCGAAAATCGGCATACGCATCTGTGTGGTGCTCTCTTAACTTTTGCAGAGATTTCTCTGGATCAATCAGCTGATGAGAAAAGTGCATTAGTCCCCATCTATACACACTGTCATTGGCTTTTTGTTGTACTTTTTGTGAGAGCCTAGCAGCGTCCTTATCTCTTTGAGTATCTCGCTGAGACCTACCTGTGGAGCTGTCGAGTATGAACATAAACTCTTCAAGAGCACGATATTGCTCTCCTCTGAGTGAGTTTTGAGCCAAACCACCATATTTGATTCTATGACGTAGGTACATAGGTGTATCAATGGAGAATGAAGAATCTCGATTAGTGGGACTTGATACTCGTGTCCTAATCCCAGCTCTCATGTCATGTACCACGGTATTTGTGTCTAGGGCATCTATAGGACGCTGAGCTTTGGTCTCTCGCGATTTCAAAAAGTGTGCAACGGTGGTAAGTGACTTTGCAAATCTCGCATCTTTTACTGCCTCTATAAGCGGTTTGGGTATGAGCTCTTCGTCGGTTATACTATCAAGATAACGAGTGGTACTGAGACTGTACAGCACTCGTGGCACTGCATGAAGCACATGTCTTTGGATAAAGTATTGCCTGACGCTGTCAGGAGATTCCACATATAACGCATCCAAATCAACACAGCGATATCGCGCTTCAGTAGAAGGCTCACTATCACCTTCCTGTGCAGTTGAAGATACTTTTGTGACAAGCCTCAATACGCCTGCACCCACAGGATCGAAGATGTATTCATGAGCTTTGTATGTTGGGAAACCACCTGGTTTCCCAACACGTGAATATAATTTATTTAAATCCGCTTCATCAAAAGCAGCAACGCAACCGGGATATTGAGAAGTAACTGTGTCGACAAATTGGGATGGACCTTTTTGATAAAGATCAGATAGTTTATCTGCTGCATCATATGTGCTCCATACCCTATCGATCCCACTCGCGCTGATTTCTACGTCATATTTTGTGACCATACTGCTGACCATTTCTCTAACTCCTGGAACTCCATACGTACCACCATATTGATTTGCACTATCTGGAAAGTATCGGAGTACTTCGTCGAGATACCGATCATCATCTCTAGGATCAGAGACAGATACTTCCAGGTGAGTAGAACGGCCATCAAAAACCGTATTTATCGCCTCATCCCTCATACGCTCATCGCGCTCATCAAAAGGTTTAGGTTCGTATCTCGTAACTTCTGTTGGTTTAGTCATGTATACCTATAGTATACATTAGCAAGACATACATGTCCATGGTTAAACTTCAAATGACAACGCAATATGTTAACAACTTGGTATCCAAGAATAGTCTACTTCTCGAAGTTATAAGCAATACAATCAAATTGTATTCACGCTATGTCCTCATTCACACGCGGCAAGTAGCATGTCTCGCAGTCGTTTCCGTGAGTTCACACACATCTCAACAGTTGTGCTATCGGTATAGAGAGAAT
>CAZJWN010000061.1:0-3921 GCA_964550105.1 uncultured Gammaproteobacteria bacterium
GTCAGGAAGTCAAACACACTATATTGAATCCCCGGATTCAGTCCGGGGTCCATGGCAAGTCAGCGACATGCACCCGCCGTAGATCGCTCTGCTCACCACAGGCGGGCAAGCATGGTTCCTGATCGTCATCAGAAAATCAGAGTGCTAGCCCACTGACTCCCTGACGCAGGTAAGTGTCTATGCATGAAACAAGCATGGTTCCCGAGCTCCTCCTTCGTTAAAACTTCGGAAGGACAAGTAAACTCAGGAAATCAAAAACACTCATGAGCATGAGGTGTTTATCGCAAGCAACCCAACAATGTAACAATTCAGCAAAGTAACAATTCAGCAATAGAGCAATTTATCTCTCACTTACTTCAGTCCGACAGCATTTTTGATACGGAGAAGTTCCTTTCGTGCTACAGCACGAGCCCGCTCACACCCCTCGACCCTGATATTTTCAACCGATACAAGATCCTGCTGCAACTCAGATTTTCTCTGGCGAAACGGCTTCATGACAGCTAGAAACAGCTCGTACACGTGTTTTTTGATCTCAACATCGCCGATTGTGCCAGCTCGATATCGCTCTTCTATAGCCACAACCTCACTCTCAGGTCTCCCAAGCAAACGCAAATAGGTAAAGCAGATATTTTTGGCAGGATCTCCTGGATCAGTCGGGCGGATCCGGGCTGGATCAGTCGTGATGCTCATGACCTGTGCATAGATCTCTTTTTCAGATGCAAATACGGGCAGATCGTTGCCGAGCGATTTGCTCATCTTGCGTACGCCATCAGTTCCTACCACACGTGCAGTTGCTTTTTGGATTGAGAGCTCGGGCACTTTCAATATATTTCCATATCGATTGTTAAAGGTTCGGGCGATTTCGCGGCAGATCTCTACATGTTGTGTCTGATCCTCACCGACAGGCACTATATCTGCAGCAAACAGCAATATGTCTGCCGCCATAAGCACCGGATAGTCAAACAATCCAACATTGATCGCCGACTGATCGGTTTCCTTAGCCATCTTATCCTTATAGCCGTGCATGCGCTGCAGTTCAGCCACAGTCACGCAGTTATTGAGGATCGTTTGGAGATAGGTAATTTCGGGGATATCTGACTCAACATAAAACGTCGTTTTGGTTGGGTCGATGCCAAAGGCAAGATACTCAAGAAAAATATTATTGGTGTTCTCTACGACTTCTGCGGGGCTAAATACGGTGTTGAGCGAGTGAAGATTGGCCACAAAGTAGAAACATTCACCATCTCTTTGCATCTCAACGAAGCGCTTGACCGCGCCGAGATAGTTACCCAGATGAAGACCTTTGGTGCTGGATGGGTTGATACCGGATAAAATGCGTTTCATAATTTAGTTGAGAATTGACAATTGATAGTTGAGAACGAGTCCTCTTGTCATCCCGGGTTTATCCCGGGATCTAGAATCTAAAAGTTTTTTATCGAATACGGGTTCATTGTACACGAGTTTGTTTGAAGACAAAAAAGGAGATGGTCTTTATGACCAGATAAGCACGCAGAAGTGATATTTGACTGAACTCATATTAACTTTATAACCTGAAAACCTTACAACCTGACAACCTTTGTAACTAACTCTGGTGGTTCCAACTGGACTTGAACCAGTGACCTCTTCAATGTCAATGAAGCGCTCTACCAACTGAGCTATGAAACCAGACGATCACTGATTACGTCAGTCATATTGAGCGTAAGCGAAATATCCAAGTTATATGCATTGGATCCTTCACCTTGTTCAGGATGACTACTTATGCGAGACCAAAGGGACTCGAACCCTCAACCTCTTCCGTGACAGGGAAGCGCTCTAACCAATTGAGCTATGATCCCAAGTAGCATATTTTATCACATAGCCCCATATGAGTCCATTGCGCAACTTGAAACGGGAGCGCAACACCTCGTCCGTATTATCGTTATCAACTATACATTTTCAACTATCAACTATTATCATATTGTATTACCCATAGTCTGTGGTACAATAATACCACTCCTCCTGGTTTCTCTACGGTAGTTGAGAGGCTTCGGGGGAATTTTTTTGGCCAAAACTACATTTACAGTCATTCTGAGCACAGCGAAGAATCTAATGTATATGCTTCTGTAACAGTTAAATCTAAAAGAACAAAATTACAGAGTGTAAAAACACTACAATGCCCAAAAAATTACATAGACTGCTGCAATAGACCAATTATTCTCACCACCTGGTACATCAGATCTATGCAACAATGTATTATCTTATATCTCATGTAGCATATTTGAGCCAAGACCACATATTGAGCTCATATTTCACCATGTATTATCCTCTTGACACTAGACTTATAGTATGATAGGATGTGTCTACTCAACCACCCAAATTCGGGATTTTTGTACCCAATTTGAGTAGAGAGTAAGCACATTAGAAGTCATCTTGAGCGATAGCGAAAGATCCACCTGGATTCTTCGTTCTACTCAGAATGACGTAAAAAGCCTCATATTTGAAGATCTTTCGCTCAGTCCCCCACTTTTAGTGATTGGAGACGGGCGAAATATCCTCGAGTATGGAGGTGATAAGCATCTCCCTTTAGGGAGATAGGAGTCATCTACCAGCTCAAGCACTTTAAAAACAAGGGTTGAGAAATTTTTGAGTCATCGGTTGACTGTCGGGTTTCCATGGAGGAGACGTGTATCTCTTGCATGGAGGCCCGATTTCAACCAATCGGGAACCAAGAAAAATGGATCAGAATATCTCTAAGTTCGTGCCAGTGGCGCTCACGTACCTTGTGCTAGTGTTGCTTGGCGTAACAAGCGCCAAGCTATTCGACAAGACGTCCATTGTCGGAAAGAAGTGGCTGAGGAAGATCGTCGCGATCGCCATCTTAATGGTGGCAGGAGCCATAGCCTGGTTTACCGCCCCCCTACTCGATATCGAGAAGGGGTTTGGACTCTTTTTGCTGGCGGTTGGAATGATCATCGGTCTCGGTTGGCTGCTCTTTAGTCGACCGAAGACCACGTAAGTGGTCGAACGATGAGGGTTGGGAGCAATCCCGCCTACCTGTTTCTTGCGCTCACGCGCTCTCAACCCTTGTCGTTCTTTTATAGATCGATGATCAGAAATAGTTTACCCACAGAGATCTGTGAGAGGTAAACAGAGAAGATGAGTTATTTCGTCATACCGGTGAAAACCGGTATCCAGGCAAAATACTTGGATCCCGACTTCCGTCGGGATAACGGCAAATGATTCATCCTCTCTCACGCTTGTTCGCATTTGTAACCATTTGCGAGCAGAGAGAGCAGATAGATACGACCGTTGTGTCTCGTAAAGCATGAGACACGACTAAAGTCATCATCGATCTGGTATATACCTGTCGGGCTTCGATTTGTATGAAGCCACAGACGAGTATAAGCACTTTAACATTGTCGATTTGTTAGGAAGTTTTTAAGAATTAAGAAGTGAATCATGATGATTCGCATATCTTACTTTTCCTGCAGACACAGGAGTGTATTTGCATGTCATCCCGACGGAAGTCGGGATCCATGGATTGGATATTTGCTCTGGATACCGGTTTTCACCGGTATGACAGATCCAAGTGCATCGCTGTGTCTGTAGGTGAGTGAGTGTGCGTCCCCCCCTTTAGACTCTGGTAAGTAGGCTCGATGCTTATACGCCAGCATGAAGCATATGATTCATTTCGCGAAAGGGTTTGACCTTGTTTCTCCAGCCTAGTGCTGTATTTTTATCTGAGACTCAGTATCCTCCAGCAACTGCTGGCTTTCTCTTCGGAGATCGATAAAAGGGATTCTGATGAAGATGGAAATAGAGAAACAAACAAGCCTGATCAAATAAATGAAATGTATGTGAAGTGAATGTCTAGTAGAGAGTTTGATATTCTCTTGTAAAATATCTAGGCAGCCCGCAAGGGTGGCACCGCGTCGGACCAAA
>CAZJWN010000062.1:0-3916 GCA_964550105.1 uncultured Gammaproteobacteria bacterium
TCACTCCGTGAGCAACTTGAAATAGTGGTAGCAATGATGCTATAGTCCTGGACATGTGTTATGAATAACTTTATGAGTTTATAACTTTTTTACCTACATATGACGCTTAATCCATCTATATTCAAGGCATACGATATCCGTGCAGTTTACCCAAAAGAGGTAGATCCAACAGGGTGGGTCAATGTAGTAAAAGGAACGTATACATATCTTCTGAATACCATGAAATCTAAAAAACTTCTTGTAAATGTCAGCCACGATATGCGAGACGGGTCAAAAGAGTTATATGAAGTGACAATTAGAGAATTAGTAAAGCTCGGTGCAGAAGTAAATGCACTTGGTTTGGCGAGTACTCCGCACAGTTATTTTGCTTTACTACATCTCCATGCCGATGCAGGGATGCAAATCACTGCCTCGCATAATCCAGCTGGATATACCGGGATGAAGTGTGTGAGTCGAGATGGCGACAAAGTCATAAAGATTTCTGGTCTCGCACTAAAATCATCAGTACTTGATGGAAAATATTGTCCTGAAGTGCATGGTGGAAAAATCAACGAGCTCAAAGCGACCGTCGATACTGAAGCCAAAGTCACTGTGGATGATTTTCCCCCGATTAAGAAAACGTTCAAAGTAGTTGCCGATACTGCAAACGGCATGGGAGTGACCTATTTGAGAGCTCTGGCAAAAATAGTGCCGATCCAGATCATCTATTTGTATCCTGAGTTGGATGGTACCTTTCCCAATCATCTATCCGACACCTGCCAACATGATTACTGGAAGGTATTGTGTGAAAAAGTGAAGACTGAAGGGGCAGATTTTGGGATTGCCACTGATGGAGATGCAGATCGTATTGCCTTCATTGATGAAAATGGTCGGTTTCTCCCTAACACACTCATCACATGTCTGATCATGGATATTCTTCACAAAACTGAAGGGGCAAAGTTATTTCATGCCGATATCCGATCAATGTTCAATGTGAGAAACTTTGCGAAGACAATCGGAGCAGAAGTCAAAACCACCAAAGTTGGACATGCATTTATCACCGCAGACGTGCAAGCATCTGGAGCAGCATTTGGTGGAGAATCATCTGGACACTTTTTCTTTAAGAAAAGTGGTGGAGCTGAAAATGCTATGCGCGTCATCATGGCAGTCTTAACTAAATTACAGGATACAGATCTTTCAATATCAAAAACTCTTGCAATGTATGAGACAGCCCACGAAGCAGTTGAGCATAACTATTTATTACTAGAGGGCAGTTCTAAGGAAAAAATATTCGATGCATTGCAATCTACTTTTCCTGATGCACAAATCGATCTACTAGATGGGATCAGTATCAACTATCCTGCCTGGCGGACAAATATCCGAGTATCCAATACTGAGCCACTTCTTAGACTCAATGTTGAGGCAAATACTCAGCCTCTGCTTGAAGAAAAGTTTGCATATATGCAACAAACACTCATCAAGCTTGGTGCTCAACCCAAAACTGGGCACTAAACTAGTTCTTGGTTAAATCATATTAATTCAGCCTCACTGTGCTATTCTACCTATTGAGTCGTATTTGAGCTTTCTGGTGCGATAAGGTATAATATAGCTATGTCAGAAAGTGCAAATCAGACTCCAACTGGATCTATCCAGCTTTCAGCAGTTACGACCGCCTTACTCCAGGCAATCAAGGCGATAAAGGCCAAAGCCAAGCCCGATGAATACTCCAAAATCACGGTGTCACGGGCGGTGAGCTTTTTCGCCTTCATGTATGAAAAAGTGCGCAATGTGATCGAGTACCGTGATGATCATCTTGTTCGTCGCGCTGCTATAGAGCGCATCATCCGTCGCCGAATATCCCTCAATCCGAGCGGTGAGGGAGAGGGAGAAAACCTCGTTCGCGAACTTCTTTGGGCACGATACTTTCCTACTGACTCGCTGTCTGAGACCGACATCATCGGTGTACAGCGCATACTCGATATCTATCTCGCGATCCGCAAGGACCTGATCACTGGTCGCACCGGTGAGCAAAGCAAGTATTTGAACGATTTTTTGATTGATTTGTTGACCAGCGAGATCGAAGAGTTTTTGACCCCGGACGTATCGCAACGTGAAAGTATATTCACCTATTTCTTGTTTCAATCACTCAAAAACAAGATGAAGATCGAGGGTATTTCAGCTGAGCTACAAAATGCGTACTTGATAGCATCACTTGAAAAAACATATAGAAAGTGTGACACACCATACGAACGCTTTCATATGTTTACCGTGTTTTACCAACCCGTTGCAAGCTATACGGTAGATGAGCTCTCAGAACTGGTGCCCAAACTTCCCCAGATTTTCAAAAAAATCGATGATACCCTGGGCAACCCGACGCTTGAGAAGCTCAATAAATTTGTCAAAAAGCAGCTTCCTCCCTATTTGATTTTCTTTGACATGATCAAGACGAAGAAGGTCGATGATCTTCAGTCCATCCTGTCTGCAAAAGAGAAGCTCTGGCCAGAAGTAGAGCTCCTATGCCGTCAGAAGTACAGCCAGAGTCGTGGTCGTCTTCAGACCCTTGGTATCCGCTCAATCATCTATATCATCATCACCAAGATGTTGTTGGCCATAGCCCTAGAGGGACCGCTTTCTCAATACTTCTATGGCAACATCCACTGGGAATCAATCATCATCAATGCGATATTCCCGGTCGTCATGATGGCAGTGATTATATTTTTGACTCGTCTCCCCGGAGAGGACAACACGAAGCGTATTTACCAACGAGTGATGGAGTTTATCGATGCAGATCCTGAGTATGAAAATCGAGTAGTACTCATCGCAAAGCAAGCGCGCATCAGAAAACCTGCATTGCAGATCGGGTTTTCGCTTTTTTATCTACTTACTTTTGCAGTCACTTTGTATCTGATGTGGATTGCGCTGAGCGCACTCAAGTTCAATCTGATTAGCAAGATGATCTTTGTGTTCTTCGTCTCCACGATCGCATTTTTTGCCCAGCGAGTCAAGCAAGTAGCGAGCGAGTACAAACTCATCGACAAGGATACTATCCTCACGCCATTTGTCGACTTTTTCTTTATGCCAATATTGACGATGGGTAAATTTTTCTCGAGTGGTATGGCCAAGCTCAACTTCTTCACATTTATATTTGATGTGCTCATCGAAGCACCATACAAATTGATCATAGAAGTGATAGAAGAATGGATCGGATTTACCCGGTCCAAAAAGGAGGAAATCATATGAGTACAACATTTACCCGTGCCATCATCTTTGATCTTGACGGTACAACAGTGAAAAACAGCAAAGGTGCGAAACCTACCCAAAAGGTAGTCGATTCGATCATATCTGCTCAGTCGGTGGTACATACCATCTTTGCGACAGGTCGCAACTGGAAACTCGCCAAAGATCTTGCCAAGACACTCAATATCAAGGTGCCTGTTGTCACCCTTGGTGGATCACAGGTAGTCGATCCTTTGACAGGCAAAATACTGTGGGAGCAGGATCTTGATCCGGGTATCGCTGAGAAGGTCATCGAGATTGCCAAGTCATTTCCTGGTACAAAAATATATGATAATGACACCAATAAGCTTGGTTCTCTGAAAACGTACAAGATCAAGCCTGCTATGTCGAGTGTTTGTCTCTATGTCGATGAAAAGCTCGTGAATGAGTTTGTGAAGCAAGTCAAAAAGATACCTCTATTGCTTGTCGAGACTACACCTGGATGGGTAAAAGGGATGAATGAAGTCGCTGTGAAGCATATCCATGCGACGAAGTTCATGGCCTTGCAGACTGTTGCCAAAAAGCTTGGGCTGAATCCAAAGGAATGTGTTGGAGTAGGGGATAGTGGCAATGACATCACGCTTTTGAACTTCTGTGGGACAAAAATCGCCATGGGCAATGCTACTGAACGCTTGAAAGAGCTGGCACATCATATCGCTCC
>CAZJWN010000063.1:0-3865 GCA_964550105.1 uncultured Gammaproteobacteria bacterium
ACTATCTCTTATACATTTCGTTTATGCAAGATTTGATACAGAATTGATCTCAACCTGAGATCAGCTCTGTGTCAGATCAGACATGTTCTCGCAACAGCTGCGATGAACAATTCCTGGTTTGATACAGAGGAGACATGTTCGGAAAAAAAAGAAAGGATCGGCCTGAGCCGATCCGATGTAACTATTCTTGGGGCCCCAAGTGCCCCAAGAATAACGGGGATCTCCATCAGTGTGATACAATCCATCCCAACGGGAAGGGTGGTAAGCACATTTGCAAGCACTGTGGCAAGCGCACGTAGCGCTTGCCACAGTGCAAAACGCCGCTCCGAACCCAGTTCGGAGCGGCATCTCTTTTTTACTACTGAGTCAATGCGGTATTGAGCTTATATGTAGCTTAGCTTGTGTGAGTATTAACTGACCTGCCTTGACCACTACTATGGGTATGATACACTATGGGATGGAGGCTAAAAGAAAACTAGGTCAAGAAATCATACTTCCTAATGATATTGTTTCTGCATCATCTGAAACAGATGAGTTATTGTGGGACAAAGAATTTACTGCCATTGCGTCTACCCAAGCGCTTCGAGCACTACTACTCCTATCTGCTGATGCACAGTCGAGATATGCTGGAGCTGAGCTCGCAAAATCTCAATTTCATTCTAATGCCATACCTATTCTTACCGGACTCGTCCACGCTATACGTGATAGATATACACCAACATTGCCCCAACAGTCGCCAGAAGATCTGATTACCCTCCAATCTAGACTCGTTGAAGTTGACTCAGAAACGGGTGGTAAATACGAAGAAACGGGTATTCTTCCAGAAAATGTGCTTGATGTACTACCTTCTTGGGCACCAGCTCAGATCATGTCGCTCCACAATCAAAGGCGTCCTCTTGAGGCCTATATGTATGGATTGACCGCAGCTGCAGTACAATTTGCGCGCACAAAGTTGCCTAACAAATATAAATCACATGCACCAAAATATAAGTACAGAGATCCGCTTGTATTTGGTTTTGCATTAACCCGATTTGAGGTGCTGCCTCCTCACTTTATGAGCGTTCCAAAGCTTACTACACTCGGAATCTTGACTAATGAAGCATACGGACAGTCACAACATGAGCTATCTGCGATGGTGCAAGCGGGGAATGACCGTATTGGAGATTTGATTATCTATGACCTAAAACAGCAGGGAAGGGTATATACACAACATCCTCCCATTGCATAAGAATATTGCTATTAGCTTGTATATACTGACCCAACCTGCCCTGACATGAATCCATTGTGTCCTGAAGAGTCAACTCCAAGATGCAGTTCTCGCTCCCGTTTTTTGAGTGCGTGGAGTGCGAGTTGGGTCACTTTCACCAAGAGCACGATTATGTGCTTAGAATATTAGTTCATAACTCATCGTGATAGATGAGGAATCATTTAGTCTAAACATGTGCTACGGAACATATGATGAGAAACATCCGGGCAATCTCCTATTTCGCTTCGCACCGTCTGATTTGTGTATAGGTTTTTCAAATCTGTTAAAACACAGTTGATACCGAGTGATAGCTATCAAGATGAGGCGAAGATGTTCCCTGACCTGCCAGAGGGTGAAGGAGCATCAGATGTTATGACATACACTCTTTCTCGAGGATCAAATGATCCACGACACATGTCAGTTATTTGATTTGAGTTGTCTTTATCCACTAAGGCTGTTTTTCCACTAAGCGAAGTGACTGAAGCAGGAAATTTTATACCATTTTTTTCGCAAAGATTACTGACTGTGACTTCTGGATCTTGATTGCGTACAAAGCGTATGACAGGACCGGTAGGCGTTTGAAGTATGATGACAAAGGACTGATCTTGACTTGCCGAACCACGTTCAAAATATGCTCGAGGAGAAAGCAAAAATGCCAGAAGCTCACTGCGCTCAGCACCCACACCTTTTAGTGCTTGAGGAAGAGCATCCCAGGCTTCTTTGCTCATCGTGTGCTTGCAGATTTTGGGATTTCCAAAAAGTGGATACTCACAGACTGCAGCGAGTGGTACCCCTGCCCAGCCAACTTGTTGCGTTTGAGCTATCGTCGGTTGATCGTCCCTTTCTATCGTCAAAGTACCAATATCGCGATCTTGAGTCGTACCTCCATTTTTTCGGGGAGTTTTGACTGCGTATCGTCGGGATATTCGCCCCAGAGCATTCAAGAAATCGCCTTTAAACGAAGTGGTTGCAGCAGCTGTGATTACAGTGACTGGATCTCCCACGCCCACGTCCCTTGGCTTAGCGTAACTGATAGTGACGCTTTCTTTATCTAGATGATTGATCTCACTTGGCGTAGCCTTGAGACGAGCCCGAAGAGGTGGTCTATAGGCCACACCGTCAGGGCGATATTTATCTTTGCCCCACGGCATGTAGCACGCTGCTGAAAGCTCAGTGGCATTCGTGGGTGTCCCTTCAAAAAGTACCCCGAGGATGTTTGTGCGCACAAAAGCCGCAAACGCTTGGGCCTGACCTAAGTAAGCCTCCACCTCTTGTTCGTTCATACCACCTACGCCAAATCCAGGATTATTGATATTGTTGAGGTTTTGCATTTTTGCAAGGCGGAGAGTCATATCTGATGCAATATCGTGGTATCCCATAAGCTCAGCGAGATTCGTATAGACACGAGCTCGGACAATCTTTGAAGCTGCCTTTGCGGTACCCATCTGATTACTCAATCCCGATAACCAGAATCCTTTATCCTGAAGATTGTGCCAACAGTCTATCATCTTTACGATGAGCGGACCAGGATCAAATACCTCTTGGCCGTCTGGGCCAGTCCTGTAGCACATCGCGAGGTTGCGCAGCATATCAAACTGCAGCGAAGCGATCTCAGCATCGTCTTCTGTAGTGATCTCACCCGAACCATGGCTTGCGTCCTTCTTGATCCTCACAACCTCGGCAGATATGATCTGAGATAGCGGGCTGTCCCTAAGTGCGCTTATGATTTCATTCCCATCTTCTCTTGCGATAAGTTTTTCGGTTTTTGTTTCTGCCTGCAGGATAAACTGCAGTCGAGATGCCTCAGCGTCGCTCCAGCCACTGGCACGGACTTTTGCGTCAATATAGGTGAGCCATGCGTCAGGAGTATCTACCCCGGCCAACTTCATATCTTCTGGGATATCATGCAGGAGTGCTGCAGCGACTAGTACAGGATCCTGCTGAAGCTCGACGAGTTTTTGGGCCATTGCCAGCGGATGTGACAGATAGGGGTAATCTCCCTCTTTACGGATGCGCTTGTGTTCAAACTCATTTATCTGATGGAAAGAAGCTATCGAAAAAGCAGTCATCAGTTTTTCACATTGGACATCACTGTATATTGGTCCCATGACGTTTCTGAAGGCACTTCGAGCATCATCGATATATCGTCTATCTTCAAAACTGATCTCTTGAAGAGCGATCTGTGAAGCTGTATCGATTTTGGCTATGAGTATGGTAGGTGCAGATTCGACCTCTTTGTATGGTGACATGACCGATTCTATCAGGTCATATAATCTAAGTAAAGTACCTTCCCCTGGGGTGTCCGGTTGCCCTGCCACTCATTGATATCGAGGGTATAGACTACCTTGATCTGTATGCCAGCTTTCAGATATGAATATTCAGATGCCTTGCCGAAGGCGAGGAGACTGAGTGGCATAACCCCTCTCCCCACTGCGTGGTCCCCCCTCCCAAGGGAGGGATTATCCGAAGATGCTTCCTTGGGGAAGCTCCCGCCGTTTGAGGCGGGTGAAGGGGTTTGGATGATGAGCTTCAGGTGTTGGTTGTCTTTACCCATCGTCCTTATTTCTTGGATGATGCCGAGTGATTGGAATACGGGGCGAGGATTGCTCATGCCATAGG
>CAZJWN010000064.1:0-3791 GCA_964550105.1 uncultured Gammaproteobacteria bacterium
ATACCGACTTTGACAGTGAACTGACTCGGTGAGTACCCGCTTGACTGTGCAGTCATTCTGACTATTTGCTTGCCATTTTCAATAGGTGCGAGGGTTTCGGTGTCATCTTGTACAGCTGATTGAGTCAGGCTGAATCCGTACAGTTGGGCTGTATTTGCCACATAGCCTATCCCAACTCCGATGATGAGGATAGCGATGACCTTGAGAAAATAGTGATATATAGACTGTGCTCTGAGATTTGAGAGGATAGTGATAAAACCAAGTGCAGGTAGTGTGCCAAATGCAAAAGACATCATGAGCAGTGAGCTTTGAAGCGGATTGCCGAGTGACAATGCATACGCTTGTGTTGAGAGAGTGAAGCCACACGGCAACAGATAGGTGAGTCCCCCGAGGAGTGCCGCCATGAACCCAACTCTTTTTGGCGCATGACTTTTTTCCTGAAGAGTAAAAATGAGATTTCCTCCAGGAATCCGAGAGAGTATACGATGGAGTGAGATGATGTGGAGCATGTCTAGTCCTACGAGGATGAGAACGAGAGCCACTATCAAGTTGAATGTCGATCCGATATGGATGATGCCTAGAAAAAGAGACCCAAAGTATCCCAGCACGTATCCGAATACTCCATAACTCACCACCCGTCCGATCATAAAAGGTATCGCTACTTGCAGCGTATTTGTTTTCACTTGTTTATTCACAAAACTAGTGAAAAGAGCTCCAGTTGTAGCCATACATGTTGATATAGAGGCGATGAGACCCAAAACAAATGCCCCGCCCATAGATGTTGCTGCGCCAGTCAGGTTGTCGGGAAGTAGACCAGACTGTTTTGCAAAGAAGTAGAGAATCGCTAGGATAGCTGCGATGCCGAGTGTCTCATGCAGACTGGAAGTCTGACTTCCGAGGTGATTCGGCTCATTTTCTTTTTGAACATGCTTGACTGCATCGGTGACCGAGCTTACCGTATAGCCATATTCACACAAAACAGCATTGATATCTGAGAGAGATAGTGGACCAGTATGAGTGATGGTGGCTTGTTTCTTCTCAAAATCAGGGACAACATCGGTGATATTTTTCATTTCCTTGAGTTTCATTTTGACGAGTAGGTCACAACTCGCACAGTGCATACCATCGATATGAATGGTAGTTTTATGATTTGGCATGGAGATATTGTATCAGTGTTGTCAACACAAAAACACCTCGGTTGCCCAAGGTGTTTGAGTGAGCAGCTGAGTCACTTCACTCCACTTGTGTAGAGTTTTTGGAGATCAGCGACTAATCTTTTTGGATTCTTTGCCCCAGACCTCACCGTATCTTCTAGCAAGGTAGCCATAAGTGCACGCTTTGCAGCAGTAGCCAGACCCATAGCTGCATCGATCTGTTGAATCGTGGCAGCATAGTTCTTTTTGGTTCCGATCATCGATATGACCTTGTCAAGGGTGCCCATAGATTTCTTAACAGCAAGCACCGCAGGTGGGACCGTCATTTTTCTGACGATTTTCATAGGTAGTATATGAAAATGATAATAGGGCTCAGGAGTTTTTCTAAACTAGTTTGTTGAGAAATCACCTTGAACGTAGGTCAATGGTATGCTTTTTTTTGATACCTGTCAACTAGGTCGAAGTGACACAAAATATCCATTTCATAGGATGCTCACTCACTCGCAAGTAGATCACGTTGGTATTCTTTGAGAATCACCCGAGTACGTGCGGTGATAGGGCTAGATAAAGCTTTGTAGACAGGTGTCCAGATATATGCATCGTGCTCTTCACTCAGTAGAATTTGTGGCATTTGGACCTGTGCAAGGTAAGTCATGCAGATAGAGTGCTCATTGCGTCTATTGAGGCGTGAAGAAATATTGATGATGCTTGGGGACCTGATCGATATCCCAGTTTCTTCAAATGTTTCACGCACGACAGAAGTGTTTGGATGCTCACCAAAGTCTATATGACCTCCTGGCAATTCCCACAAACCTACATTACCCACCTCTTGACTCGAACGTCTCAATAGCAAGACCTCGTCTTTGACGTTTTGAACAATGCACCTGATAGTGACATAGGTTTTCCCGATACGCATATGAGTAGTATACCAAGTAGAAGCATCGGGGACTGTTCAAACAATACATCTCAGTCATTTGATTCACTTGACCACATCGCCATATATTTCTTGAGGTCGAATTTTTTTGCTATTCCATCTGCGGTCATATATCGGATCACTCCAAAGATAGGTCGTTGAAACCATGGACGATCATGCACTCCACAGATGCTCCACATGATTCCTACATATCCATTTGGATCAAGTCCATCGAGCTCATACGAATCATTTAGCTTGACCGCAGTTGAAAGAGCAGTCTCAGGGTCTTGTGTCCATTCAAGTATTTTCTTTGCCCAATACATACGCATATATCCGTGCATCTTTCCTGTTTTTATCATTTGCTTTTGTGCAGCATTCCATGTTTGGTCGTGCGTTTGAGCTCTCGCAAACTGTTCATAGGTATACACGTACTCGCGCTTATCAGCACGAGTGCTATTTAAGGTATTCTTCGCCCATGGTTTAGCGCCATTAAAATTATCATAATTCTGATTGTGCAGACAGTAGTTTTCGGCGAGTTCACGTCTCACGATGAGCTCCTCAAGAAAATGATTCTCAAACATCTTTACCGATGTTGATCGAGTATCGAAAATACCGTTGTAGTCTGCCGTGACATTGTTATTCTCTTGTTCTCTTTGTAAACATTCTAGAACTACTCGTAGTGGTGAAATCATGCCAAAGTGGAGATATGCCGATAACCCTGATTGTCCATTGAACCCTGGATCATTGCGATCGGAGTCGTAGTGAGAATATTTGTGAGCGATGAAATCGTGAAGCATTTTGGTTCCTGATTTTTCTCCAGGTAGACATGTCAAGGTATAGTCTGGTAAACGTGGTGCAGTGATCGTTGAGCTTATATGTAGCCAATCGGATTTGGGAATAGGTTTCTGAAGATGAAAAGGATGTGTTTGTAGTTGCTCTGGCTCACTCAAGTAATCAAAAAGCTTTCTTTTCATCTTTGGCCTGATTGCAGCTGCTGAAAATTCTTCTTTGTCACTCAGTAACCAGGCGGGGACGATATTGTGCGCATCGACTTCGATCACCGCTGTCTTGATTGACTGTGCGATCTTTTCTCTCCACTGTCGAGCTGACCGTAGTGGAGAGAAGTCGATATACCAACTGGTAGGTTTGTATTCTCGGTCAACCTTTGTCACCGACTCGACGATAGATTGGCCATAGGTCACCAGAAACGGAATATGCAACGACTCAAGATCTTTTTCGATTTCTTTGAGACCCGCAATCATGAACTCAAAGTGTTGCCATGCTCGTACAGATAGCGATGTGTAGACGTGAAACATCACTAACAATGGTAGTTTTGCTGCAAGTGCTGCTTGCTGCGCTTCAAGCAAAGCAAAATTGTCCTTGACTCGCTGATCACGAGACATGAGATAGATGACGCATCGACCTCCCGCCCGTGGAGCATATCCATTGAGCTGTCTTGATCTGATGGGACGTATCATCGTGGAGTAGGGGTAATTATGAGAATGATCAAAAGTATGATGATTACGACGGCAAGCCCGACAGGGAGGTAATAGATTTTTTTCATACCACAAACTTTCCATCCTTATATATTACTTTCTTCGTCCCATCCTTTAGAGTTGCGGTCACTGTCCGATCTGTCGTAGAGACGATATCGGTATGCACTGATGAGTCGTTGAATCCCATATCTTTCCACTGGTGTTCTGCGACGTCTTTGGGATTGCCAA
>CAZJWN010000065.1:0-3769 GCA_964550105.1 uncultured Gammaproteobacteria bacterium
CATAGCGCGCGGTGACAAGATATGCCTCAATGACACCAGATTTTACCAGTGCTTCAATGCGCTCAAATCCTGATGGGGTGAAGAGGCTAAATGCGTGGGCGAGCTTCCAAATCGTTTTTTCAATGACTCCATGTGGTATATGAAATACCTTTTCCTTTTTTGGAGCAGTGAAGCGTTTGTATGCGGTGATCAAGGGTCTAGCGACGCGAAGAGGGTTGTACAGAAGCACTCCATCGAGATCAAAACCCACCCTGATAGGCGAGTGAGTTGGTTGCACTGACATAGAAGATAGATTATACTCGTAGATGACCCCACACTCAAATTGAGAGATTCAAAAATTTATGCTGCCACTACTCATCCAGACGAAGTATTTCACGGTGTATACCATGGGGATTTTCTTGGTGCTGGCGCTCTTCTGGTTCTTGTACTTTGTGTGGAGATATGTTCGTCTGACGCCGCATCGTGAGGAATATGTATTTGATGTGATCATCCTTGCAGGCCTCGCCGGCACGATTGCGGGGAGGGCTGCATTTGTTCTCATGAACCTCAATGACTTTATGGAAAAGGGGTATAGCACCATGCTGGCGATCCATCTGTATCCGGGGATACAAGACTCAGTTGCTTTTATAGTGACTATTACTTGTGCAATACTGCTTTTGATTCGAAAAAAGATGCCTGTTGCCCAGATCGTCGGTCATTTGGGCATAGCTTTTTGTGTCGGCATGGCCTTGGTGAGTCTCGGGACGCTGTTTGCAGGTACGACGGTCGGAATCGTCACGACCATCCCCCTGAGGATCAAATACGCTGGGCTTGATGGACTCAGGCATATGGTCGGTCTGTACCAGGCAGTCTACTACTGTTTCTGTGCGGTTTTATTCCATTTTCTACTCATGTTGGCCCGGCATCATAAATATGTATACGGCGTGTTGATTGGGCTCATGCTGTGGGTGTTCGCCTTTGGTAAGGTGATATTTTTGAACTTGATTGAAAAAGACCTTTTATACCCGACCCCCCTGGCCCGCAGTGTCGATGTGGGCCTGATGGGATTTTTGTTGTTGACAGGCTTAGGGTTACTGGTATATTATCTCCGCCTCTACTTGCTGAAATTACACACACGATAGAGGATTGATGTATTGTAATAAACCGTATATTCATATGGATAAAGCTTTCTTAGATAAACAAAAAAATAAACTCATACACGAGAAGGAAAAGATCGAGGGTCAACTGCAGGTACTCAAGACGAGCGATCCTTTTTCAGATCCCGATCATGCCACTGACAACGCCTCGCCTGATACTGATGCTCGAGAAGAGATGGGACATCTCACGGTCGAAGCCACGGGGGACGACCTCAAGCGTCGCCTCACGCTCGTAAATGCTGCGCTGCGACGGATAGAGAAGGGGACCTATGGAGTGTGTGTTCGGACTGGCAAGCGAATCCCAAAAGCTCGCCTCATGCTAGTACCTGAAGCAGACACGATAGTGGCCTAAAAGCGGACCGTTCTCACCCGGTCGAAATAATCCTTTGCACTGACACAATGCGTGATGTACTGTATATGATATGCGGTCACGCCAACTATATCTTTTGAGTGGGGTATTCATCTGCGTGGTAGTGCTTGTTGTATTGGCATGGCGCTCATACCATTCTTCGCTATTTGCACTCGATCGGAACCGGATTTTGGTCGGTATTTGGTTGGGGGATCAGGCATACGTGCTATCTTTACCCAAAGAATCTGGCCAATATCATGTGTTGTGGTATCCACCTAGTCAAGAAGTCACGATCCCGGGAGGACTCAAAAAATATAAACTTGGCGCACTTGCCAAGGTAGCGCATCTTGAATCAGATTTGCGTCTGTACACCAAAGCGATGAGCCAGTTGAGTGGTATTCCACTTGATAGAACGCTCTATAAAGACACCGAGGAAGTCTATTACGATGATCCTCAGACAGAGAAATCAGTCAGCGAGGTATCGTCAAACATAAAATCATCACTCTGGACACTAAAAGGGGCTTCTTTTTGGGATAAACTATTCCTATATCAAAAAATAGGCACCATGAGAAGCTCAAATACTGAGCTGTATATCAAACTCAAGCCCGACAAAGTCAATCTATTTGACCGTATTTTCCGCAATGAAAAACGGCTTGTCCAGATGACGTACCCAGATACAGCAGGAACAGCTATGTTTTTATCACGACTTCTGGAAGGCATCGGAATCCGAGTGAGCGATATCGGGGCATACAATGGTGCAGTATCAAAAACGTGCATAGTGACGGAAAAGACAGGATCTCGCACAAAGACTGCCGCGTATATCACTGAATATTTTGGATGTCAGTATCAAAACGGCGACACAGGACTGTATGAGATCCAATTTACCCTCGGGTCTGATACGATAGGGGAGTGGAGGCTCTAAATATATGAGTACAATCATCTGGGTGTTCGGGCTTGGCATCGTTTCCTTTGTTCTGGCTCTGAGGAGTATGAGGACATATCGATCCAAACATGTGGCAGAACCAACAAAACATCACCAGATACACCATCACAAGGTACCACGGGCTCCAGGTGGATCGATACATGGAACTATCGTGAAGTTGTGAGCGTAGGGGAGGGGAACGGGCATCTCACTCTTCTTCTTCCTCATCTTCATCGGTGACGATGCCCATGATTGGCTCCTCACCATTTTTATCTTCAGTTTCGAGATCTGCGATGACGCTGTCCTCAATCACGTCGCTTTTTTCATCTGCTTCGTTGGCTACATCCAAACCGTCTGGAGTCTCGGCTTGCTTTGGTTTTTCGATGAGCTCTGCCTCAAGCTCCTCAGTTTGTTGAGCCATGACCCGAGCGATGCTACCTGGGATATCGAGTGGAAAAGAAGCCATACGCTCGACTTTCTTACCCTTGGATTGTTCTCTGATAAATATACTGACTCTGCTGAGGTTCGCTTCTCTGATATAAGCGTTGTACACGCTCTCATGCTCGATAAAATAGATCAATCTCACACCCACGTCATCAGGAAGAATACCGATATACTCGTCATTTTCGTTTCGCACCTCGACATGTCGCTTGCGGATGATGAGACTGACTTTTTCCCCAACGATCAGTTTTGCCAGGATATTGCGTTGACCAAGTTGGTTGAGTAACACAGCCTTTGTCTTGCCTGGCAGCTCAACAAATAGATCTGGATCAAGCTGAATATGCTTGATTTGATGCACTGGAGTCGTTTCTTTATTGATCGCGATCTTTTCAAGGTATTCCAAGGCGATGATACTCTGAGGCTGGTGTTTCAAAACTTTTTTGTATAAATCGTGAGCAATATCAAACTTTTTGAGTTGGAATGCGGCAAACCCTCCACGCAGAAGAGCAGGTATATTGCGCGATTCGATGGAGTGAATCTCTTGATTTATCTTCAAAGCGTCTGCCCATCGTGAGCCAAGAGCCGCTTCGATAGCCTTCTTTTCGAGTTCAGTCAGGGATAATTTATGCATATCAGCGCGAGAAGTATACCGATGTCTCATGACATGTCAAGGCGACTATCGGGGTGGGGATGGAGTAGAGGATAGGGCTTTGGAGATGTACAATATATATTGATTATGGTACGCAGTCTCATCTCTCTTTCAAAAAGGATACGGATACTCATCGCATCGGGGTTGGCTGCAGGATTTTTTGGGATAGTGATCACCTTGCCATATCACCTCATCCCGTATATCGTATGTGTTTCTGCGGGAATTGTGTTTATCCTAGCCTGGTATGCCTTGCATGACGATATAAAGGGGAT
>CAZJWN010000066.1:0-3686 GCA_964550105.1 uncultured Gammaproteobacteria bacterium
ACCTGGATAGAGCTGGCTTGCATGTGCAGACATCTTTGGATCTCGATATCCAAAAGCAGGCACAGATCATCCTGCAGGAGGAACTAGAAAAGATTAAACATCTGGATGTATCAAATGGTGCCGTGCTGGTCACCAATCCGCGGACTGGTGAAATTCTGGCGATGGTAGGCTCATCAGGATATTTCTCCGGCAGCACCTATGGCGCCTTCAATGTCACGACCGCTCTCCGACAACCTGGATCTTCGTTCAAACCGCTGCTCTATGCGTACGCACTCCAAAGGGGATATACATCTGCTTCAGTCATAGATGATGCTCCGGTGACGTACTTCACTCCAGAACCCTATCGTCCAGTGAACTATGACGGTAGGTTTCATGGACGCGTGACGCTCCGTACGGCACTGGCCAACTCATACAATATCCCTGCAGTAAAGTTGATAGACAAAGTCGGCGTCCTCAATCTGATAGATTTTGCGAGAACCATAGGAATAGATACATGGGAGGACACTTCGCGATTCGGACTGTCTCTGTCACTCGGTGGAGGAGAAGTGACGATGACAGATATGGCAGAAGCATATAGTGTGCTTGCCAACCAGGGAATACGCACGAATCTCACACCATTTAAGAAAATCACAGATGCCAATCAAAAAGATTTTTTGACCTCTCAATCTGATTCAGAGCTAGTCATCGACCCAGCGTATTCCTATATCATCACCGATATATTATCTGACAATCAAGCTCGAGCGAGTGCATTTGGATATGGGTCAAAACTCGAAATACCAGGATACAAAGTAGCCGTCAAAACGGGGACGACAGATTCGAAGAAAGATAACTGGACGATAGGGTATACGCCAGACTATCTGGTCGTGGTCTGGGTAGGAAACAATGATGGAAGGCCGATGAATCCCTACCTCACATCGGGAGTGACGGGTGCTGCACCCATCTGGAACAGAGTCATGCAGTATCTGCTCGATGTCAAAGGTGAAAAAAAGAAAAACTGGTACGAACGTCCGTCTAATATCGTCATGAAAACCTGTTATGGCAAAAATGAAGCATTTATTTCAGGAACTGAGAACTCGGTTCCCTGCTCGTTCCCGACTCCAAAACCTGAGCTGGTCAAGAAAGAAGAAGAAAATAAACAGCCCTAAACAGAAAGCTCTGCGGTCCCAAACAGCATGCACAGTAGACATACTGTAGATGCTGCCTGATCTATCCTGACAATCATATCCAAAGTTGTTGAGCCAAGTCGAATCTTGTATACTGAGCAACTATGTATATCATCGCGATGTTGTATGTCTTTGCATTCATCGAGGGCTCTATCATCGGCTCATTTCTGAATGTAGTGATTGATCGTCTTCCCACAAAAAAATCACTGTTCGGTAGATCGCACTGTGACGGCTGCAAGAAGAAACTTGGCCTCGGTGAGCTTGTCCCAATATTTTCATATCTTATCCAAAGAGGCATATCGCTTTGTTGCCGTCGGAGACTGAAGCTCCAATATCCACTCATCGAGCTGCTGACCGCTAGCTCATTTGTAGTCATCGTTGCGCTGTACCACACCCTTTTTGGCGTGGACAGACTGCTTGATGAGTTGCCCGTGGTGATCTCTCTTTTTGCATTGGCCGCCATTACCATCGCGATATCGGTGATTGATTTTCGTCATCACATCATCCCAGATGAGCTACAAATTTGTCTCATCGTCGCTGCACTTGCGCACACATATTTTATCGGTAGTTGGTCAACAACGGCACTCATGTCCGGTCTGATAGTATCTCAGCCACTCCTCATCATATATATGATCACGCGAGGACGCGGTATGGGTTTTGGTGATGTGAAACTTGAAGTTGGACTTGGTATCTGGCTTGGCATACTGCCAGGGTTACTCGGAGTATATTTGGGATTCCTTCTGGGTGCAACATATGGCTTGGCACTACTCATCGTCAAACGAGCAAAAAGACAAAGTCACATAGCTTTTGGACCGTCACTCCTGTTGGGCGGATGGATAGCATACTTTGTCGGCAATGCAGTAATCATGTTCTATCGAGGACTACTCGGTATTTGAGAAATGACTGTTCAAAAAGTGAACGGCTTCAATCTCTCAGGTACACTGATCGTGCCATCCTCCTGCTGGTAGTTTTCCATGATGGCGATCATGATCCTCCCGAGTGCAAATGCTGTAGCATCATTGGTATGTACGTAGTCAGTCCCGCCTGCATTCCGCTTCACTCGAGTATTCAATCTGCGTGCCTGGTAGTCGGTCATATAATCAGCTGTGTGAGTCTCACGATACATATCTTGACCAGGCATCCATGCATTGACATCCCATCCGCTTGCATTGGGTTTACCTATATCAAAGGTACACTTTTGGATGAGCTGATAGGGTATCTCAAGCGCCTGCATAAAGTATTCTTGGATAGCAATCATCAGTCGATGTTCATCTATCCCTGTCTCAGGAGTTGAAAATGTTTCCATCTCGAGTTTATCGAACTGGTGCATCCGCAAAATTCCTTCCGTATCTTTTCCATACGTCCCTGCTTCACGACGGAAACTAGTCAGAAATCCGATATAACGAATAGGAAACATGCATTCTGGAAGTGTCTCATTCCAATACATCGATCCTAGCGTATGCTCAGCGCTGCCTTGAAGCCAAAGGTCATCTTCGAGTGTGCCGACTTGATAGCGATCCTCACGTGGCTCGAGTCTGTCCATCGCAGAATATGGAGCGGTCTTGATCATGGCAGGGGGAAGTATCGGCGTGAATGGTTTGCTGCTGATCTTGAGGTCGTGATCGCTGATGATTTTTTTGAGTATTGCCTCATCGCCCAACGTCTTTATGACAAACTGTACGATGGCAAACTGCAGTTTGACGAGATCACCCTTTAGATATGCAAAACGACTCCCTGCGACTTTTGATGCACGCTCTTTGTCTATGAGATCTTTTGATTCACCGATCTGCCAGTGGGTTTTGGGTGTAAAAGTAAATTTCCTTTTTGTCCCCCACTCTTTGACGACTTTGTTTTCTTCTTCACTATGACCGACCGGTACATCGGGAAGGGGAACATTGGGGATGGCGAGAAGTAGAGGAGTCAGCTGCGAGCTACATGCCTCAAGTTTTTCCTCAACTAGTCTTATTTCATCCTTGATCCGTTTGCCTTCACTTCGTGCTTTTTCAGGGTCTGTTTTGCCCAGTTTTGCGAGCTCGTTGCGTTGTGTACGCAGATCTTGATCTTCTTTTTGAATATTACGTAATTCAGTGTCAAGTTTGAGGACCGTTTCAATATCGACAGTTTTACTCTTGTCAGCTGCTGCCTTGATATATATTTCTGGATGTTGGCGGAGATGGTTGAGGTCAATCATGGAGATATTGTACAACTTCTTGGATAATATGGGTGTGGGATATAATCTGTGGGGAATGACGGTCTGATATCATTTCCCTCTATGAACTCGCTTGATCAATACCATCCGGTAGTATCTGAAATCACGAACATCCTCATCAAAGGAGCATATTGGCATGAGGTGTGGGAGCATGAGCCAGTCACTACCAGCGAAGAAGCAGCCAAAGTCAGGCACGGATATAGCTTATCACAGGGTGCCAAAGCTATCATCATCAAGTTTGAGAAAGCTCAGGGATCTGAGAGCAAGCAATATGCGATGCTCGTGCTTCCTGGTGACGCAAAGATTGATAATCG
>CAZJWN010000067.1:0-3614 GCA_964550105.1 uncultured Gammaproteobacteria bacterium
CTGTTCGCCCATTAAAGTGGTACGCGAGCTGGGTTCAGAACGTCGTGAGACAGTTCGGACTCTATCCGATGCAAGCGCTTGGAATTTTGAGGGATGTCACCCACAGTACGAGAGGACCTGGGTTGAGGGAATCCCTGGTGTACGGATTGTCCCAAAAGGGCATTGTCCGGTAGCTAGATTCCCACGTGATAAGCACTGAAAGCATCTCAAGTGCGAAGCACTTCCCAAGATGAGAATTCCATATTAGCGCGCCCGTAGATGACGGGTTTGATAGGCAACAGATGTAAGTGGAGCAATCCATTTAGTCGAGTTGTACTAACGCGCGATTTCCTATCTCTTGTGTATACAACATGAGTTGAAGGACGCAAATGCATGCTGCTATCTACCAAAAATACCTATTTCTAGCTTTGATTTACCGCTTTGAACTATCTATCATAAAACTTAATACTAACCCGCCAGGGTACCATACGGTACCTGGTGGGTTTTTTAGTGCCCACACTCTCTTTACTCGACGCTTAGGAATTTTTTTAGTGGTGTACAATGCATTCATCATGAAGAGCTGACACCGACGCTCGTCATTTAATAACCTTATAACTTGATAACCTTATAACATTGAGACTCCTTTCCATCGACCCCGGCTACGACAAGACAGGATTTGCGGTCTTTGACTCATCCCACCCATCGCAGATCAGCTTAGTGAGGTCTGGTATGGTCAAAACTTCGAAAACTCAAACGATTGATCTCCGGCTCAAGATCATAGTAGACGTGCTCAAGGAAATCATCAAAAACGAAAAGATCAACACTATGGTCATGGAACAACTGTTTTTTTTCAAAAATGCCAAAACAGTGATTGGAGTGGCCCAAGCGCAAGGTGCGGTGATTGCTCTTGCGGCCGAGCATGAGCTTTCATTTCATTTCTTGACTCCTCTGCAAATCAAGCAGATAGTGACTGGAGATGGAGCAGCTGATAAAACAAGCGTATGGAAGATGCTCAAGCTCCAGCTTGGCAGCCAACTCACCGTCGCTGATGATGATGAGAGTGATGCGATAGCAGCAGGCTATGCATGGTGTCTGACAGCAAACTCTAAAGTCAATTCAGCTTCGCTGTGAACTCTATTTTCAACTCCCACTCTTGATGGGGTGGTATTTGGATCGGACCTGTCAGATATCCACCTCTTACGCCACATATTGGCTCGATACAGACAAAGTCGTGATCAGCTTTTTCAAGAGATTGTGACCAGATAGTGATCTGTTTGACCTTATCACCACCAGGTGAGGTGTCTGTGATGATTATTGAATATTTGTCAGTATGAAAGGTAACAGGATTATGAAAAGCAAAGTCTGTATCGGGGGGCGCATTGTCCCAATCTACTACATGTGCATCGAATCCAGTCACCCCATCAATCGATAATCGTTTCTTTGCATCATGGGGTATATGCCAATATGGGTGCAGTCCAGGACTGATTGGTAGAGGAGTGTCGCCACTATTATTAACTTTCAGAGTATATTGCAGTATGTTTGTCTCAGCCAACATCAGTACTATGGTTGCTTCAAATCTATAGGGGTAATACGCTCTAGCTGCATCAGATATGTCAACCTCAGAAATCATCATAGATATTGATATCTCATCAACATGTACACATTTCCAGAGAGTATCTCTTCCAAACCCATGTTGAGGGAGCTCTGCGGAAGGTTTACCAAAATACGGGAATAAAATAGGTATACCGCGACGCTTTAAGTCACTGCCTTGGTATAAAATGGGTAGCCCCGAAACAACCCAACCATCAACATACCCACCCTGCAAATCCACCGATACAAGTGAGCTATTTTGTTTGAGTGAAATCATGTGTAGATATCAGTTTGCACCTAGATGACCAAGCTTATGGGCTGCAAACTGAGCACCCGCATTCAGTGCTGCAGCGAGGTGTCCATCCTTGTGATAGGAGTGTATAAACCCTGCGCAAAATCCATCTCCAGCTCCCGTGGAGTCAACTACCTTCTTGACAGGTATTGAGGGCTGGTGGGTCACAGTTTGACCATCATAGGCATATGATCCATGGCTTCCATCAGTGATGATGAGGAGCGATGGGAGTGGTAGATGTTGAAATATTTTTTTTTGATCAGTTTTCAGATCTAGACTGCTGGGCGATACGCGTACATACTCTGCGAACTCTTCTCTATTGAGAAACAACACATCAGTATGGGCAAGTAAATCAGACATATGATCGTGTGGCTCTCTCAGATCATCACTACCGAGAGTCACGTAGGTAGTGATCCCGTGCTTTCGGGCTACACGAAGCAACATAGTCCGATGATAGATGCTCACCTGGGCAATATGTCCGAGATATAGACATTTCGCATGTGCAAACAACTCATCAGGTGGCAATGACTTGAGAAAGTCGGTAGTCGGTGAGCGATAGTTGATGACCGTCTTTTCACCGTCATCTCTCAAAAGAACGGTTGAGAAATTGCGGAATTCATGACTGAGAAGGCAATATTTGTAGCTGATAGCATGTAGGTCTAGTTTCTCAAAAATCACTCTTTTGAGTGAATTCTGTCCTATTTCAGTGATCAGTGCCACTCGCATACCAAGTTTTGCAGCTCCGATAGCCACATTGGTCGCACCGCCACCGATCGATTCAGTAAAGAAATCGACGAAGTACTTGTTCCCACAAACGAGATCAAATTTGCCATCTTTCACCTCGAGTGCACCACCCTTAAAATACATATCGATAGTGGTCGTACCCACACTGACTAGATCATACATGCATACATCGTAGTGAAACAAACATCAATTTACAATATACAATTGAAGTTGGTAATCAGGTGTGGTTGAATTGCTAAACTGTTACATTGCTGGGAAAGTTTTGCCTCAGCAATTCAGCAATAGAACAATTATATATTTCTTATGTTAGTGATATTTTGCGGCGACCATACAGTAGCATCACGCGATGCACTCATCAGCGCAAAGCAGGGCTATCTCAAATCTGGACGTGAAATCAAGCCCATTGATGCAAGTGACGTCCCTGAGCTGATCAAGTCAGGAGGCTCAGATGCGCACGATCTATTCACAGGTTCACCTGTATACGAAACGATGGGTCTGGTAAGCGTATTCAAGCGAAAATATGCTCGTAAAGCAAAGGAAGAACTGAGAACTTTAGCTGCGAACACCTCAATCGAACTACTCGACTGGGAGAGTAAATCAGCCTACGATATGGGACTGGATAAGGAAAAAGGAGGATGGATCAAGGAGTCTAAGACTTCTGAAAGCACATTTACACTTTTACCATCACTTTCACCAGGAAAGGCCACAATATTTCTTCAAAAATTAACTTCACTTTCACAATCACAACCGATTGAGGTCACCTTTGCCATGGTCGGTCGTCATATACGTTTGATGATTGCGCTTTCTGCTGGGACAACGCCTCGTGACAACCCGTATCTAGTCAATCTTGCCCGCTCATGTCTTCGTACCTGGGATGCAGATCGGCTCACTCAGTTTCACTATCAACTTCAACGTATCGATGCCAATGTCAAGACGGGGACTGCTACACCGCTCTCACTCCGTGAGCAACTTGAAATAGTGGTAGCAATGATGCTATAGTCCTGGACAT
>CAZJWN010000068.1:0-3548 GCA_964550105.1 uncultured Gammaproteobacteria bacterium
TACCAAATACCAAATACCAAATACCAAATACCAAATACCAAATACCAAATACCAACCTTGTTCACTTGGGCTATTATACCAGGTTAATGAGGGTTACTGTGCGGGCGTGAGAGCAGGCGTTACAGTTGGAGAGACTCCCTGGATGATGACCACTTCTTCTCCAGATTTCACAAAACCGAGCTTGTTACGCATGATTTTTTCTATCTCAAACGGATTACTACTCTTTGCATTTTGAAGCTTGAGCTTTTCATTCCTGTTTTTTTCTTCCTCATATTCTTTTTGCAGCTGCGAAAAGAAGGTCGCATTTCGATGAAGCGCTGATGAATTACGCAAAAATGACGTGATAAGCGTAAATATGAGAAATCCGATGAGGATATGATGGAGCTTGAGCCGCATACTATATGATATATCTTTTGTTGGTAAATATCTGCAGACTCTGTATATATGGCATCGATACTTGCTTTTATACATACACTGAGGCATGATATGGCGTTTAGATGTGTATATTTTCTCGCTCATTATGAACAAATCCTTCCAGGCAGACATCAAAGCTGGTTACACGACACCTCACACATCGATCACCTTGGGTGCGGCTACTCTTGGTGGGGAAGTATATAAAGATGCTCACGTCCATATCCCCCTGTCCACGCTCAATAGACATGGTCTAGTTGCGGGAGCCACGGGAACAGGCAAAACAAAGACTCTTCAGAAGCTCTCTGAGTCGCTCTCGCGATCAGGTGTGCCTATCTTGGTGATGGATGTGAAGGGGGATTTCTCAGGAATCAGTCAACCAGGAGTGATGGATGACAGAATCAAGGCACGACAGTCTGCTGTCGGCTTGCCCTGGGTGGCGACTGGTTTTCCTGTTGAGTTTCTCACCATCTCAGCATCAGTTGGGGTCAGGATGCGTGCAACAGTCAGCGAGTTCGGCCCTGTGTTATTCTCGAAAGTGTTGGAGCTCAATGATACTCAGTCATCGGTGACCAGTCTCATATTCAAATACTGTGATGATCATGGACTATTGCTCTTGGATCTGAAGGATTTCAAAAAGGCTCTGCAATATCTCACCAACGAAGGCAAATCAGAAATCGCCAAAGAGTATGGAGCGATCAGTAGCACCACAACATCGACAATCATGCGGAAAATCATCGAGATAGAGGAACAAGGGGCGGACACCTTTTTTGGCGAGACATCTTTTGATGTGCGCGATCTATGCCGTCACGATGAACGAGGACGTGGTATCGTGAACATCTTCCGTGTGGCTGATATGCAAAATAGACCAAAGATGTACTCTACCTTTATGCTTTCGCTGCTTGCCGAGATCTACGACACGTTTCCAGAAGAAGGTGACGTCTCACAACCAAAGCTAGTGGTCATCATCGACGAGGCCCATCTCATATTTGATGAGGCAAGTAGTGCGCTGTTGGACCAGATCGAAACGACTATCAAACTCATCAGATCAAAAGGTATCTCGATCATATTCTGTACTCAAAACCCCGCAGACATACCCGCTTCTGTACTTGGACAGCTTGGTATGAAGATCCAGCACGCACTACGTGCATTCACCGCCAATGACCGCAAAGCCATCAGGCTAGCTGCTGATAACTATCCAGACAGTGACTACTACAAGACGGAGGACATCATCACTCAACTAGGCATAGGAGAGGCCCTCGTGACCTGTTTATCTGAAAAAGGCACACCTACTCCGCTCGTATCCTGCATGGTCTCAAGTCCTGAAAGTCGCATGGACACAATCAGCGATTCTGAACTGCGGATGATGGTCGATAGATCGGCCTTGACTCAGAAATACAATCACCTGGTCGACCGAGACAGCGCATACGAGATGTTACTCAAAAAAATTGAAGGTTCTTCTGAACAAGCGCAAAGTGGTGAAAGTATCGGCGGCAAAGCAGGCAAGATTGCAGCTGGCGGCATCCTCGGTGGTCTCGCAGGAGCAATCGGAAGTCATACGGGGAAATTTCTCATCAACCAAGCCAAACTAGTCATCGGTCAGATGATACGTAGTCAGATGCGAGGTGCATTTGGCACGCTCACAAAGAAAAAATAACGCACATATTAAAAACATTTATTACTATGAACAAACTCATCATCCTTTTGACCATCATCATCGTGGTCGCTATCGTGTACGTACTAATGCAACCTCGACGTGAGAGTCCTGTCGTCAAGATTCCTGACGTGATCGTTCAACCAACCGAAGCCCAAAAATCAGATATTGATACATCCAAGATCCAGACAGAAGATACTGTTCTTGGACAGGGTGATGAGGCCGTCGATGGAAAACGAGTTTCAGTGCAGTATAGAGGAACACTTGAGGATGGGACAGAGTTTGATTCATCGTATAAAAACAATAACACTCCACTTACCTTTACCGTAGGTTCTGGTGAAATGATTATAGGATTTGACTATGGAGTACGTGGCATGAGAGTAGGTGGAACACGCAAGATTACTCTACCTCCAGAGTTTGCATATGGAGACCAGCCACAGGGTACTATTCCCGCCAACTCAACACTCATCTTTGAAGTGACACTTGAAAAAGTTGAATAAATCTGTGAGAAATCCCATCCCCTCGCACGCAAAGAAAGTATTTAACGGTAAGATATTTGACGTGTATCAGTGGGAACAGGAGATGTTTGATGGGAGTCGCAAAACATTTGAAAAAACCTCGCGAAGTGACCATGCGGTGATCATCGCGGTCACCAAAGACAAGAAAATAGTGATCGAGCACCAAGATCAGCCAAACAATCACGGACTAGTTTCGACACCTGCTGGAGGTCTTGAGTCTGGAGAGGATCCGCTTGATGGCGCCAAACGAGAATTGCTTGAGGAGACGGGCTATACAAGTGAGGATTGGCATCTATGGAAAGTATCAAGTCCAAACGAAAAGATCAGGAGCGACATCTACTATTTTATCGCACGTGATTGCAATCTCTCAGGTAAACAAAATACCGACGCCGGAGAAAGAATACGTATCGAGCTCGTTGACTTTGATCAATTTCTAGTACTCACCGAGTCAGATGATTTCCGCGATTGGATACTCGGCCGATATATCATGCAAGTCCGTCTTCACCCCGATCGGCTCAGTGCATTCCGCCAGTTGCTGGGGTTGTAGAGTAGTGCACCACCTGGTGGGGTCGATACGCAAACAGGAAATATGTTCCAGCAAGAAATATTAGTGCTGACGCAGTGATGATGCTAGCTATAGGATTGAAGTTCGCTGCGACAGCCCCTGCGATGAGTGGGGGGATACCTTGCGCGACCGCTTGGATCGATGACCCAACTCCCAGGATTTCGCCTTGTCTCTCTGGGCCGACGGACTTGCTGATCAGTCCAGTGATCTTCGGCGAGGCGAGGCTAAAGGGAATCGCATAAAAGGGCACGATCAGGTAGAGCATCCAGCGAGTATGAGCCAGAGGATAGATAGCGAGGGCTATCGCGACTATGAATATCGATACACGCACGATCCGGTGTTCGGGGATCTTGATCGGTATTTTGCGTAGGATGAACCCTTGAGTGATGATGATCCACAT
>CAZJWN010000069.1:0-3496 GCA_964550105.1 uncultured Gammaproteobacteria bacterium
ATGCCCCAAGTCCCATCTATCGTAGCACGTGAAGTGACCCTTGGACTAAGAGGTTGAGGTGCCGAGCCCGACTCACCTACCAATACTTCAACAAGTGTATATGGGTGAGAGACAGTTCCAAACACATATATACCTGAATCATTGTTTCTAAAGTTTGTTTCGTTCACGATCTCTACCCCTCGTGTTGCTTCTGCCCCCACCACTGAAGCAGTCACTGGGAGATCACGGCGCTGGATGTTGCCACGTTCTTGGACTATTGCTTCTATTGGACTGAGTGACTTTGGATATAGCTCTGTATAGAGGAGCTTTTGTTTCTGGTCAACACTGACATAGACCTTATATACTCCTCCCTCAAGCTTGGCACCTCTCACTGCAGTAGATACACCTGTGGCGTTGGTCACACCTACCAGGGCACTAGATGCACCGCGAGCAGTATATTCTAAGTCTTGTGGTGGTGCACTCAACACATCCAGAGCGTATGTGCCATCGGCGACTACGAATGCAAATGAACCGGTCATTTTGGTACTTTCGACAGGTTCGACAGTGTTATTTGTACTACTGTTGAGCATATGGTAAAAACCAGCTGCGGTAGGAACCGGCGTGATAGTGTCGGGTAACCATTTCTCAAATAGATACACCGAAACATTTTTGAGTGGCTCGAGTGTCTGCGCATCGAAAACATACCCATAAGGATCAAACCGATATTGCACAGGTTTGACTTCATTGCTTCTTTTGAAGATCTGATCTTTGAGTTTGAGCGAAAACTCGTCGATCTTGAGCTGTGTTTCTGTCAAGGGGTCAAAGTATCCGACAGCATAAAACCAGTTTAGAGTGTCATGCAGGTCATTTCTTTGTTGCCATTCGAAAATGTCAGATGGTGACATTTCTATCTTGCCGTCGTTTACGAAAGCCTCTCCGTTTTTTATCTGTGGTCTACTATCTACTTCGAGCTGATACTTGATCCTAATCAATCGTTGCCACTTTGCCTTAACCACTGCATTACAGTAGCTTGTTTTGTCTGCTCGATACTCGGCCATACACCACTTGAAATCATTTGCCTCAGAGCCCGTAGTGCATACGTCTCCGGTAGTATTTTGGAAGGTTGCTGCAGCTGTGTTTTCTGAGGTACTTGCGGCTATTACTACTTCTCCTTTTAGAACTGGGTTTGTCACACAACCCAAAACGAAAATATTTTGGAAATCTTTCTTCGCAAGCGTATTGGTAGGCACGAGCTTGATTCTATGGACACTTGACTCCATAGTTGAGGACGTGAACTCAATAGCTCCTTCTGAGTTTTTCTCAAACTCAACTGCATATGAGTGTATGGGTGTGCACACTAGGACGAAAATTACGAGTAAAAAGGCCTTTTTGAAGTAGTTTTCCATATGACCCCATCATACAGACTCACAGAATCTCTTGTCAATGACAACTATATCAATTAGTATGATTAGGTGAGATTCTCGTCCCATTTATCCTTTCGTATCGTCGTTTCAGTTTTTGTGTGTTCTTTTGTCGTATTTTATGGTGTTTCTGCAGCACATGCACAAAAAGCGACTGGAAAAGACATGTATGACTATATCCAGCTGGGTATCACGCCAATTCCCTGCAAGATCTCAGACGCCTTATATGCTGATAAATGCCCAAACGGCTTCAAGAATTTCTTTAAATATGGTGATCCGGCTCCGTATACCAACCCAGCTGGCATAGCTCCAACATCTTACAATAAGTATAAAGAGGAGATCAACAAAAATGTCGCGCAGTCAGATACCGATGAGGAGAGGTGTGCGACAACATTTAGCCCCCTTCCAACTCCAGCTGCTACTGATATAAATTTCATCAGTGATCCCGCGGCAAATCACTACTGGGCGGAGGACTCTGACATCACCGCTCTGGGCAAGTCAAATGAGCGTGCGCGACAGTTTCTATTTTGGACACTCAATCGCTCAGCGATAGATGACAATCCAATGATCAAGCAGATCTGGAGTGTCTCACGCAATGTAGCGATATCGATCGTCATACTCATGGCTGCAGTGCTTGGGATTTGGATGATCCTCGCCCAGCGGATGCGGTATCAGTTGTCGGGTGAGTTTGGCTTGTGGAGATCTGTCGGAAAAATCGTCCTCTCCCTCCTCTATATATCACTCTCAGCGGCGATCATCCTCGTGTTGATTCAGCTTTCCGAGATCGTCATGCGCTTTTTCATCTTGTCACTCGGTGGTAACCAGCTCTTCAATGTGTATTTTGGATCGCAAAGTACAGAGGCGAACTATATCGGCTTTATCGGTTGTCGAGATCTCAATATCCGTGTCCAAGAGAGTATCAATGCCGAGGTGTTTTTGCTTCGCCTGACCAACCTCACCTATTACACGATGGGTGTTATGGTGATATTGCGCAAGGTTCTATTGTGGTTTCTACTTTTTGTCTCGCCATTTCTCCCTATACTTCTCTCTTTCCCACTCATCAGAAATACAGGAAAAATATGGATAGGTGTATTTTTCCAATGGTTGTTTTATGGTCCATTGTTCGCACTATTTCTCGGCGCTACGGGAGCCATATGGCGGAGTGGTATACCATTTCCATTTGATTTCTCACGGATCAACAGCTATCTCGGATATGTGTATCCCAACGCCATCATCATCACCTATGGAGGTCCTGCACAGGTAGGACGTACTGCTATCAATGCATTTAATAGTGCCAACTATATTGATACTTTTGCTGAATATGTGATCAGTCTCATCATGTTGTGGGCTGTCATATTTTTCCCCTGGTGGCTGCTACGGATATTCCGCGATTATTGCTGTGAGGGGATATTTGCCATGGGCGCTGCACTCAAAGGACTTGGCGACGGTCTCCACCCAGGTGGCCCAGGACCAAAAGGACCGGGTCCGCAACCTATGCGAGCGCCGACCAAAGTCGATCGTGATACGCCACTTGTCGCACCGGTACGGACTGCTCAGCGATCACTTCGTCTCGACAATATTGAGCAAGTTCATCAATCCCATACCAACGATATAGCGTCTGCGATGAGTCTCCGAGCTACGACACTTCGTGATGTTGCCCGAATGGAAACTAACAAGACGCTCATGTCGAGTGCGCGTCAGAACTTTGCGCTTTTGCAAAATCCGTTGACTGCAACCACCTCAAGCGAACGACAGAAATATCTCAATGTCCGCACCGAGCTGTTCAACCGTGCTACCAGCAAAAACGACACTTATGCACGCTATATCCTCTCAACAGCATCTACGACATCTCAGGAAAATATTCAGAGACGGAGTGAACTGACAAAGTCTGTCGAGGAAGCGCTCAGCAACAAATCAGATGCCTTGTCGCTCGACAAGGTGATCTCACAATCAAGCGGCGTACCTGTAGAGCGTGTCACTCGGGTGAGTCAGCAGATCATCAACAATATCATCAATGACGAAAGTACGACCAATACCATAGCTCAGAATACTGGGCTCAAGCAGGAATCAGTACAGTCCATCCTCCGCTCGTTCTC
>CAZJWN010000070.1:0-3418 GCA_964550105.1 uncultured Gammaproteobacteria bacterium
CCATGGACCCCGGACTGAATCCGGGGATTCAATATAGTGTGTTTGACTTCCTGACAAAAGTCAGGAACCATGCATCAACACATGCTTAGTCCCTGAACCAAGTTCAGGGATTCAATCAAAATTGATAGATATTTAATATTTCATAGCTCATGGTCTATGTTTCATAGTTTATGTTTTATGTTTTTGCACTCATCTTCCTGAGCTTCCTGATTTGACTTTTGCACAAATCAATCTATGATAGTAGTAACCATGTATAGAGTACCCAGTATTCGCATCATGATCAACACTACCCGCTGCAACCAAGCGTGGTGATGTGTTAAAGCCAAATAAATAACACAAAGCCCCGCGCAGACGGGGCTTTTTTAAACATATGCCACACAAAAAACCAAAGCCGCTCATCGTCCTGTTTGACCTCGACAGTACGCTCACCACTGCCGAGACGCTGGACTTGCTTGCCAAAGAAAAAGGTATCGAGTCAAAAGTGAAAAAAATCACGACAGAGACCATGGAAGGAAAAAAACCATTGGCTGAGTTGTTTGCAAACAAACTGAAAATGTTATCGCCATCCAAGCGGGATAGAGTACTCATCAGGCGGATAGCCCTGCACAATCTATCCAGTGAGGCACTCGATCTCGTCAGAAAGCTCAGTCACTATGATCATGTGCGCATCGGCATACTATCCATGCACTTTATAGAAACAGTCGAGGATGTCGGGGCTTTCATCGGCTGTGATCCTGCACTGTGCTTCGGACTGGAGATACAACACGACGATCAAGGTAACTACATAGGGTATGCTCCAGACCAGCTCATGGCACACGAAGGTGGCAAAGGTCTGATAGTGACTGAGATCAAGAAAAAAAATCCAAACTCAATCGTCGTCCACATCGGCGATAGCGTGACTGACCTCTCGACACAAGGGAAAGCAGATCTGTTTATTGGATTTGGTGGCGTAGCTGTCCGTGAAAAGGTGAAAAAGTCAGCGAAGCACTACGCGATGGATTTTGATGAGGTTCTGGACTTTTTGCACAAATACTTATGAAACACGTATTGATAACTACCACTACTACCTGCGCCACCCTGGGTGGTGGAGTGTCGTAGTCCAATACATGAACTACATCACCCCGCCACACAGGCGGGGTTTTTAATAATTTGTTACAATCTATCTCTAATACCTATGCAAGACACTCAACACCTCTCAAACATCCGACACTCAGTCGCACATCTACTCGCGGCAGCAGTCATGCAGATCTGGCCCGGGACGAAGCGGACGATCGGACCCTCGATCTCTGATGGATTTTACTTTGATTTTGATTTTCCTGAGGGTGTAAAGATTTCGGAATCGGATTTTCCCCGTATCGATCAAAAAATGCGTGAGCTAGTCAAGTCGTGGAAGTCGTTTGTCCGTGAAGAAGTGACACGTGAGGAAGCACTCAAGCGATATGAGGGCAACGAGTACAAGGCAGAGCTCATCAATGAGTTTGCGGGTCGAGGAGAGACGCTCACCTTTTATCGATCGGGTGACTATGAAGATCTGTGTGAGGGCGGGCACGTGGAGCATCCTGACAAAGAACTGAAATATTTCAAACTCATGTCAGTAGCTGGTGCATACTGGCGGGGGAGTGAGAAAAATATAATGCTGACGCGTATCTATGGGACGGCGTTTGCGACCAAAGAAGAGCTTGACGACCATCTCCATATGCTTGAAGAGGCGAAGAAGCGTGATCATCGCAAACTCGGTGCTGAGCTTGAACTATTTTTCATCGACGAGATGGTCGGGAAGGGTCTCGTTATGTGGCTACCAAAAGGTACGGTAGTGCGTGAGCAGATAGAAAATCTTGCAAAGAAAACCGAAGAAGCATACGGATATGTCCGGGTAGTGACACCACATATCGCTCGAGATGAACTTTTTCTGACATCTGGTCATCTGCCCTACTACAAAGAGAGTATGTATCCACCCATGGTCATGGATGACGGTACGTACTATCTCAAGGCGATGAACTGCCCACATCATCATCGTATATATTTGAACAAGCCTCGTAGTTATCGCGACCTTCCCCTCAGGTTGGCAGAATATGGGACGTGTTATCGCAACGAACTATCGGGGTCGCTCGCTGGGCTTCTCCGGGTGCGCTGCATGTCGATGAATGATGCGCACATGTACTGTCGCCGTGATCAGATCAAGACAGAGTTTGCATCGGTCCTCAAGATGACCAAAGAATATTTTGATATTTTTGATTTGAAGGACTATTGGTTCCGTCTATCCAAATGGGACGCGAAACATACGGAGAAATATATCAATCAGCCCGAAAACTGGGAATATTGTGAGGGTGTTTTGAGAGAGGTACTCGTAGAGATGAAGTTGCCTTTCAAAGAGGTGTCTGATGAAGCAGCTTTCTATGGACCCAAGGTAGATGTGCAGTTCAAGTCTGCCATCGGACGCGAAGAGACGATGAGTACCATCCAGCTCGACTTTGCGGCGAAGGGACGATTTGGACTATCCTATGTGGATTCTGACGGTAAGCAAAATAGTGAGGTATTTGTGATCCATCGTGCACCACTCTCAGTGCATGAGCGCTTCATGGCTTTTCTCATCGAGCACTATGCGGGTGCATTTCCTCTGTGGCTTGCACCAGTTCAAGTAGCTTTGCTTCCTATCGGCGAGGGGCACGTCGAGTATGCTCAATCTATTGCAACCGAGTTGAAGAAGTCGGGTGTCCGGGTCATGGTAGATACTGATAATAAATCTATTGGGGCGAAGATCCGCCACGCGACGTTGCAAAAGATCCCGTATATGGCTATAATGGGGGATAAAGAAGTGACCTCGGAGTCGGTGTCCGTGAGAGCAAGAGATGGACACGATCTCGGATCACAAGCAATCGCAGAATTTACTCATAAGTTGATCACTGACATTGAGAATCATACCTAGAAGACCATTCCTCAAACCCCAACGCAAATATTTTGCGACCAACTTCAGGATCGAGGCACCCATACTGCGTGTCATTGATAACGCTGGTGGTCTAGTGGGCGTGATCCCACGTCAAGAAGCTCTTAACAAAGCTCAAGAACTCAATCTTGATCTCGTACTCATTGCCCCACATGCTAATCCACCGGTGGCCAAAATCATCGATTTCAAAAAGTTTTTGTATCAGGAATCAAAGAAAGAACAAGAAGCCAAAAAGGGCGTGAAGAAAAGCACCGTGAAGGATGTGAATATTTCACTTTTCATGGGTGAGGCAGATCTGACACGTATGGTCAATAAAACCAAAGAGTTCCTCGCTGATGGGAATCAAGTACGCATCAATATGAAGCTCGTGGGTCGTCAAATGGGTAAAATCCCTATGGCGGTCGAGCATACCAAGACTTTTCTTGCACTACTCGGCGATGTCAATATCTCCAAAGAGCCAAAGCTCGAGGCTCG
>CAZJWN010000071.1:0-3403 GCA_964550105.1 uncultured Gammaproteobacteria bacterium
TTGAAACGCACTAGCGCTGATGATACTCCCGCCAAAGCGGCGATGGGGGAAAGTAAGTCATAGCCGGGTTTTTTTGTACCTAAAACATCTCCCTACTCTTCTACCTATTCCTTTCGGCGCCACGCCTACCTCGCACTTGCGAAAGCAAGGCGGGCAGGGGCAGGCCCGCTTATGTGGTGCGATGGGGGAAAGTAAGACACGCCTAGGTTTTCTTGTGGCTAATCTGAGTGTAGATTTTCAGAACAAGTCCTGACTTTGGACTACCCACTTGATCCCTTGTGGGACGGTAAACAGGGCATCATCGACTGGTGATTTCAGGCATGAGGCGATGATTTGATCTACGTCGATCTCGCCCTGCATCTCACTGCGCAGACTCTTGGTGATTTGCACGATACGTGCGGGATCGGATGAGACAAATGGTGCAAGTAGATCGAGATACATCCCGATACCACACTGCTTCACTCCGTCACTATTTCCACTCCACTCGTACGCACAGTCGCCATTGATCAACAGATGTCTTTGGACAGTGCCATCCATGAACGCAACTTTAATATTTTTTTGCTTGACATAGATATTGAGTGCGTCACTTTCACATACCCATGGACCTTCGAGATCGAGTTGCTTCATCGTCGTGTCTCGGGCTTGCGACGAGGAGGGCGTCACCGGGTTCATCTCTGCATTGACTTGTGCAAAAAGAGTTTCGAGTCCTTCATCGACATAGGGAGTTTGTTCGGGAGTTGGAAGATCTGTTTGGTTCAGTGTTTCCGTCGGTAGACTAGCCCGTGGTTGATTTTTCTGATTTGCACTCCCATATGACAAAACAATATACGCCATGAGTGCGAGCGGAATGATGACCAGAAAAGATGATGCACGTTGGAAAAAATGCATGACGCCCACATCGGTGTGAGTTTTTGCAGTGCTATGTTTGTGTGGATGTTTACTAGTAGTCATGAGTAGTGAACTGAGCTAAGTGTATCAAAACTACATGCGATATCGCAAGGATAGATACGTCACTCGAGTAGAGCTTGTTTTTCTGTCGTACTTTCGAGCTGGACTTTGTCCATGACACGCAATAGTTTGGTCGTGCGTGTCTGAGACACGACCTGATACTGTTTGAGCAATCCGTCTACTCTATCGCCCAATTTGTCGATCTCTTCGTTGTATTTCCCGAACTCTTCTTTGAATGTTTGAATATGGCCGATGATGGTACGAAGATTTTTCTGAACAGAAAAATAGTCGTATGCTTGCCTGACCATGCGCAAGATTGCGGTAAAGCTGAATGGCCCCGCAAACACCACCTTTTGCTGCATCCCATCGAGCCAGATATCTTGCATCTTGTCATAGATATATGAGAATATCATCTCGTTGGGTACAAAGAGGATGACAAAATCTACCGTATTTTCCTCAGGATTGATGTAAGTACGAGAAGTCACTTGTTTGATCTTGTCTTTGATGTCTTGCTCAAACAGCTTACGGTATTGGGCCCGTTGACTTTCATCTGTCGCCTCGACGATCTTCAGTAGATTTTGATAGGGAAACTTTGAGTCGATGTTAATCTTCATCCCATTGGGTAGTAGGACAGTGAAATCAGGTCTCGATCCTTCTCCCTGAGTATCTTGGATGAGGTAATCAGCACCTTTGACAAACCCATTCATCTTGAGTAGATCTTCGGCTACCTGTTCACCGTATTGACCGCGAAGTTGGTTGTTTGAAAGTACACGCTGGAGATTGTTGGTCGTTTGCATGAGATCTTGAGTGTGCTTCGCCTGCTGTGTGATCTGTGTTTTGAGACTTTCAAATGATCCTATCCTTTCACGCTCTGCTTTTTCAAGTTTTTCATTTGCTTTATGTAGCTCTTGTGTGAGATTTTTCATCGTCATATCTATGAGCTCTTGTTTGTTGTCAAACTCGTCTTTGATATTGGTTGTCGCAGCCTCGAGTTTTTCTTTGGCCAGGAGTGCTGTCTGCTCACCTGCAGTTTGGGTCATTTTGGGGATGATCGCATTGAGCTTCTCCTCTACTTTATCAGCAAACTCAGATGATTGGCTTTTGGCGCCCAGTAATCTTTGGATGACGAATCCGAGGATGAACCCTACGACAAACAGACTGATGGAGATGACGACGGTATTCATACGTTACTTGACCAATGTATCCAGTGTGGACTGAACAAATGACACTACAGCACTATACACGATAGCCCACAGAAGTCCATGGACCTGGAATCCACCGGGCACAAAGAGATTGACGACGTATGGTACAAGCAAAATCACGATCCCGTTGATGATCCAGCCAAAAAGCCCCAGCGTGACTATATTGATCGGGAAAGTGATGAGCTTGAGTATTGGTCGCACGGTACTATTCATCAGACCGATGACTACGCTCACAAAGATAGCGACCACATAACTGCTCAGTACCACCGGCTGAATACCTGGAAAAAGAGTATTTAGAAGTACTGCGGTGAAATAGACAGCCAGTCCGTTGAGGAGGAGTTTAAAGATAAAGCTCATGGGTGCATGATAACAAACTTGGGCACAAAAGTATTCTGCATTGCAGATTACAGATAGAAAGTAGTCAGTAGCTCAGGTAGATCGCGCAGAGAGGCTACTATATGATCTGCTGTTGAAAAATCTTTATCTTTTGTTTCTAGACTTGGCACGATGATCACGGGGATATTCGCTGACTTTCCCGCCTGTAAACCGCTTGGAGCGTCTTCAAGAACTATGCAATCACCTGGACTGACACCAAGATGTTCTACGGCATATTGAAATACATCTGGGGCAGGTTTCCCTCGTGCTACTTGTGTTGATGAACAATAGAAGTCAAAATATTTCTCAATATTCAGATGTTTGAGCACGGCCTGGATTTCATTCAGTATGGATCCAGAGGCGACAGAGGTCAAAATTCCTTTAGATTTCAAGAATTTTAACAAATCAACAAGTCCATCTTTGGGCAAAATGTCCGTATGAAGATAGGTCATATAGACAGATTCTTTTTGAGATATGAGCTCCTCTGCAGTGATTGGAAGTTTCTTTCTGGTTATCATGTCTCGGGCAGCCGCAGCGTCACCAATCCCTACATAAGCACTATTTTCTTCGATACTCAGACTCGAACCATATTTTTTTAAAACGAGATCGAACGCCTTTTGATGATAGGGTTCGCTGTCAATCATCAGCCCATCCATATCGAATATGACTGCTTTGATCTTGTGTTTTATATCCATGATTAAATGAAAGATGGTCTAAGTATATATTTGGGTTGCGTCATACTCTCTGGTATATCAGGTCGCAATTAAACACTCAAAACTTCATAAACTGCGTCCACTTGGTATAAAGTTCTCCGGTAGCGACCAGATCTGCAGCGTTGTAGCGAGCGATATCGAGATAGCGGCCCTCATCATACATCG
>CAZJWN010000072.1:0-3398 GCA_964550105.1 uncultured Gammaproteobacteria bacterium
GCCTTGGCTGCGAGACGAGCCCGTTGTGACAGGACCATACGTCCGAGGATCTCACGCGCAACTCGGGGATTTTCCTCAAAAAAAGTGTCGAGATATTCTCCAGTGGCTGTCTGGACAAAGGGCTGCACCTCAGAGTTGCCGAGTTTACCTTTGGTTTGACCCTCAAATTGCAGATTGGTCGACGGCATCTTCATATAGATGACTGCGGTCAATCCCTCGCGGATATCTTCACTCGTGAAGGCTTCTTTGTACTCTTTTTCAGATAGATTTTTCTTCGCATAGGTATTGATGACACGCGTGAGTGCAGTCCGGAACCCCGTCAGATGCGTACCACCCTCGTGTGTGTTGATCGTGTTCACATATGAGCTGACATTTTCAGCCATACCATCGTTGTACTGGATGACGATCTCTACCTCTTTGTCCTCGACCGATTTTTTGAAAAATATTGGCTCGTGCAGGACTTTTCGACCACGATTGATGTCGTTGACCATCGAGACGATACCTCCATCAAAAAAGTAGCCGATTCGTTCGTTCAATACAAAGTTTTCGATGCGCAGATCAAGACCTGCGTGGAGGTAGGCACGCTCTTTCATGAGCTTTTTGAAGGCTGGGTAGTTGATCTCGACTGTTTCTTTAAAAATAGATTTATCGAGATAAAACGATACCGCGGTCCCTCGACCAAACGGATTCTTGAGCATCGGCTCTTTGACGGCTTTGACGGGGCCTTTGGGGACACCCTTGCTGTACTCTTGACGATACACTTTACCCTCGCGAGTCACCTCAGCGATCAGATGATCAGACAACGCGTTCACGACTGATGCACCGACACCGTGGAGACCTCCGGAGATCTTGTACGCTCCTCCGTCAAACTTTCCTCCGGCGTGAAGCTTGGTGAAGACGAGTTCCATCGCTGAGACTTTTTCTTTGGGATGCATGTCTGTCGGGATACCACGACCATCATCGTAGACGGTGTAATAGCCATTTTTCTCACAGTTGACGATGATGCGTTTGGCGTACCCCGCGAGCGCTTCGTCGACAGAGTTGTCGAGGATTTCACGGAGACACTCGTTGACTCCCGTCTGACTCGTCGACCCGATGTACATCCCTGGTCGTTTGCGGACTGGATCCAAACCTTCGAGGACGGTGATTGACGCTGCGTTATATTCGGCCATAAAAAAATTCAACTGACAATATTACTTTCAAAATGAACGTAATGAACGAACAGATCAGAGAGTCATAGTAGCATAAAATCACCCTCAGATCAAGCTCGAAAAGGGCCTAAAACTGCATCAATACGCACTCATTAAATATAGAAAAATTGCCCGAGCAGGTTGCAGATTACTATAGGATTTGATATACTGTTCGCTTGCTCGATCTACATATAGAAATGCTCTATATATTTATGGTCAGCATGCACGTTCAAACATGCGCTTACATGAAAGAAATCTGTTCCTATCTAAGGGTATTTATTGCTGCATGATGATCATGTAGGAATAACTGCTCTTAGGAGGGGCAGAGAAATGAAAAAGTTGTTTAAAACTCTGTTTTATCCGATTGCCCTATCGCTTCCAGGCGGGTTCCTCACCCTTTTGGGTGGAGGATTTCTGGTCGTTGGAATGGTAGTGGCCCTGCTTCTTTTACACTAAATATGTCTGTTCATTTTTGCCACGCGACGTGATGCACGTCCGCGCACGGGTCCTTCGTAAATAGGTCGATGAGGAGCTTGAGCTTTTGATCCTGTAAACTCGCCACAGCGAGAATAGGGTTCGAGGACCGATAACATATTGGTCGGAGTAGTAAATATGTTTATCATCCCAGTGTTTAGCTTGAGATTGAGCTGTCCCATGTCTACCAGTCCGCGGTTAACTTGATCGCAATAATCTCGCCGTGTAAGTGGAATAATCGGTGGTTCTTGACCTCTTATGCCACAAGCCTCAAATACTTTGGATGGGATACCTTTTTCGTCCACCACATCGCTTACAGCACAGGTCAATACTGCTCGTTTATGAACTGTAGCACCCTTTCCATCAAGAGGAGGTGAAAGTAGTTCCCCATGAAAAGTCCACAAAGTATTAGTCTCTGTTGAAGTGCGACCAACAATGGCAGAAGAAGGAGGTATAGGTGTTGGTTGCGGTGGAAGTGGATCACCCGCCGTGCACCCTACCAACGCGAGCGCAGCCAAGGTTGCCGGAGGAATAAATGAACGAATATCAGGATAGCTCATAGCAATTGCTGCAATTATACCAAGAATTGCACAAGTTACGAAATCAGACTATTCGAGCAACAAAAAAGCTCAAAATCTCCTCCTTGACACGTACTATGGGATAGTATATAATGAGACATGGATAAACTGCCACGTTGGTATGCGATTCCCATCGGTTTTGTTGCAGCTTCTGGGCTTGTCGCCTGTAATGAACCACCTAAACCTACTCCTGAACCACAAAATCAAGGAGTAAGATGTGCCATGGTATATAGGGGTGAAGGGACGTTAAGTGTTGCAACACGACTTGGTATAGGTCCTAATGAATTAGTTTCGCACTTTCATGCTGTGACAGGACGTGTATATACTGCAACAGGTAAAATACCTTTTGACCTTCAAGGGACCAATGATATTGGTCAGCCTCATTCAGTTGTCTGTGCTGGAAAAGGCTCTAACAAAGTATCAGATGATCCAGGTAGTCTAATGATCACAGCAGCAGCTAAGTATGATGTCCCCACAGTTTCACCAATATGTGCTGTTGTTCATCCTGGAGGTACATTCAATGAAACGGCTCAAAATGCTCTTGCATCTGTTCCCCCAACTAGGCCGGGAGAGAAATCTAAATATGATGTTGTAGTCTTCAGAGACCAAACATATGAACCGAATGAGGTTGCTAGTGGAGCAGGCCCTGCAGTAGTTCATCCCAATGAACGTGTGTGTGCGGAAAACATATTTTCATTTCATCAAAGAGGAGCAATAGAATCTTATAGAGGTGCAGGAACTAAAATTACTTGGAGATAATTAGATTGTACTTAGAGAATAAAAACAATCCCTGCTCGCGCAGGGAATTTTTTAGAGTGGAATCTGGATCCTGAGACTTCGCATAAGCGGGGCAGGTAAGTTCAGAAATTTAAATAAGTGGATCCTTCACTACGTTCAGGATGACAAACAAAAAACCTCCAGGTACCGTATGGTACTTGGCGGGATTGGAGATCCTCGCTTTCACGGGGACGACAGAGAAATGCAAAAGATCCCAGGTCGCGCTTTCACTTGCCCGAGATGACCCCCTTCGCCCCCGCAGAGCGAGACAAGCAAGGCTCCGGAAGGGTAGGCGATGGCACATACACTTTCGCGTGTGATCACGTACTAAAGAACACATAAAAAAGAGGCCCTTACGGGCCTCTTGGATCCCGATTTG
>CAZJWN010000073.1:0-1598 GCA_964550105.1 uncultured Gammaproteobacteria bacterium
ATACTATCCCAATTTTTTTCTCATGCCCAAGCTTGGCGACGATAGGCATGATGCCACCCCAGCCAGCGTGTGTCGTGATCTGCGATGCAACGATTGATGCAAGAACTCTGCGATCTTTCACGATCGCAACTGAGGTGTCATCTGCACTAGTGTCGATGGCAAGGATAATCATGAGGATATTGTACTATCTAGCCAAGATAATCGTATCTGTTGGGTAAAAGTACCTGTCCCATAGGATATTTAGCATGCCTTGACAACTCTCTCTCTCTCTGAGAGAATATTGATTCTATGAGTCAACCAGACAGGATCGATCAGACATACTGGAAGCTTGACAAAACATTGAGATTTGGTCAACAAAATAATTTGTTAGTTGCGCCAGAGGCGGTATCTATGTCCATCCCCGCGCATGTTCCTGGTGTTATTGGAGCTATTAAGGGATCAATTTGTCATCCGTGTGGAATATGTAACCCACAAATGGCAATCAATATGTTGCCAAATATGGATACTGCTATGACTGATTTAGCAGTGTCACGCAGAACAAGTTTGTACGGAGAGGGAGATCCACTTCCTGTCCCTCAAAACTGCCCCTTGCGAACACAAGATGTTGCAATATATTTTAGAATTGCTGAAAAGATTGCCCATTTTAATGCGGAACTTGTCGATCGGCAAGGACCAGAAACTGCTAGTACTACTTAGGTAAATCTAGGATTATGTGTAGTCTGCTCATTTTCAGAGATGCACCTGCTAGATTTATACAATCATTATCCTTCGATCACTCTCGCCTATATACTCCATGTATACATGCTTACCCGGAAAGTAGAGATGACCAACCTCTGACCACTCGATACAGATGATGGTCGGCTTGTTCAGAGTAACCCCTCCCTCCACTGCGTGGTCCCCCCTCCCCGAGGAGGGAGTACTTGGAGATGCTTCCTCGGGGAAGCTCCGCGTCTGACGCGGTGAAGGGGTTATAAGTTTATTAAGTTGTAATGCATCGACATCTTCCTGTGTCTGGCAGTTGTACAAGTCGACATGATACAGCTTGACCTGATCGTTCACATATTCCTGTACTCCCATATACGTCGGAGAAACAACGCGATCAAAACCAAAGTATCTCGCGATACCTTTGACGAAATGTGTTTTGCCCGCACCGAGGTCGCCGTGGAGATAGATAACTAGATTGCGACGCTTCGCTCGCAATGACAATTCAGGAGTCTCGATAGTTTCCGCCAGAGGCGGATCAGCCTTTGGCTGAGATAGTTGGCGTGTGATGAAGGTTTCGGCGACTTTCATCGTTTCTTCGACTGAGTGAGTGGTCGTCATCTGACCAGCAGATGAAGCGCGCAATACCGTCGGTGTTTGCATCGTCAGATCAAGCACTGTCGATGGCTCATGGTGTGGCAGCTCTCCTCCATCGATCACCAGATCTATCATCAGCTTTTTCTTGTCTGACAACTGATGCATAAATGCATCGATGCTGTAGCATGACGATTTACCCACGAGATTCGCAGATGTTGCGGTGACTGGTCGACCAAACTCATGCACGAGGGTGGTGACGAAATCTGCAGGTATTAGTTGAGAGTTGATAGTTTCCTCCA
>CAZJWN010000073.1:1698-3370 GCA_964550105.1 uncultured Gammaproteobacteria bacterium
ACGAGGGTGGTGACGAAATCTGCAGGTATTAGTTGAGAGTTGATAGTTTCCTCCAGAGGCGGATCAGCCTTTGGCTGAGATAATTGATAATTATTTGGAATTTGGAATTTGGAATTTGGCACTTTTTGTCCAACATACCGTACCCCAAGCGTACCCTTTTCTGATTCAAGCAGTTTTGAACAATAGTGTAGCGAGGACAAAACAAAAGTGTATGGACCGGGGATGAGAGATTTTGTAGCAGGCTTGATCATGCTCGTGTCGACTATCTTTCCCATCATCTCAAATCCATCTACAAATACTGATATTGCTTTACCTACTGGGCGCTCTTTGAAAGCAATTAGTTTTTTGACTGCTTCTTCATTGGTCGCATCGACTAGGAGTCCATACACTGTGTCCGAGGGACACACAACAAGCCCACCAGAGCGTAATACTTCAATAGTTTTCAAAATGGTCTCGTGAGATAGATCTCTAATATGCGACAAACTCATACCTGAGAAGTATAACAAATAGATCTTCTCTCCTGTTAGCAGAATGACGGCTTGTATGCTACAATCACCTCATATATGGCACCAAAATCAAATCGTAATCCATCTATGTCCCCTACTTCCAAAGGACGAGAGTTTCGTCTCGAGTTCGATATTCGGACGATATTTATTGGCTTCCTCATTTTTCTCCTCGTTGCCTCGGCGTTTTCATCGATAGGCACTGAAACGGGCAAGCGTTTCCCCGAAAAGCCGTTGACCGAGATCATCAAGGACATAAAAGATAACAAAGTCTCAAAGGTACAGATCATCGAGGATGCGGTGATAGTGAACTATAAAGGTGATGATGCATCAGGTGCACGCACTACAAAGGAATACGGTGAAAGTTTCTTGAAAACCCTAAAAGACGCGGGTGTAGATATCACCAAAGTCAAAATCGAGGTAACAAATACAAGTACTATGACGATGATCGCTGGTGCACTCGCAAATATTTTGCCTATTCTCTTTGGGATCGGCCTCCTCTACTTTGTCATCCGGCAAGCGAAAGGTGCTCAAGAAGGACTTTTTAGCTTTGGTGCCAATCGTGCGAAACGCATCCATAAAAGCATGCAAAAAGTTACGTTTGCTGACGTGGCAGGGCTCGATGAGGCAAAAAAGGATTTGTCCGACATCATCAACTATCTCAAAGATCCAAAAAAATATTTTGATCTCGGCATCAGACCTCCTCGTGGCGTCATCTTGACCGGACCGCCAGGAAGCGGCAAGACACTGCTTGCGCGCGCTGTCGCCGGCGAGGCTGGTGTACCTTTTTTCAGTGTGTCAGGGTCTGAGTTTATGGAGATGCTCGTCGGTATTGGCGCCGCCCGAGTGCGAGATCTCTTTGCCATGGCCAAAAAATCAGCGCCATCCATCATCTTCATCGATGAGATCGATGCGATAGGTAAAGCCCGTGGGCAGGGATTCATGCCGAGTCATGATGAGCGAGATCAGACGTTGAATCAAATCCTCGTTGAGATGGACGGCTTTAGCCCAAGTGATAATGTAGTGGTGATGGCATCGACCAATCGTGCCGACCTCCTCGACCCTGCGTTCCTCCGGACTGGACGATTTGATAAGCGTATCCAGCTGGAGCGACCCGGTCTAGCTGCGAGAAAGCAAATCCTTGAGCTCCATGCAAAAAATAAAAAAAT
>CAZJWN010000074.1:0-3300 GCA_964550105.1 uncultured Gammaproteobacteria bacterium
GTTATCAAGTTATCCTGCAGAGCAGGACTAGTCACTGTATGGATTGTAGCAAAAAATCATGGCAAGAGGGCGATGGCAGCTGGGAGATATGAGTCTATTGCGGTGATACTCTTCAGCTCATTGAGTTCAAACCAGCGATGTTCATTGTGTTCTTCGGCGAGCTTGATCACGCCTTTTGGGATAAGGCCAGTATAAGTGAGTCTCACTACATGGGTGAGATTACCATCTTTTTCCTTCAAAATATCTTGTGCGAGTAGAAGTCGAGGTATCCCCGAATATGCCAGACCGGTTTCTTCGAGGATCTCGCGCTTCAAGTTGTCGATCAGTGGGGTACCGGGCTCGATCCTCCCCCCAAAAGTTTCCCACTTTCCTTCACCCCAGTTGAGTCCTGTCCTTTTTGCGAGTAAGTACTGACCTTTTGCATTGCTAAAGATGATTTTGACGCCTACTTGGAGTGTGGTCATGGAGTACGTCGATTAACAATTGATAATTCGTGATCTTAGATTACTTTCTCAGCTTGCGGGATAGGATATATATCCAAACTGCAATACTTGTATATACAACGAGTGCAAAAGCAACTTTCATAACCACCCCTTCGAGAAAGAGCATATTGGCACCAAGTAGTGCGGTGATGAGCATATAAAACACCGCAATACGTCTGCGACCCCAACCTGCTTTCAGTAATAGATGATGCAGATGTCCATCATCGCCCTTAAATGGATTTTTGCCACTCAGTATCCTTCGGGTGAGGGTGTATATCCCATCCATGAGTGGCACAGCCAGGATGATCGCTAGTGCGCCGACCTTTCCAAATGATAGGATCGAAAGCACACCGAGCATAAATCCAGCAAGCGATCCACCACCATATCCAGGCATGATACGCTGAGGATAAAAGTTCCACGGCAGAAACCCTGCAAACGCTCCTGCAGTGATAAATGCGAGAGTCTGAGTATGTGTGGCGGAGATCTCATGTGCCGAAAAGCGAGCCGCAGTGATACCTAGAAAAAGTGCCGCAATCATCGTATAGCCGGGGAGTTGGCCATCGACGCCTTTGCTCCAATTGACAATATTCATGAGGAACATGAGCCATATGATGGCAGCAATATCGGCGATGAGCCAGACACTATGTGTCTGATCAAATAGCTGAAACACAAACTGAGGCTCAATGAGTTGGATTGGGTCACCGAGCGGATTGGAAAGATAGGGAATTCCGAGACCTCCTGCGATGGTGACACTCGCCACGATAAAGTTTATGATGAACCTCACATACGGACTGAGGTTGTACCGATCATCGATGAGTCCAGTGACGATGAGAATCGCACCACCGATGAGGATCGAGATAAGATTTTTTTGTAAGGGGATTGCAATCAGGGTGATTACGACAATTGCTATGAAGATGGGCAATCCTCCGGCTCGGGGGATGACTCCTCGATGTGTGTGAGCGGGATGTGCTGCCTTGTTGCTGTCGGTGAGCAGGCCATACTTCTTTGCGCCTTGTATGACCAGAGGCGTGCATACATAGGTCAACAGTAGTGCTGCGAAGAAATACAGTATCAGATACATATGAGGAATCAAATAGAAAGCCAGATAATACGAATATATGCTATGAAACTGATAGTGATATGCATGAGTTGAATCACCTGCACAGTCTTTTTGATAAAGCCATCATTGTGATAATACCTCTTGAGTATCATGCTGGTAGCTACAAAAAATGCGTTCATCAGTGCGATGATGATCAACAGATTTAGAGGATGTCCCAATCGAGATTCACCCCAACTGAAGTTATAAAAAATGGGTATTTCTGGAGGAAGTGCACGATAGGTGATGGCAGCAATACCCACCATCAGCGCATTGGTCAGTACGAGGAAAAAAAGCATGGATGTCAAAATACTAATCCGCCAGCTGGCGGACCAAATACTAAATACTAAACACTAAACTCTAAAGTCCTATTCATGGTAAATAAGGATTTTTCTTTCGTCATCTAACTCGTTTCGCTCAAACAGAGATGACTCAAAAAAATCCTTATTTACCATGATCAACTGTTTCTCTGTTCTACACTCTACGTTTTACACTTTACATTCATCATGCATACAGCTCAGGGATAGGATGTGTCTTGCACATGGTTTTGACCGCGAGGTTGATTCGTTTGAGCACGCTAGACTTCTTGATGATACTCGCCCGAACATCTGGATCTTTTTGAGCGAGACTCGTCTGATTTTGTTTATGCGCAATTTTAGATAGATCTTGGGCGATTTCACTCAACCACCCTGCGATGATTTTCATCTCTTTTGCCTTCATACCTCGGGAGGTGATCCCTGGGGTACCCAGTCTGATCCCGGATGGATAAAATGGAGGGTTCGGATCAAACGGTACGCCATTGCGATTGAGCACGATACCAGCTGCTTCACACCCCTCAGCCATCGTATTGCCAAGCAATCCAAATGGAGACATATCGGCGAGGATGAGATGTGAATCGGTGCCATCAGTCACGAGTTCGAATCCTTTCTTTTTCATCTCACTCGCTAGTGCGACTGCATTGGTCACTATTTGATTTCCATATGTCTTAAACTTCGCCGTACTTGCTTCTTTGAGTGCTACTGCAAGTGCGGCAATACTATTGAGATGGGGTCCACCTTGGATTCCAGGGATGATGGCAGAGTTTATCTTTTTCCCAAAGTCAGGATTTTTTTTCAGACCTAGATCAGTGACCATGATCATCGCTCCTCGTGGACCGCGAAGTGACTTATGAGTAGTGGTCATGATGACATCTACATAGGGTGCTGGGCTAGGGTAGGCTCCAGCGACGATGAGACCGGATATGTGTGATATGTCTGCATGGAGAACAGCCCCCACTTTGTCAGCGATCGCTCGGAACTTTTTCCAATCTATGATGCGTGGATATGCGGTCGTGCCGGCTATGATCAGCTTGGGTTTGTGTTCGACTGCAAGTTTTTCAATCAGATCGTAGTCGAGATAGCCATCTGGCTTGACCTCGTACTGAACTGCTTTGAAAAACTTTGATCCTGCAGTGAGTCGTGCGCCATGAGTGAGGTGGCCCCCTGAGGAAAGCGAAAGGCCCATAAATGTATCACCAGGTTGCAATACGGCTATCTGCACCGCAAAGTTGGCGGGTGATCCTGAGTGAGCCTGGACATTTACGAAAGGTACTCCAAATAGTTTTTTTGCTCTATCGATGCAGAGCTGCTCGATCTGATCAGCAAACTCGTTGCCTTGGTAGTATCGGCGCCCTGGGTAACCCTCGGCATATTTGTTTCCAAAACTACTCGACATCGCCTCCTC
>CAZJWN010000075.1:0-3217 GCA_964550105.1 uncultured Gammaproteobacteria bacterium
TAGATTTTAGAGCTTAGTGTTTTGCACTTTACGGATTTGTGCTTGGTCCAGGTATGCTCAGCTCGAATATTTTCCCCTGACCTCCCAAAAATGCCTGATCGATGATGAATAAGATCAGATAGCTCGCGGCAAAAAGACCGATGCCAATGAGTGCCCACTTGAGGGTATTTTGCGCTTGCTCGACTTTCTCAGCACTACCAAACGCAGTGATAAAGAGGATGCCGCCATACACGAGCATAGCAAATAGCACGAGGAGGACCAGTGATGATGCGAGAAATAGGATATTGTCATACACTACCTCGAGACACTGAAGCGTCGGTACACCATCTACGGTACAAGACTTATCTTGAACAATGATTGGGTTGCGATTTGCATCGAGTTCGATGTTTCCTGAAGCATCCTTTTGATAAACTTCCCAATCACGTATTTGAGCTGACACAGACTGAGGAAGTAGTATGCCGGATACAAGACCGGTGCACAATATAGCGAGGAATAAATGTCTCATATGATAAAAATAATTATTGACTCGTCTGCCACTCACACGTAAACCCAAGACAAATGGGATGGTCTGGATTGAAAGGTATCTTTTCTACCAGCACGATCGCACTCAGTAAAGCTATGTAAATTGCAAGTAAAACAGTTGTTCGTTGCAGTTTTTTTTTCACATGTTCTACTCCGCTTGGATTATGCGCATTGTTCACCCACTCGATAGCACGAAACAACTCATAAATCATGCCAGAGAGACCAAGTACGATGCATACCGTACGGATGATCATACTGATGAGCAGCGGATTGAACATAGCACAATCACTATACCAAAAATCATCTAGTGATTGCAAATATGCGCTCCATGTGGGATACCCCCAAAGAAAAGCGACGTGCATCTGCACGTCGCTTGAGTGTCATATCGAGCAACTCAAATCACTTGACCAAGTTGAATGAGCCGAGCTGAAGTGGACAGGATATTCCGAGACATACCTTGCCACCAAAGACTACTTGTTCTACGATCACCACGAGGGTGAGTACGGCGACCATGACTACGAGTCCCAGCACCGCAGCCTGGATCTGTTGTCGTGCTTCTTGAACCTTTTCATCTTTACCAGATGAGGTGATCCACATGAGCGCACCTACGAGCAAGTATACGAGGGCTACGATTCCGGCGATAAAGAAGAACAGTCTTATCAGATTACCGAGAAAATCACCTATCCTGGGGACTTTAAAGCCTGGGGAGATAAAGGTGTCGGTGAGAGGATTACATGCACCACTAACGCTCGCCTCCGTACACACAGTGATTGGTGCATCAACTCTTCCTCCAGTCCCATTGTCCATTCTACCTTTCCATGTGCCCACCCCTGCAGCCTGACCTGCAGTTTGGGTACATTCACACCTGAGATTATCTCCCGCAGCAGCCTGTGTTGGGCCCACCGCAAAACTCATAACTGTAGTCGTCAGTAAAATGACGGCGAGACCGCTTATAACGAGCTTTCTAAGAGTTTTCATAAATATTTCTATAAAAATATAATTTACTACCCTCATTCTACTCATCTTTTGGTCTATATTGCAAGGCCTCTGCGATGTGTATGTCATTTATGGTAGCAGATCCTGCAAGATCTGCAATAGTTTGGGCAACTTTGATGATTTTGAAGTGTGACCGAGCTGAGAGTGACATGTGTTCTGATGCTTGCTTGAGGAGCTTTGCAGCAGTCTCCTCGATGATACACAGCTTGCGCACATCCACGCTACTCATCTCAACATTTGAGTATTTCCCAATGGTAGCTAGGCGTTCGTGTTGGCGGGCGCGGGCAGCTACTACTCGGGTACGGATCGTGCTAGACGACTCGGCTTCTTCTTTGCCATGAAGCTTTTCATAGGCGACAGGAGGTATATCTATATGCAGGTCAATACGATCAAGGATCGGGCCCGAAAGTTTTTTACGGTATTTGAGTATGCCCGCTTGGGGACAGGTGCAGGCTTTGGTTGGGTGACCTAGGTATCCGCACGGACACGGGTTGCTCGCCGCAAGGAGGAGAAACCGCGCGGGATATGCGACTGTACCTGCTGCGCGCGAAATCGTAACCACACCATCCTCCATAGGCTGACGGAGTGCCTCGAGTGTCCCCCGCTCATACTCAGGAAATTCATCAAGGAAAAGTACTCCGCGGTGTGCGAGACTGATCTCTCCGGGAGAAGGATTGGTTCCGCCACCGATGAGGCCTATCCGGCTCGTCGTATGATGTGGTGAACGAAATGGTCGAGATGCGACAACAGGCGCTCCACTCAGCAGTCCGGTGACTGAATATATCTGAGTCACCTCCAGCATCTCGGACTTGGTGAGAGGTGGTAATATCGAGGGAAATGATCGTGCCAAAAGCGTCTTGCCTGCTCCAGGAACACCTTTGAGATGGATGTTGTGTGATCCGGCGGCTGCTATCTCGAGGGCTCGTTTGGCTTGCCCCTGTCCACGTACATCAGCAAAATCCGTGACGTATGAAGGGAGATACTGGTCGATGATCGTCTGAGTTTGTGGCACGATCATCGACTTTCCTACGAGATGATCGATGAGATCACGCAGACTATCTACCGGGTAGACGACGATATCATCTACCACTGCTGCCTCGGGCGCATTGACTCGCGGGACGAAAAGTTGGGTTTTGCCGGCTCGAGCGGCCATGAGTGCAAGTGGCATGACTCCAGTGACAGACCGAACACCACCCTCAAGCGAGAGCTCTCCTATGAAAAATGCCTGTTCAAGCACATCGAGTGAACAGAGTTTTTGGGCTGCGAGGACACCGATGGCGATCGCGAGATCATATCTGCTCCCGGTCTTTGGTACATCAGCTGGCGCGAGATTCACAGTGAGACGTGAGTCAGGGATATGAAATCCAGTATTGGTCAGTGCAGTACGGATACGATCCTTGGACTCATTGATTTCCTTTCCGGGAAGACCCACGATGGTGAAGGTGGGAAACCCTCGATCTGCAATATCTACCTCAACGGTGATGAGGATACCCTCCAGTCCGAGCGTCGCTCCTGAGTATACTTTTGCAAGCATAGATGGTTCTCGTTAGACACTAGGTGGTGGCACTGGATTTTCAGATGGTGGTGCTTGACCCACGTCATACATATGGGGCTCACGATGATGCTTGATGTAATACATGACCAAGAGTACCGTCACCCCGATGAGCAATATCAGAATCGCGATATACACAAACAGCTG
>CAZJWN010000076.1:0-3133 GCA_964550105.1 uncultured Gammaproteobacteria bacterium
TCAGCGCAACCCATACCACAGGAGAGATTGAGTATCTGGTAAAGAGTATGAAGGAATTCAAAGGCTAGGAGATCTACACGACGATTTCCGTAGTGCTGAGTTCCTCGAGCTTTGTGATGAGTTCTTCCCTTGTATAGCGAGAGGTGTCTATCTGTTTACTCTCAAATGTGCGCAAGCCCTCGATGATCCTCCGAGCGTATATCGCCTCCTTTTTTATCAGACTACTGACGTATATTTCGTTTTCTTTGAAGGTCTTTGAGATGATAGCGAGTTGAGCAAAGAACGGAGAAGTGTTGATGAATATGTTCGTGATGTCTTTGATGTCGATGCTGTGGACATGAGACGTCAAGAAAAAGTCCCGAGTGATATAAGTGACCCGACTTTCTTCAATATTCACCGTATCGGGAAAAAAGTCTAAAGGAAACCGATGGGTAGAGATGCTCAGCAACAAGCGATTTGATTTTTTGACCAATCCCGCTACCGTATTGGTGTCGGTTTGAAGCTTTTTTACCACCGTTTGCACATTATCCAGCTTTTGAGAGGCGACCACTTCCTGTTGGACACGAGCTTTAGTGGGCCATATGGTCACACTTCCGCTCGTGTCGTTTGTTTTGTTATCCATAAGTAGCTCACCACCCTTCAAAGTGTGGGCAAATAATCAATGCTTACACCATCCGACTCACCCCGATGACGAGAAGCGATCCAACCACCGCTACGACCATTGATCGGAGATCAAATCCAGTGATGCCGATGCCAAACAGCATCTGGCCAAGATATCCTCCAACAACTGCTCCGATGATACCGAGGATGATCGATCCGACTATGCCACCTTTTGTACTTGGTGCAATAAAGCTAGCGATGGTACCTGCAATGAGTCCGAAAACGATCCAAAGTAATATGTCCATAGGTTAAAAATATCGAAAAAATAATAATTATGTCAAGAATTTCACTTCGTCTGATTTACATTTACATTGATTTTGTCTGGTAAGACTATTTGTGGAGCGGGGACGACTGACTGACTTGACTGCATACGCCGCATTGCGGGGATACCGAAGTAGATGAGTACTACCACGAACCCGATCAACACGATCACACCAATCAGAAAGCCTGCCCCACCATTTTCACTCACGGGAGCTGGATTATTTACTACTGTAGTCATATATTTTCACCTTCTTGTATAGAAATTAACTAATTATCAGATGCGAACATCACGTATTACGATGCCTGGCGTTCTCCTGAAAGCACATGTACCAACTGCACGGTTCCCCATGCCAAAATGGCATAGACGATGATCGCTGTCAGGGTCGCTGGCTCAAGCACGGAGGTTGTCTCCACACCTTGAGCATATCCTCTACGGAATATCCCCTCAAATGGAAGGATAAAAATCCCGGTGAGTGTATATATCACATCGACGAAAGAGCTCATGACACTCGCACCCATCAGCTTGAGAAACATTCGAAATGCCAGAAGCACCTCGAGTGCTCCAAAGAAGAAGTAGATCAAGTACTCTACTGTTTGAGACTGCGATGCCTTTATTTTTGCGGGGACAATCACAGTAGGACGAGTTTCCTCTGCCTGGGTTGTGATTGTTTCTTTGATAGTGTCGCTCATATTTTTTTCACTTCCTTTGCTGCTTGTTCAACAACTGCGACTAACTTTGAGGCTTTATTTTCCACCTCAATCTTTTTATCTTCGGCACGTTGCTGCACGTCTTCTACATATTCTTTAGTATGCTTTTTTGCATCTGCGAGTGCGTCTTTGACTTTCTCTCTGTTTTTTTCATCAGAGAGCACGACTGCACCTGCAACTGCTAAGCCTATCCCCACGACTGCACCAGTGACCGCTACAGCCATAGGACTGATACCGACTTTTCCCTCATCGGGCTGAACTTTCTTGTGATCTACCATAGGTATATATTTCGAACTACTAATGACCGAAGAAACGATTGAAGAAGTAGAGGATATCAATGATCGAGACCTGCTTTGATCTTTGCCTTTTTGATTACGGTTGCCTTTGGCAAATACTTGAGTAATGCTTTTTCGACAAGATCAGTCAAACTCAGGTTTTCAACTACGGCCTGAGCACGGGCATGAATAGCTATATCAGGATCCATAAACAGCGTGACACGCTTGTTTGTAGTAGTTGTCATACTTCATATAGTACAACTAGTTGTAGTACTTGTCAATAGCCAGTTTTGTATTCAATATGCGAGTAGTGCTGAGTGAGCAGATCAGCGGAACATCAAGCAGCACTCAGCGCTCTCTGTTTCAGGGCTTCATCAATCAGAAACACCTGATTTTTGCGCAGGAGAGGGAGAGTATCTTGGCTGAAAAATCCATATTCAGACACTTCGTGTGAAGGAGTGAATTCACCTCCGATGAGGACACCGATATAGCACATATCCAAGCGCGCCGTATCGCGGTCGGTACGCGTTTTCAAAGAATCATCGATGCTCACCACGAGATTTGACTCTTCCTTGATCTCCCGCTCGAGTGCCTCGCGGGGATGTTCACCAGACTTCATATATCCTCCTGGTAAGCTCCACGCATGGGTACGATACGTATGTTTGAAAAGAAGAACCTCATTTTTTGCGTTGAATATGACTCCAGTCACCCCGACGAGAAACTGATCCTGTACAAACCGCATGATGAATAGCTGCAATCCCTTTGGGAGATGCAGAGCTTTCCAGATTTTGACTAAAAATATTTTCACAGTGAGTTTGGATCTTTTGGTTTAACACCCGCAGCATGACTCTGTCTTTCATTTTCAAGTTCGAGTTGGTGTACTTGTTTGGTCAATTCAAGTACTTCGCTTTTTCCTTTTTTGATCTCTCTATTTTTACCCCGTAGTGCAAAAAAGTTCGAGATAGCCGGGATGAGATTGATCAGATAAGACAGGAGTAATCCGGCCACGACAGAGCCGACTATGACATAGAAAAGAGGAATATTTGAGATCGCATAGAAACCAAAATTGACCGTGACAGGCGTGAAGTTGTATCCGGATATATAGACCAGGGCTGATCCAGCGACCAAAAGTAAGATGAGGGTAGGCATAGTATCAATATGATTTGCTAATGCCACACTATACACCCATTTTGGGTCTTTACTCTATGACTTTAGAGCAGCATCCAGAC
>CAZJWN010000077.1:0-3085 GCA_964550105.1 uncultured Gammaproteobacteria bacterium
AATTTTGATGGGTTCCTTCGCACTGCATCACTCACCACCGCTTTCATCTCAAATCACGTCGGTTTACCCTCATTTATCAATCAGCTCAGATCGTGATGTTGTAAATCCCAATTATCTTATGTCACCAGAACTCAGAAATAACACCACAGATCCCCTCCAAGCAGAGATAGCTGCTGGAAAAGCTTTGGCTGATAAACAGATCGAGGAAGTTGATAACGCCGACAACTCGAATCAGAACCAAACAGACAAAGACGAGAGGATCAACCAAATGTTGGAGATGCATGTCCGTGAAATGCACAAGGACCTCGATGAGGAAGGTGTCAAAGAAGCAGTAAAAAAAAGTCTTGAGGATATGAAAAAGGGGGTAGCAAAGGCAGAAAACCTCACAAAGATTGCCAAGACCGCCTCCAAACTGATCTCCCGCATAGGCGGTGCCGTGAACAAAAAGGCTGACCTCCTCAGCAAGTTCGATAAGCTCACCGATCAGCAACGAAAAGACTTGATGAGAGAACTAGGAAATCTGAGTAAGGAGAAGTACAAAGAGGTGACGACAGTACTCAAAAACTTTTCACTTCTTGCTATCGAGAATATGTCGAGCCAAAATGCCGTCTATTACTTCGATTTTCTGTACAAACTAATCAAAAATCCTGAGTATCTGAACTTCAATGGGGTGGATGCTCCGAATAAGACTGCTCTCGAAAATGATGTTGTCTTGTGGTCGAAACAAAACTTATCTGTGGTACATGAGGTTATACTCAAAGCACTTCTCATGGCAGCCCGTGACAACAGCCTACCGCATGGTATAGCAAATAAAACCGCCGATCAAATCGAAGAAAGATTTGGGAGACTGCTCAGTGATAGGCAGGATATTGATACTGACGATGCACCCATGCATGAGCTCATAAAAAAATATGGCAATGTTAAAAATATGCCGATCAATGAGCGTATCCGTTATTACGAGCTCCAAGGGCAAGGTTCGTTTGACAGTCAAAAGATGGCCAAACTTCAAAAAGATCTTGCTCTCTCGCTCAATGCCCAGATTATCAACATGAGCGATGCGGACAGGAAAAGAATTGGAGCAGAACCTGGTGAATACACAGTGGAAGAATTCAATGAAGAGCTTATGAGGTTTACCAATGAGACTGGTCCAAATCCTGATAAACCTGGGACAAACTTTGATAAAGGCGTATGGGACAAAGTAACCAAAGGACTCCGGAAGCTCCAGTCAGAGCTAAAAGCAAACAAAGGAATGAGCAAGGAAAATGATGAGAAAATCGCCCGTATTTCCACCATCATCGATGGTCGCAATGCCCTCGATCTGACTCAAAATGGAGAGAAAGTCGCCGACTTTATCGATATGTATAAGCGTCACTACGATCTTGAGATGCAACTTATGTCGGAACCGGGCAATGAGTTTTCTGAACTCACCCTAGAGCAAAAGGATGCGAAAGCAGTCGAAAACGTTGCCAACTCACTGCGACGAACGGTGCTCTATACGACAAGCAATATCTATCGAGGATACCTCGCCAGTTCTACCGAGCCAGGCAAGCAATACAAAGAGACACTGACTGCAACGGGGGACGTATATACCAACCCAGCAGAGCTGTTCAAACACTTTACGAGCATGCTCGCAAATCTGACTAGCCAGGCCAATGCCGTGAATAAGGATTCGTTACAGGGCATGAAGTTCGTCGTCTTAGGACGGGAAGGATTCAAGGACATATACATAGACATGAATAAAGGTAAAGAATATGTTGAGGAGGGTCAAGATCCATATCTTCCCCGAAAAATCACCGTATCCACCTCTGCTCAAAAGCAAAAAACAAGTACGATCGGCAGCTTTATCAAAGAGCTTACTGAACATGCGAAAACTGATGATAAGTTTTTTGAGGCTTGACACGAATTCAGATATGTATCATATGTCGGAGGTCAGGGCGATCCTTTTTTCAAATCAGTTGCCAACCTCGTCAAAGGCTCCATGACAGCGACCAATATAGACCGCATCTACGCTATGGAGGATTCAGAGTACATCTCACGTGCAGCTTCAGTGATCGAGTCTATCCTCAAAAAACGCCTTGGAGAAAAAGACTGGCGAAATGACGGAGGAGGAAAGTTTTATGAAGAGTTTTTCTCAGATGCAGCTGAAAGCGGTACTCCAAATATTTTGAAAACAGTACAGGGGTTTCTCAAATCAAGCTATCCCGATCTCCCTGATTGGCAGCGACAACGCGTGATGTATCACGCACTCACGATGGTTTTTGCTGGACGATTCCGCTATCAACAGCTCTACTCATATGCGAATCCAACACGAGGATTCCAAGGTCAAGCTGAGGATAAGCAAGGATTCAATGGAGTCTTCAACCCATATGCACGACTCATGCGATTCCCCCCCAAAGGTGACCATGATCTCGCGCTCAAAGGTGCGATGTGGCTCCCCTCCTACAACATGCCTCATAACTACAAAGTAGACGGAGTGACAGAAATAAACTGGGATCCGTTTGCGATGAGTGAGGAGGGATTTGACACCTGGGATAGCGGCAAGACCGAAGAGATGGGTCGACTCGCATGGGACATGACCAAGTATTTTCAAAATGACGTAGCTCGTGCACATCGCCCTATCAATGAGCTGAAAGTGGGCGGGTACGACACACTCCGTGGTTGGAGAAAACTAGCAAACTTGGGAGTGATCGACAAAAAACTCTATACATTTGGTGCACTCGGTGGCCAACCCAAGTTTCAGATCAAGTATGAGGATGAGGATGGTACAGAAAAACATGATGGCATAGTGAGACTGTGGAAATCGGTCGAAAACGTCGGGGTCAACGATCTCCAGGCGTTCGCTGATGCCGACATCTTGCCAAGCATGATCAAATTCGATGGAGGCAAGCTCAAAGAAAAAAAGGCTGTCATAGAGTTTGCAACGTTTCTCTATCAACGATATCTCCGCAATGACCATGAGCTTGGAAAATCATTGAGCCAAGGATACCTCGTAGATGGAGCAGATGCGGGATATCGAGCTCAGAACGTGGGGGATTTTGCCAGCCAGATCTCAAAGAGGATCGAGGCAATCGAGAAAAGTCTCAAG
>CAZJWN010000078.1:0-3021 GCA_964550105.1 uncultured Gammaproteobacteria bacterium
TTTGTTACTTATAATCTATACCTTCGCCACTGGGATTGCTCCCGGCATAACCGCTCGCACATTGATTTTATACAGATTCTAACCATTTTACTTGGCATATTTCATGTTTTATATTTCATAGTCTATAATCATCCGCATGCTCAAGATCTACTCATGGAACGTGAACGGCATCCGGAGTGTGTGGAATAAAGGACTCTTTCAAACGTTTCTGAAGGATCACAACCCCGATATTCTGTGTCTTCAAGAGACCAAGGCCATGGAACACGAGTCCCCTATCGATCCGTTTGAATACACCGAGTACTGGCACTCGGCAAAGCGCAAAGGGTACTCAGGAACGGCTATTTTTACAAAGACCGTACCACTCTCGGTGATCAATGGATTTGTACCCGAAGTACAAAAGAAATATACTTTCACAGATCAATATGGCGATCCTACGAGTGAGGGACGTGTTATCACCGCAGAATACGAAAAGTTTTATGTAGTTACCGTCTACACACCCAATAGCAAGGGCGATCTCACGCGCATCTCACTCCGACAAAAGGTGTGGGACCCCGCATTTCTCGCACATTGCAAACACCTCGAGAAGAAAAAGCTAGTGATCTTTTGCGGAGATCTCAACGTTGCACACACAGAAGATGATCTCGCTCGACCAAAAGAAAATGATGGCACGCATGGATTCACTCAAGAAGAACGTGCAGGATTTCAGTCATTTCTCGATGCGGGATTTGTCGATACGTTTCGCATCTCACACAAGGGAAATGGCTACTACACATGGTGGACTAACTGGGGTGGTGCACGTGCAAGAAATGTGGGTTGGCGGATCGACTACATTCTGACAAGTGAAAAACTGAAGAAAAATATCGTAGCCGCTGATATCCATCCCGATGTCATGGGATCAGATCACTGCCCGGTCTCACTCACTGTAGATATATAGTCGCTCATTTTTGAAGCTCTTTGACTATCTCAAGTATCCGTTTGGCGGGGAGGGCCAAGCTCAGACCCTCGATGGGTGTCTTGGTATCAAACCATGAGAACTTTGCTGTGTTCATCCCCACGATCCCACACTCATTGAAAAGTGGTCCGCCTGAGTTGCCAGGGTTGATGGCCGCATCTGTCTGAACATATTTTTGACCATCTTTTTGCGTGTTGAACCGCGAGAAAATACCCCGAGTGATCGCGGGCTCTATCTGATCTCGTTCTTTCGGCCACCCTACAGCAAGCAACTCTTCTCCTTGGGCAAGCTGATCACTATCAAAAAATGGACAGCTCGGAAGTGTATCGTTTGTCTTGAGTAGAGACACATCATACTCGGATGATGATTGCACCAGGTCAAGCGGTCGCTCATCCTCACCTATTCTCGTTTTGAAGGTGATCGATCCTTGCGTCACGTGCTTATTGGTGACCAGTAGTCCATTGCCCAAGCTGATTGCTGAACCATGCTGCTTGATCGTCCCGTTTTCATCATACGACAGGATGATGTATGCGCAGCGTACAGCCTTGTATCGAGTCTCACCCATATTACAACCGGCTCGAGGATTGCCAAGCGATGCTCCCGCGATCTCTGCAGCTTTTTGACTCTTTAGGTGGATTCTCCACAGACTCACCATGATGAGAAGGGCTGATCCTCCTACCAACAACCCTATGATAAATGTTGCCAGTATGACTTTCACTGTATTGTCTTCGTGGATTTGTCCTACCTGGATAGTAGGGGTGAGCGGGAGTGCATTGACCATCGGATCGGGATTCGGCATAGCACTAATCGTAGCATATACTGAGCTTGTTCAACAACCTCATCGGGCGGGGGGGCAGTGTTGATCACACTTTGTCTATCATGTTATACTGAGGCTCAATTTAGATCATGATACGACATATTTTTGTTCTTATATTCGTTTTTGTTGCCTTCTTGGGTGTCGTGTATCTCGTATTATCAAAGAGTATAAGCTATCTTCCCAGTTCATCAAGTAATACCGTGATGATCACCATAGTGCCCGTGGAGACAACTAATATCTCTCGATCGGTGTCAAATATCCAAAGAAATGCATATCAAGCGCGGATGGCGGAGTTGGAACAGGTGAGTGCCACTGCTGCAAGTGAGTCTGGCATACTACTTCCACTCTCATCTACCCCAGAAGCCACACTCACTCCATGAAACGGATATCGCTTCAAATCAAGTGGATAGTGTTAATAAATCTCATAATTCGCGAGTAGTTTTTTGTTTCCTTCTATTTGGAACCGTAGGAGATCGCTATATATACCCGGACGGTTGGCGAGCTCAGTGGGGGTACCTTGATCGACGATCTTTCCCTCGTCTAGCACGATGATACGATCAGCATCACGCAATGTAGAAAATCTATGGGCGATGATGAGTGTGAGACGATCACGCATCAGATTTTCCATGGCCGATTGGACTGCCAGCTCACTCTGAGCATCGAGACTACTTGTGGCCTCATCAAGAATCAGTATAGGTGCGTCCTTGAGTATTGCTCGGGCTATCTGAATACGTTGTTTCTGTCCACCCGATAGTCTCACACCTCGCTCACCGACCTCACTATGCATGCCCTTTGGTAGCTTTTTGACGAACTCCCATGCCTGGGCCATCTCGAGTGCCTTTTGCACTTCAGCATCAGTGTGACGTGATCCATAGGTGACGTTTTCTCTGATAGATGTTGAGAATAGTTCATTTTCTTGGAATACGAGTGCTATGTTGTGACGAACATCGATATGATTCAGCTCTTTGTAGCTATGTCCGCACATCGATATGTTTCCTCGTGTTGGATCATAGAACTTCATGATGAGACTTACGAGCGTGGTTTTGCCTGCCCCACTCCGTCCTACCAATGCCACTGTCTCGCGCTCATTGATGTCAAGGGTGATATCGCTGATGACTTCGCGTGAATCCTCGTAACTAAAGGAAACCTTTTCAAAATGGATCGAGGGATCACGCAGACTCAGTGGTACGTATCCTGACATGACTGGTTCGCGCGATGGCAACTCAAGCAAATTGAAAAACTCCTTCGATCC
>CAZJWN010000079.1:0-2909 GCA_964550105.1 uncultured Gammaproteobacteria bacterium
ATTTCACATCCACATACTTCTCTACATTCATTAGATGCTCTTCGTATGTTTCTGCATAGTGAGCGTTTCCCTTGTCATCATGGACATAAAACAAATACTCAGTAGACGGATCTGCCTCGATGACGGCCTTGATTGCCGCCAAACCTGGATTACAAATAGGGCCCTTTGGCAGACCGTCATTTTCATACGTGTTGTATGGTGACTCAACTTTTAGATCATCGAGCAAGACTGGGCGTTTCCACCAGCTTTTTTGCTGACGCTGGTATCCGAGCGCATATTGGACTGTTGCATCAACCTGTAAACGCATTGGTTCTGTCAGTCTCCGCTGCAATATAGAGGCGATTGCCTGTCTATCAACTGCACCAACTGCTTCTCGCTCTACGAGTGATGCAAGAATTATCACCTCTTTTTCAGTCATATTTTTTTTCTTCATTTGATCGCGAATCGTAGAGTCTATCCTCGAAGCATACGTATCGGTCATCAGCTTGATCATAAAATCAGCATCAGCCTGTCGCGGTACGAGGTATGTGTCAGGGAAAAGATATCCTTCCTCTGCTTTGCTTATAAACTCTGAAGGCACAAAAGTGGGTAGATCCTTTGCAAAAATGTCGGCAATCTCCTCCTTGCGCAGACCCTCTCGCACGGTCACCCACACATCATCTGTGGCCTTAGTGAGCGCCTGTGCCACCTCATATGCATCCATGGACCGAGTCAACTTAAAACTTCCAGCTTGGATATCACGCTCGATACCAAGTCGTTTCACGATGACATACATCACTATCCGATTTCGGATCATCCGCTCCATGGCAAGGTTGTTTATGATCATATTGACCGTGTCTCCCTTGCGCACCACAAACGTGAGCGGAGCAGTATCGAGGGTGTTTACCGGCATGACACCCTCACGGAACACAATGTATATACTTCCGATGATTGTCACAAAAAACACTATTATGAATAGAAATTTTTTCATATGGCGCAACAAGTTATAATATTACTGGACATCAACTGGTATAAATGAGTCGGTGACACGGTTTTTCATACGGTTGATGCTCATCATAGCCTGTGAAATCAAATACAATCCCCGGGCATTGAGTGCCCAGCATGAAAATAGATAGCTGATGATGAGCACACTCCCCGTACACAGCTGGAGAAATACGAGGTTGATAGTCCGAGTCGTGTCAAAGATGAGTCCATCGAGGATGCGCTGTGTAGGGTACATGACTGCAACTCCGAGAACTGAAGCTATGACGATTTTCAGGACTTCCTTTGCGAGTGCTTTGAGCTCAAGCGCGAGTACTTTCTGATGAAACAATCCCAATAGTATCGTCACTTGTAGTGTGATTGCGATACTGAAGGTGACTCCCAACGACCAAACCGGAAGTTTTAACACGGCAACAGCTATATAGCTAAGCACAGTATTGAGCGTTATTGAGGCGATACTTACTACAAATGGTGTCCGCGTGTCCATGGTCGCATAGTAACAACGAGTCAGAAAGTAATAGCAACTATGCAATGGTATCGATAAAGCAAAATACGACATAGTCTCAGCCGTAGACACAGTACCTGCCCAATCAAACCGCTGACCTCCATAAATCAAACGGACAATAGGAGTCCGCGCGACGACAAAGAAAACCATGATAGGAGCAGTTATAAAGAGTAGATTACTCAGAGAATCAACCACGACTTTTTTGAATTCACCCACTTGTTTTTTCTGATATATCTCAGAGAGATAGGGCAATGAAGCCTGTCCAAAAGCCATCCCGATGATCGAAACAGGCAAAAGCTGGAGATGTTGTGCATAGTAAAATATCGTATAAGCTCCCGTTGAAACAAGTGTTGAAAGAGTCTGATCGATGGTGACCTCAATCTGTGCAGCAAGGACCGTGAATATGCGTGGAGTAATTGTCTTGAGGAAGTGTTTGATCTCGGTGAGATAGGTGATGATGAGTTTGTATCGGAAGCTCAATTGAAAAAGTTGAGGAATCTGGATAAGGAAAAAGCAAATAGCACCAACGATGACACCGATAGCCACCCCATCGATATGATATCGCGGAGCAAGTAGGACTGTGATGATGACTATACCGATGTTGTATATCACTGGTGCGAAAGACGGTATCAGAAAACGCTTATATGCCTGAGAGATTCCCGTGGCTATATTGCCAAGCACAAGAAATGGCAGTTGGGCAATGAGGAAGATACGCGATAGATACACTACTTGTTGCAGGGAAGCTTCATCAAATCCCAATACGGTTATCCGTACCACATACGGCATAGTGATGAAAAGAACTACAGAAAGTATGATGAGCGTCAGACCAATGAGATTGATGACTGATGAAATGATCAAGTTTTGCTTCTGGGGGTCATCCCGATACTTGAGAAAAAATGGGATAAACGAGGTTGTGAGCGCTCCCGTGATCAACAATTCAAATACAAAATCAGGTACACGGAACGCGGCGAAAAAGATCTCCAACTCTTCTTTTGAGAAAAAACTATTGAATACACGATATCTCACTAGGCCAAATACTCTCGCCACCAGAAACATGCTCGAGATGAGTAGAGTAGTGGATATGATCCCAGTTTGCTGTGAGAAGATGATTGATCGTGTTTTTGAGATGAACCTATTCATGTATATCAATTCTAATCCATGGAGAACAAAATGGATGGATAAATGATGGGTAGAACCTGCACAGATGAGATCCCTCGACATAGGCCACACATCATCAAAGTACCCCATCCACCATAAATCACCTACCCCAGAGCAAAAAGGCCATATTTGGCTGTGATTTCATCCAGTATATCTGTGCTTGCCAGACATTTCATAATACTCGCTATAGATTGCTAGAACGGTCCATTATGGTTTTTATGTAAATACCCCTTGACATAGGGTGAAAAATGGTGAAGAATGGTTA
>CAZJWN010000080.1:0-2874 GCA_964550105.1 uncultured Gammaproteobacteria bacterium
ACTTGGATTCGCGGAAACAAACTTCTCGTAGTTGCGATCATTGTGATCCTCTACTTACTTCGAAATTCGACCATGATCCGGCCGATATCCTACTCAAGCCGAAATTATATGGGCCTCGATCAGGAGCAAAGCGGGGTAGCGATGGGTGTACCCTCGCTCAGCATGTCAAAACGAGCAGCAGAGGGTTATGATACGTCTCCTCAACCTGAGAGTGTCGCCCCGGGCAACCCACGCATGGTGAGCCGTGACGCATCCATGTCTATCGTCGTATCAAAAGTCGCCGAAACCCAAGCTCAGATGATTACTCTTGCCGAGAAAGCAGGAGGATTCATGGTCAATGCTTCGGTCAGCACCCCCGAGGAGTCAGCCACAGGTAGCTTTACCGTCAGAGTACCCTCTGACAAGCTCACTGAGGTCATCGCTGCGTACCGTAAGCTAGGCGTGAAGGTCGTCTCAGAGCAGATCAACGGGATCGATATCACCGACCAATATACCGACACCCAAGCACGACTAGCTCTACTGCGCGATACATATACTCAATTTGACCAGCTTCGCCGCGAAGCGGGGACCATCGAAGAAAAAATGAATCTCCTCTCCCAACTCCAAAATCTCCAAAATCAGATCGATAGTCTCGTTGGACAGCAAAAGTATCTAGAGAACACCTCAGAGACATCGCGCCTTTCTGTGTATCTTTCTGCTGATGAGTACGACTTGCCCTATGCGCCAAATGATAGTTGGAGGCCAGAGGTGATGTTCAAGCAATCAGTACGCAACCTCGTCACCACGCTCCGCGGACTGGGAACGTGGCTCATCGGAATGGCAGTTTACTCTGTCATCTGGCTCCCACTACTCATTATCGGTATCTTCGTGTATCGTCGCTTCTACAAAAAATAGGTTTAGACTGTCTCTAGTGTCTAAAGGTCTTGAATTGAGCGTATTTTTTGGTAAAATAGTCGACCATGTCACCAAATTCACTAAAAAGATTTTTTGGCTCATTTACTCATCTTTTTGGACCATCAGGCGCAGGAAAATCAGTTGTTGCAGATGAACTCACCCACAAGTTGACTAAAAATGGTTATTGTGTCGCATATTTCTCTTCAGGCGACGGGTTTCGAGAATTAGTAAAAGATCCGACGTATTCTAATGATCCCATTGTGCGGAAAATAGAGTCCGATATGAATGCAGGAGTTATGTTAGATCCAGGTCAGTATCAATACATGAAAGAAAGGGTCTTTATACCCAGGCTCACCACATTTATTGAGAAATACATTGCTAGTGGAGGGAAAGCTCAATTTATTACGGATGGATTTCTCCGTAATCCTGGACAAGACACTGAGTTGTGGAGGGACATTCAGACTGTTGCTAATGATCTGAAACGAGAAAAACCAGAACTTGAGAATAATGAGCTGCTTCAAGCTCTAGGCGATGGCACTCAAGTTGTAGCAGAAAGGACAGCAAATATGATGGAGGGCTCCTCAAAGATACTTGTAGATATAGATGGTATGAAAGCGGCAGGCTTCATCAAACTCCGCGAGATCGACCAATTTGATCAGGCTATCAAAGAGCTCGATAAATCACCCTCAGGTATTATTGCTACTAACAAAGAAGGCATAAAAGCATTTCTAACCCAGATGCGTGACGGACTGGTTCGGGATGTATTGAGTAATGGACCTGAGAATACAGACACATTCAATCCCGAGACCCATATTTCAGCCCTGACAAGATCTGGGCTCGGCACCATTTTAGGTCAGATAGACTCACGATTTGATGTTAACAAAGATGGCAGATGGGGCTTTACTGAAGCAATGCATGCGCTGGGGTTTGAACATATCCCTCGTGAAGATGGGATGACACGTGATGCAAGGATGAAACGTGTTGGTGCTTATGGTTCCGTCGACTTGTCTGAGGCAAGAGAAGGCAAGAGTGGGGCGATCTGGTATACACCTGGGAAGATAGGAAAATGTATTCGAGATTGGTGCGGAGTAGACATGGAGCTAGACACTGGAAGATGGGGATTAAACGATTCCACAAAGGCGGGAACGTATATTATTGCGAATAGAATAGACCTAATACTTGATAATGCAACAGGTAAAATAAATCGAGACACAAGACCGCAATTGCGCGATCAAGTCTCGTTGGCTGCAGAAAGCATTATTGCGCACCATCGAGCTCTTGATTTAAATGTTGTACCACAAGAAGGAGTCCTTACACAAGCAGCACGTAGATGACCCTACTTCGCACACGTATTTGCTGCTACGCTCGTTATATCTACCGTCACTCCAGGCACGAGGCGCGTGATCTGGGTCACTGCATTTTCATTGGCTTTTTGCAAAATCCCGCCAGAGCAGGCTGATGATCTGATCTGCTCGACAGCTCGATTGCGTGCTTCACTTTCCAAGTCCTTGTCCGGCCTACTCAAAAGACCTGTTTTGCGGTCAAATACGCGCGTTTGTGGCTCATTCAGACTCACTGAAAACACTTCAGGTGCGGGGAGGCGCACTACGATCTTGTCACCTTGGGTTGACACATCCGTGCTCGTCATTTTCCCTAGGTCAATACCTGCGACGACCTCACCTGTTGCGATGAGGAGGAGTTTGTCGCCAAAGAGGAGATCCTGGATGATCCCCTGGGACTCGACCGTCCCCACATCGATGATTTTTTCGACGGTATAGGTCGTGGTTTCGAGGCGAGCGAGCGACTGGACGCTTTTGAGTACTGCATCGGGAGTGGGTCGCTCAATATATGCGGGTTTTGGGGAGATACGGTTGAATACAACGTAGGCGCCAAATCCAGCAAATCCCAAAAGGACGAGAAATAGAAAGAGCTTTATTTTTGTGATCATCTTCCTATTATACGATCTTGCGGTAAACTATG
>CAZJWN010000081.1:0-2817 GCA_964550105.1 uncultured Gammaproteobacteria bacterium
CTTGACTATATCGTTTCGAAGTTCGGCAAATTTATCACCAACACCATGATGCGCAACATCATCGGTCAATCAAAATCTTCCTTTGATTTCCGTAAAGTCATGGATGAAGGAAAGATACTACTCGTCAATCTATCCAAGGGAAAGATGGGTGAGGAGAACTCGACCTTCTTGGGTCTCCTAGTCGTGCCAAAGATACTTGCAGCAGCTATGAGTCGAGTTGATCAGCCTCAAGATAAAAGACGGGAGTTCTTCCTCTATGTCGATGAATTCCAAAACTTTGCGACGCCCGATTTCGCAACGATTCTTTCAGAGGCAAGAAAATACAAACTTGCGCTCACCGTAGCCAACCAATTCATCGGTCAGATGGACGAGGAAGTGAAAAATGCTGTATTTGGTAACGTCGGTACTCAGATGGTTTTGCGGACCGGTGTCACCGATGCAAGTTTCTTGCAGCGTGAATTTCTACCGTATTTCAATGAGACTGATATCGTGAACCAAGAACGTTTCCATGCCTATATGAAAACGATCGTAAACAACGAGCCTGTGCCCCCCTTCTCGATCGATATGACCAAAGACTACGCAAAACATATGGCTGATCGTGCTGCAGGTGAGAAAATCGCTCAAGCTATCATGCAACTATCTCGACTCAAATATGGTCGACCAAAAGAGATCATCGAAGCTGAGATCGTCCAACGGGCAAGACTCTAGGTCTCCAGTAACTACTCCATTGTCTGTTTGTTATATTCCTCACGTATGATGTGCACGGTGATCATTTTTGAGCCCTCTATGATACCAGGTCAGGTCGTTGGAGTTGGAGTCACAGTAGGCGTCTCTGTGGGCGCGGTGGTGGCTGTTGGAGTCGCAGTCGACGTAGGTGCTTGAGAAGGTGTTGGGGTCAGAGTCGCTACGGGAGTCAGAGTAGGTGTCGGGGTAGTTGTGATCGTTGGTGTGGGGACACCTGAAGGTGTTGGGGAGGGGGTTGATGTGGGTACCTTGGTTGGAGTTGTGGTAAGTTTTTTTGTTGGTGTTACTAATTTTTTTTCAGTTGGCTTGATCCCAGTCGATGTCTCCTGGGTCACTTCACTCGTAGTAGTTTTTGCTGGTGTTGATTCACGTCCATACATGAAAAAAAGCACCGAGAGTATCACGACTGTAAGCGTTCCCAAAGCCCCTAAGATGATCATCGCCATTTTCGTATGATTCGGTGGGACAACTTCCGGACTCAGTGAGGGCGGGAGTGGGCTGTAGTTGAGTTCCATAAACAATGTATAGAACTCAATGGTACACAAAACATATCAAAATACAACACCTTACAGTCCGACCAGCTTGAGGATATCCATCCAGATGCGTTTCCAGAAACCGGCATTTTTGTAGATGAGGTAGCGTTTTTGCTTTGCATGATCTCTCGTGCCTTCATAGGGAGGGTCGATCCAACAGGATAAAACAAGTGGTTCACCCGTACGAGCCGTGCCCACAATCGCGGTCACCTGTTTTGCACCAAACTTTTTCACGTACTCCATCGTGCTTGTTTGTTTCCCGGGTGATACCCTATCGGGTGAAGATATGGTGAACTCGACCATGGTCTTTTTAAAATATCGCTCTTCAAGTCTTTTGAGTGCGTGATCGGTAAAAATGATATGTGGCATGGGTATCGAATCAGATGAAAAACTTTTTAAGCTGATCTAGCGCCTTATGTCTATGTGATACAAATGGTATACCTGCAGTATACAGCTGTGCCATGGTCTGATCATATTCTTCTGGGATGAATATCGGATTGAATCCCCATCCTTCACCTTGTAGCTGGGTGGTCAGTCTCCCCTCGAGCCGTCCCTCAGCTACATGGACATCTTTGCCATCATGATATGCCATCGCACAGATGAAATATGCCCGCCGATCAGTCAAAGATCGAGCCATATCTAGCATCAGCTGAGGTCCTCCACTTGACTCGATATACTTCACAAATGGTCCGGGAAATCCTTTCCATTCATAGATATAGAGACCTCCATCATCGGTCAAGAGTGGCTTTTGTACGATCTGATGAGCATCTTCTGATTTGCGCTTCACAATCTCAGATTGATCCATTGATTGGATCTCATCCAAATGCAATTCAACCTGAGTGACTGGTCTCGAAAGGGCTCGAGAAACCACCGCTACCTTACCCTTGTTTCCTGTCACCATGATCAGATCACTCGTGTTTTTCATGAGCATGGGTGAGCTGATAAAACTGAGCGGCAAGAACTGCGCCCATGAGCGGTCCAACTATATACATGATCAAGTGTTCGACTATAAACACTTTGGTGGCAAAGAATCCGTAGATAAGTGGTGCTATACCTACTGCTGGGTTGAATGCACCTCCCGATAGTGTTCCCACACTGTATGCTCCGATGAGGACCGTGAGTCCGATCGTCATCCCAAAATATGAGTTGCCCGCAGCTTTATGACTCACTGCAGTATGGAGAACTGCTGAGACCAGTGCAAAAGTGAACAAGCTCTCAGCCAAGATACCTTGGTACATAAGTGTTTCTGATGCAGGTACCACTGTCAGTACTTTGCCTGTCAATACTTGGGCGACCAATACAGCAAGCATCGCACCACCCAGTTGCACGATCACATAGCGGAGTGTTTTTACCCATCCCTGTTTTCCAACTATGGAAACAGCGATGCTCACCGCTGGATTGTAGTGTCCACCTGAGACATGTGCGCCTACATAGATCATCGCTGCGAGTGTTGCAGCTATTGCGACTGGATTACCAGTAAGTGCAATAACAAGTACGAGGAAAAATGTTCCGATCGCTTCCATGAGATATGCTTTCATAT
>CAZJWN010000082.1:0-2736 GCA_964550105.1 uncultured Gammaproteobacteria bacterium
CCCGTGGTATCGATATCCCTGATGTGACGCACGTCATCAACTATGACGAGCCTGCCACCTATGATGACTATGTACACCGCATCGGTCGTACTGGTCGCGCAGGTAAGGCTGGTACGGCACTTACCTTTATTGCGGGGTAATGTGTCTGCGGGGCGTATCTAGCAAAATATAACGAGGGCGGAAAGGGCGAGATTTCAACTAAAGGCGGAAAAGTCAATTCGTTTACCTAACAACACTATCTCTGATTGTAACCTGTTTGCCATAAGAGCCAAGTTGTGGCGTAGACAAGTTCGATTTGTAACCAACAGGTTGCTTATCGATAAGAAAATTAAACAGAACTGCCTGAGCACGCTTGATTGGTGGATAGTCTGCAGAACCTAAGAGATATTGCTCTTGATGTACCCCAGGGGCAACCAGCCGATCTGTATAAACTATTGGACGAACATATTTGTCATAATATTTTTTTATTTCATCCCAATCAGCTTTATCGATATCATGTCGCATATGACGACTATCGAGCTGTAAATACACCAATTGCGTACAAAAATCATAGGGATCATCTTTTGCGGGCCTTGTAATAAGGCCTTTTTCCAACATCATGCTTCCCAGTTCGGATACTACTTGATCATTATCTAGTAATCCTGCAAAGTCATAAAATAAACGATTAACTAAATTTGTGTTGAAGTGCTTTAATACTTTATCCCATTCGTCTTTTGTAGTATTTGGCCATACCCCGCCATCTCGCCAGTACATTTTTTCAATAGCCTGATAAGCAGAATACATATTTTTAGTAGGGTCAGAATTAAGAATGCCTGACTCGACAAGCATATGTGTAAATTCATCAAGAGATTTTGATAGCTTACTTGGTGCATAGGGAGGATCTATGGTAATATCACGTGCATAGCAGTCATCACTCACCAATAGAGGAATTGGAGCAATCTCTCTTATGGCACAAACTTTGTAAATGTGCCACCCGAGGCTTTCTCTATGATTTTGGTTAAATTCACCAGCTAAGTCAGATAGACGCTTTGTGACAAGAACGCTTGTCATTTGCTGAAATCTACTATCATATTCATGAGATCCCTCTGCCTGCAAGGCTGCCAAGTGCAGAGTACGGAGCAATTTTGATTCTGAATCAAATACCTGTAGTTTCTCAATAATATCCATCAATGTGGCAATCTCATCTGTACCTGGCTTTTCCAGTGCTTGATCTGTCAAATACTGTAAAAACTTCGGGTTTCGAATTTGTTGCGAGAAAAGTCGTTTATAAAATGATGCAGGATCTTTAGAAGCTGCATCTTTCATATATTCAACTGTGCGTTGATATGTATATTCAGGATTTGTGGGTATTTCGGAGGCTTTATACCACACATCAGTATAGTTTTGAAGTTGCCATGAATCCATCTCAGGAGCAATACCTATTGTGGCTAGCGCGGAAGTTTCTCCTTCTGCAAATAGCTTGAGTCTGTGGGAATATTTATCTATATAAATACTTGCGAGTTTCCTCAACTCTTCCCTAACTTCTTCGACAGAGGTGGTTTTGTTATGCACTTTCCGATACACATCAGCTACTTCATGATATTCTTTTTCAAATTGTATGGCAAAAGGCAGTTCATGATATCTCATGAATGCGGATGCACGTTCGCTCGGTTCCATATCCATCATCCCTATTGTTGGCTGCTGTCTGAATCTGATTAGATCATAATCAGGAATGCCAGTCTTTGGTATTGCCGCATCAATCTTTGCAGGAACAGATAAACCTGATTGGACTATACTATTGCGAGCGCGAATAAATAAACCATTTGGACCAAGTGCCCGAATGAGTTCGTGCTCAATGCCCAATGAACGTGCCCCAGTGATCCCTACTTCTTGTATTCTAGATATCATGAGCTCTAGGTCCGATCCTTCACTTGATTTTTCCAAACCACCAATGTTTTCAGCACTAATCTGTAGGGTTGTTGCAAGTGTGATGAAATCAAGCTCCGCACTGTTAGCTAGTTGATGCAGGCTATCGACAAACTGTAAATAATACTCATCGAGGCTTGGTTTCTCTCCTGTCTCATTTTCGTAGAATATGCGGGCAAAAATACTTAAGTAAACTCCTGTTCCTTCAAGCCTTTGTTCTCCTTGAGAATCACTCTCTCGTACCCAGGTTTTTTCGGGTAACAAGTGTTCTTTGCCCTGGAAATGTTTCTTCCAGGCATCTTGTAAAACTGCAAAGGATATCTCATGTCTCTCGCTGCTCATCAATTGCTCTGGTCTTGTAAGAGCAGCACCTATTCCCGCCTGAACTTCTGGATCAGAAGCTACCTTAATTGCACGCGGTAAAAGTAATGATGCTGCTCCAGCAGCGGCAAACTTAAGAAATTTTCTTCGAGAAAATTTACCCGTGACACTATCTGGAGATGAATGGTTATCACTATTGGCGCTTATTTCGGTATCTGTAGGCGTAGGTGTTTCATTCATCTTAATATAACTATAGCCTATCACCATAGTTAAACCAAAACAAAAACAAGAAAACTTACCCTTTGATGACTATGTACACCGCATCGGTCGTACTGGTCGCGCAGGTAAAGCTGGAACAGCGCTCACGTTCATTGCGGGGTAATCAAGTATTTCTGGTTCCTTTTCGTCGTGTCACCCAGGATTCATACACTATCTTTGATAGAATATGAGTCTTGGGCACGATGGTGAAGTGGAAACACGGGAGTCTGCAAAACTCTTATTGCGCGGGTT
>CAZJWN010000083.1:0-2677 GCA_964550105.1 uncultured Gammaproteobacteria bacterium
TTTGAAATAGTCGCCAAAGCTCCAGTTGCCCACCATTTCAAAAAATATGTCGTGACGATTATCACCCACTTCGTCAATATCCTGGGCACGGACGCATCGCTGAATATTCCAGATGCGAGTACCTGCTGGATGGGGTGCTCCCATGAGATTGGGTACAAATTGCTGCATCCCAGATCCGGTGAAGAGAGTAGTGGGATCATTTTGCGGGATCAGTGAGATACCAGGCACTTCACGATGCTGACGTTTAGTCCAAAAATCTGCTATGCGCTGTCTGATTTGGAGATGAGTCAACATGCGTGAGATTATACAGTATTCCTACGTTTGCCAGGCCCTGAAACTTGTATTTTCAGACGATATCTGGTACAGTCAAAGTTAGGTATTGACCGTATGAACAAAGAATCAATCATTGCAATCGTACTCGGACTAGTTCTGGGGGTAGTTGTGGCTGGAGGAGTGGTGTATCTGTCTGTGCGCCAACAGCGCATACAGAATGCGCAAATCACTCCATCCGCCTCATCTGACGCGACACTTTCGCCCATCGTCGTACCACCCACTGTCGTCATCATGCAATCGTTGAGTATCACCGGACCACAGTCTGGTTCAGTCACGGAGGCACGAGAGGTGAGAGTAGAGGGATCTGCAGCGGTCAAGTCTCTGGTGATCATCCAATCACCACTGACCACGATCTCACAAAAAATCGAAAGCAGCAACTTTAGTTTGATCATGCCGCTGGCTCTGGGTGAAAACACAATTCAGATATCATCGTATCCTGAAGGCTCAAGTGTGCCTATCCAAAAGACAGTTTATATTTATCGTGTCATCCCATGAAAAATCTCTCTCTATTCCTTTTTACCATCGCAGTAGTATCCTTTTTTGGTCGATCTGCGTGGGCTCTCACCATGACTCCATCACCCAAGCCTGATCAGGAGGTCACCATCACCGCATCTGGATCTGCTTCGCTGGAGTCCAGTCCAGAAGCGAGCATCAAAAATCTTCGTGACCGTATCGCGAGTAAAGTAGCCGAGCTTCGCAAACGAGATGAGCAGGCAGTATCTGGCGAGATCAGTGCCATCTCGGACAACGAGCTCACCATAGAATCAATATTTGGAAAAAAGGAGACCATCCAACTAGATGAAGCACTGACAAAATATTATCGTTTCACGGGATCTGCTCGTGAAGAGATCGCAAAAACTGATATTAAAGTAGGCCAGTACATCGTAGTGCTCGGTCCACGATCAAATGAAAAAATCATCGCAAATGAGGTGCTCAGAGACGAGCTGTATCAAATCAAATCAGGTAGAGTCACCGAGGTCAACCCATCAAAATCTACGTTCAAGCTGGAAACATATGAAAAAGAGTCTATCACGGTCACTATCGAGGGAACGAGTGCGATACAATCACTCAATACGACAACAGGTGGTATCACCACCGGATCTTTTGCTCGTATCAAGGAGGGCGACACAGCCCATGTAGTTTTTCGAGTCATATCAATCACACAAAAGCTCGAGCAGGTGACTGCGTCACGTATGCTGCATATACCGGTTGCGTACTTTGCCAAGTGAGCAAGTGATCTGTTTTGTCCCCTTGCTGTAGCTTGCTCCACCTTATATCATGTCACCTGTCCAGAACTATTTCCCATCAACTCACCATGTTTAATATCTTCAAATCATTTATAGATTTCAATGCTCGTGAAATCGCTCGTCTCAAGCTAAAAGTAGCCAAAATCAATGAGCTTGGTGCGACGATGTCCTCGCTTTCCGATGATGATATGCGCGCATACACCTCGAGACTGCAGACCAAAGTGCAAAAAGAAGAGGCAAGTCTTGATGAGGTGCTCCCTGAGGCATTTGCCCTCGTTCGTGAGGCTGCACATCGTATGCTCGGTCAGAAACATTTTGACACACAGCTCATTGCGGGTATTGCGCTGCATGAGGGCAGGATCGCAGAGCAAAAAACGGGAGAGGGGAAGACGCTCACCGCAACACTTGCGCTCTATCTGAACGCTCTGACAGGTAAGGGTGTACATCTGGTGACCGTGAACGATTACCTTGCACGTCGAGATGCAGGCTGGATGGGCCAGATCTTCCATCATCTTGGACTGACGACTTCTGCCATCATCTCAGAGGCATCTTTTATGTTTGATCCGACCTATGAGGGAGGAGGTAGTATCGATGGTAGACTCTCAAAACTCCGCCCTATATCGCGAAAAGAAGCGTATGCGGCAGATGTCACGTATGGTATCAACAGTGAGTTTGGATTTGACTATCTACGTGACAACATGGCTGAGGATCCATCCCAACTCGCGCAGCGTGGCTTTCACTATGCGATCGTCGACGAGGCGGACTCTGTGCTCATCGATGAGGCACGTACCCCACACATCATATCCGCACCAGTTGAGCGAGATGTGAGTCGCTACTACGAATATGCAAAAATTGTGAAAAAGCTCGATCCAACAACTGATTTTGTCATAGACGAAAAGCAACGCACCGTGAATCTGACTGATGTAGGTGTATCACATATTGAGACTATGATAGGAGTGACTAATCTATATGAAAAAGACTACGAAACACTCTTTTATATTGAGGCAGCACTCAAAGCAGAGACACTTTTTCGAAATGACAAAGATTACATCGTCAAAGATGGCGAGGTGGTCATCGTAGATGAGTTCACTGGACGA
>CAZJWN010000084.1:0-2661 GCA_964550105.1 uncultured Gammaproteobacteria bacterium
TCGAAAAGCAAAACTATGAGTTCAAGTGGCATGATTCAGTCGAGAAATATTTGCTCGAGTATGGATTCGACAAGACCTATGGGGCACGCCCTCTCAAGCGCGTCATCAATGAACATATCCTCGATGAGGTGGCTCTGCAAATCGTAGAAGGAAAGATCAAACCAGGCGACAAGATCGAGTGTGACTATGTAGGGAAAAAGATAGTGTGTGGGGTAAAGAAAGTACATTGAACATACTGTGTCAATTCGAGTGCCTGTCTCATTTGTGTCATTTTCTAGATACTTTAGTTGCGACATATCTCGTGCAAATATTATGATCTTATTATGCAGGGTTGCACAGTTTGACAAGATCTTGATAGAGCTTTAGGACTGATTTTTATAAGTGAAGTGAGAGATCTATGGGAGAAATATTTCACTCATTTACTTTGACTCTGTAAAGATTACAGATTGTGCCGCCAACCGCTGTATCACCTATATTTCCAGTTGGCACGACTGAATTGGTATAGGTCGGTATATCTGTATTTCTTAAGTAAAAAGTCGTTTTAACCTCACTTTCCCCGTAAGTACGATTAATATCTTTCACCACGATAATATGTTTTGCGGTCCATTCTTCATACGTGAGTTTGTTTGGGTTGGGCATCTTATCGAAATCTGTGCGAATCAGACCAAGGAGTGAGTCCACCTGATCGGCATTCACTGCAACAGCAAAGTGATAGGCATTGAAAGACACCCGGGCGCCATGTATGCCTGGAGGCCATCCTTTTGCTTTCGATTCTGCATCGATCTGATCAGAATCATATCTCAGATCAAACAGTGGATACCCATCACTATAGTCTCCCAATTGAAAATCCCTCAGAAGTTCCCTCTCAGAAAATACGAGTGCTGCGTCAGCATGTATATACGTGCCTCCTCTAGAAAAATATATTTGGTCAAATTCTTGAGTCACACGCTTGTTGAATTTATACGAATCAGCTCTAGCTATTTCGGACCAGGGCATATGTTGATTACCACTTTGGATGCCTCCTCTCGATAATTGCAAACGAGCACTATTTGTATTGAATGCTACCGTGCCTCCATCTTCGATCGCTGCTCTGTGAGATTTGAGGGCATGTGATGCAAGTATATCGACTATGCCCGCAACACCTCTACTGATGTGCCAAAAACAGTTGTCATGCTGCCCGGCATTATCCCACTCATGAGGTAGATGGTCTCTATCTGAATTTTTACCATAAAGTATGTCTCTTCGGGATTTTTTGGGGAGCATTCTCATGTTACTACTCCGAGTGTAATCGATCTGCACGGGTATAGGACTTTCCAATCCATGCTTTATATACCGATCGATTATATAGTCCTCTAATGAATGAGCAGTGCCTGATGCGACTCCTTCAACTCCTCCAAGCTGGAATCTCTGAAGGACCATATCAGCTAGTTGGGGATCTTTGAGACGTAGATATAAAAGTGCCAAATCGTCTGGAGCGAGACCGTTCCACAAGGGGTGTTTATCTTTGAATAGCTTACGTATAGTGACTGAGTTTGGTCCAAAATCAGCCGACTCGACCTCGAGTTGTGCACGCATCCTGTCCGATTCTTGGCGTAGTTCCTCAAGACGTATTTTTTGTTCGAGGATCAATGATCGAGTAGTATGGATGCGCATTTCGAGTTGCTGTGTGTCGACAGTCGCGCGTCTATATGCATCCTCAGCTCGTTGCACACTGAGTTTTTGCTGTGTAATCGTCAAAGCATCCGGTAATCGAAGCGCTTTTCTGAGTTTATTAGCTAGTTTTTGCTGCTCTACACCTAAGTCTGTCAACTCATTCTGAACTGTACCGCGTGCTACAACGAGTTTATTCTCACGCATATAGGCAGCATTTGCTTCTTGCGCATGTAGACCAAAGAGTGGTGTGTGATTGAGTTCGCGGATCTTTTCCCTGGTAGAGATCATATCTCGAGCGATGCCATCACGCTTGTCAGCTTGCGTGGCATGACTAATCATTCGGATATCATAAGTTTTCAGTTCAGACATGAAATTGATTATATATTAATATTGCACTCATCAGCAATATAAACATGTAGATTGCGGATATCGAAGGTGATCTGGTTGGAGAAGAAGTAGAGTCTAGTCAGAACCACTGATCATGGTTTGCTTTCGGTGCGCTCTTTGCTTCTAAGCTTAAGCACATCGTAAAGTTCCACGAATTAGCGATGTAAATCTTCCATGCCGTCATTTGCAAGAAGCTGCAAATCCAAGAGTTTGTGTATCTCTGTATCAGTAAGCGTCGGCCTTATCTCTGACCCAGGATTGTCCTCATTTTGTTCAATAACCTTGAGACAGGCTATGATGTCAGCCATGGCTTCTTCCCAAGGATTTTCATCTTCTTAATTTCCGGGTATCTTACTCCAAGATACTCTCTCACACTTCCTATTTCAACTCTTTGCCTGATATTTTACGATTTATGTTTCATTATCTATACCCTCCGCAGTTGAGATTGCTACGGGTATAACAATTCGTAAGTTCATTTTTGTGGATCTCCAAATGAGTTACGATTGGTATATAATCACTGTCATGCTCAAGATCTACTCATGGAACGTGAACGGCATCCGGAGTGTGTGGAACAAGGGTCTTTTCCAAACATTTCTCAAAGACCATAGCCCTGATATCCTC
>CAZJWN010000085.1:0-2624 GCA_964550105.1 uncultured Gammaproteobacteria bacterium
ATTCCTCTTTGTCTCGATCATGCTCATCATGACGACGATCTCAGATATGAATAAAGGAAAACCTGTAGGAAAGAGTGATTTGACGAAGGTAGGAGCGCTGATACCAAGTTTAAGCAAATGTACCGCTGATAATCCAAATCCACCCTGTGCTTCATGTGGCATCCCGAGTATCTCTGGAAGTACCGTAACTTGGGGTTGTGAGCTAAAGTGTGCAGCGACAGGCTGTCCTGCCGATGTCCCCGCAAATATAGCATTTAAGATGGATTACTTTATCTGTCGCACATCATCAGGCACTATTGGGTATAAAGGCCAGGAAAATCCGTGTGGACACAATTCTGCTGACCTAGTCAGTCGGGGTTCCATCACCGTCAATCCTGCATCAAGGAGTACCCCGTATGCATTCGTGGATGGGTCTGGCGCTTTTCCTACAGATTTCACCTGTGGACGAATCCAGTTTGATGTATTCCCTGAACAAATAGGGTGGACAGACAGTGGCGCAGGTGCAGTGTATGATAAAGGTACCTCGTGTGCAGGGACCACACCTCCCACAGTGACCCCTCAGACTCCGCCTCCTGGCGTAACAACTCCACCCGGCGTGACTGTCCCTCCCGGCGTCACCCCACCCACACTCACTCCGACCCCAACCAAGACCCCATCACCTACCCCCACTCTGACACCTACCAAAACACCATCCCCGACACCTACCCTGACTCCGACTCGAACTCCGTCACCGACTCCTACTCCGACCGGTCCACCAGCTCCTGCATGTGCACCAGCTGATTGTGGAGTATGCGGATGGAAAGACGCAGATGGTGTATGTCGTGAGGGGGGAGTGCTTCCAAGTGGAAAGAAATGTTGTTACAAGACGTGTGTCGGCAATGCATGTCTAGATGTCTCAGGTGATGGTCAAGACAGATGTGCCGCAGATACAAGCTGTGTGCAACCGACCAACCCTATCGTCGCTTCATACAAGTGTGATGCTCGTTGCGGCATCTGTGGAGTGTCTGACCAGGGAGGGTTGTGTATCGAGCGCACTACCTTGCCCAATGGTACCAAGTGTTGTCATCAGGCATGTGTGGCTCAAGCGTGTACCCAGGTATTTGGCCCCGGCGCCGATGCGTGTATTGACTCGACTCAGTGCACAGTCGCAGCAGTTCCCATCACTCTACCTCCACCCACCGGTGCACCAAAGCCTCCACCTCCTGTATCTGGCTTGCCTATCCCTTGGTATCTCATCGCGATACCTGCTGTCATCGTGGTACTAGGGATAGTGTTATAGTGAGCCGACATATCATGCTCATCTCCACTTTTTACCATCAGTACGAAATCCCGTCGAATCTCCAGCGACATATGTACCTAGTTGCGGCTGTTGGAGCATATATCGCTGATCACTGGGATGATCCCCATGTACTCGATCGTGAGCGGATAGTGAAAGCACTTCTTTTGCATGACACCGGCAATATCATCAAGTTTGACTTCTCTAGACCCGATATCCTCGGTGAGGCCGTAGTAAAAGAACTGGACAAATGGAAAAGGATACATCGAGAGTTTACCCAACGCTATGGCAACGAAAATGTGGCAACACATGCCCTAGCACGTCAGTCAGGAGTGGATGGAAAAGTACTGGAAATACTAGGTGCAGTGGGAAGTGAAAACCTCTATAAAGCACTTGAAACAACTGATTGGAATAAAAAAATAGCGTGTTACAGTGATTTTCGCATTGGTCCATTTGGCGCCCTCACAGTCAATGAGCGATTTGACGATATCGTTGCTCGATATCGTGGACTTGGTCATGCAATGAGTGATATTGAGGAGACCGAACGCAAGCGTCAGCGATGTCTCGAACTTGAAAAGCAGCTACAGGCACATGTACCTATCGATCTGCAAGATATTGATGAAAAAGTCATTAAAGATATTGCTGGAAAGTTGATGCAAACTGAGTTGTCTTGATTACTTTTCTCTGTTAAACATCTTTTGAAATGCTTCTTTGGGGATTTCAACTTTTCCGACCATTTTCATTTTCTTCTTTCCCTCTTTTTGTTTTTCAAGCACTTTCCGTTTGCGACCGACATCGCCCGCACCGATCACCTTGCTATTTTTGACGAGTACATCTTTCCGATATGGTGCGATGCGCTCGCTTGCGATGATCTTGCCTTTGAACTGACCTTGGATCTTGACCTCATATTGCTGACGCGGGATGAGATCGCGCAATTTTTTGCATAGATTGTCTGCTTTTTCAAATGCTCGCTCAGCCACTACAACTTCTGAAAATTCTTCGACTGGGTCAGAATTTAACAACAATAATAATTTGTCTGCTTTTACGACTGCATAATCAATCAGCTCCCAATCAAGGCTCGCATAACCAGAAGTCACCGACTTGAGTCGATCAAAAAAATCAGAAATCATCTCCGACAGCGGCATATGGTAGATGATGTTCACTTGATGTTTGTTGTCCATGGTTTGAAACTTCCCACGGTAGTTTTCGCAAAGCTCCATGACGCCACCGACATACTCGCTCGGTGTGATGATCATGATTTTCACTATTGGTTCTTTGTACATGCCTTCTGCCTCTTTGATGAACTCCACTTGCGGAGGAGTGAGGACGATCGAAAGATCAAACTCGC
>CAZJWN010000086.1:0-2577 GCA_964550105.1 uncultured Gammaproteobacteria bacterium
GCATCTCCCGCCTTCTTTCACAAATATTTCGACAACTGCTGCGTGGAGCGAATCAGTTGTGTACACAGGAGCGGTACAGCCCTCAATATAGTTCACCTCGCCACCTGGTTCAACGATGATCAGAGTCCGCTCAAACTGACCAAACTTTTCAGAGTTGATACGAAAATATGCTTGGAGTGGAAGCTTCACTTTCACTCCTGCAGGGACATATACAAATGATCCTCCCGACCAAACAGCTGAGTTGAGTGCGGCGAATTTGTTGTCTGCAGCAGGGATAAGCTTTCCAAAATATTTTTTTACGATCTCCGGATACTTTTCTACCGCTGTCCCCATATCACAAAATATGATCCCGTCTTTCGTCAGTTCCTTTTGTACGCTTTCATACACTACTTCGCTATCGTACTGCGCTGATACACCACTCAGATATTTCTTTTCTGCTTCGGGTACTCCGATACGATCATAGGTGTCTTTGATCTCTGCGGGAAGATCGTCCCACTTTTGTACATGGTGATCAGTTGGCTTGAGATAGTAGTACAAGTCATCAAAGTCAATATGGGCAAGTGACGGTCCAAATGAGGGTAGTGGTTTATCTGTAAATGTTTTGTAGGCTTTTAAACGATATTCCGTCATCCACTCAGGCTCATGCTTGATGCTGGATATCTTTCGTACCACATCAGTACTGAGGCCCTTTTTTGTCTTGAACACCGGTTTCTCAGGCATTGAAAAACCGAAGCGGTAATCGAAGTTGAGATCATTTGTCATGGTAGTCACGACTGACACGACGGACACCTTTGGATTCTCGGAGAAACATGGTCTCGCCGTCTACTTCTAGTACCATATGTCCGCCATTATAAAATTTCCACAGATCCTTGAGAGTTCCGTTGATGAGCTTGGTGTAAATACTTCGCATAAAGCCACCATGAGTGACACATAATATCGTTTTTTGAGGATTCGACTGAGCGAGTTCAGATAACACATTTTTTCCACGTGTGTAGAGTTCGAGCATGGACTCTTCATCAGGGACTAGTTTTGCCTGCCATCGTGCTTCTTCAGTCAGACTATCCCACTCCCCATATGCTTTGAGATGTTCGGTGATCTTCATCAGTGGTATTGTCCCTTTTACTTTTTCCTTAAGTGCTTCAACAACGATTGGGGAAAGGTGAAGTACTGACGCAATGATATCGGCGCTCTCACGCGCACGAAGCAATGAAGAAGTGTAAAGCTTATCAAATGTAATATGCCGTAAGTCTTCGGCAATGGCTTTGATCTGGGCTTTGCCTCCTACTGTCAAACCATTTACAAAACTATCTTCAAGCTGCACTTCATTCATTACGTTTCTAACACTTTCCCCGTGGCGGATGAGATAGATGATGGTCATTTGTTATATTTGAAATGCCGTGTTCTTTCTGTCATTGCGAGCGAAGCGTCGCAATCTCCTTGGATACATCAATGAGTTGCGGATTGCTTGATTTAATTAACTTTTCCTTACGTGCACGAGAATAATTTTTAATTTGTTTTTCTCTGGTGATAGAATCGATAACAGAATGGTACATCTCAAAGTAAACTAAAAAGTGCACGCGATATTTGCTAGTGAACGCCGATCCCCTCCCAAGCGCATGTTCCGACATTCTTCGATATAGGTCATTTGTAATACCAGTATAAAGCACGGATCTTGACTTATTTGTAAGAATGTACACCCAATATGTACGGCTCATATATATAGATTGCGACGCTCGTATTCACTCGCTCGCAATGACATATGTTGGAACAAAATTTAACTATGCAACCAAAAACTTGTGATATCCTTCTTTTTCGATAGTTTCCGCCAGCTCTGGTCCTCCATCTGCGATCATTTGCCCATCTTTCAATACGAGTACTTTATCGGGACGAATATATTTTAGGATGCGGTGATAGTGGGTGATGATGATGATGATTTTGTTTTTTTTATGTCTATGCAAAAATTGGCCGATTGATTTGAGTGCGTCGACATCGACACCCGTATCTACCTCATCATATATCTGTACTGATCGATCCAGGATCGCGCCTTGGAGCACTTCCATTTTCTTTCGTTCGCCTCCTGATGCTCCTTCGTTGAGCGATCTGTTGAGAAGATCCTCAGATATATTCAGTTCCTTTGCAATAGTCTTTGATTTTTTTCGGATCTCTAGCGCTGATACTTTGCCCTTGAGTGCGAGCAGTAGGAGCTGGGCTACACGAATGCCCTGAAGAGCAAGAGGATGTTGAAATGAAAGAAATATCCCCGCTTCTGCCCGCTCATGTGGCTCAAGTTTGGCCAAATTTATTTTGCTGTTCTCGTTTTCAATTATCAACTGTCCACTTTCAACTGTGTATGTTGGATTCCCTGCGATCGCATGTGCAAGAGTTGATTTGCCAGATCCGTTTGGTCCCATGATCACATACACTCGATCCTTTTCAAAGGTATATGAAAAGTCGGAAATGATCTTTTTATTAGCTGCCAATACCTGCATGTTTTGTATACGTAGCATTGAGCTTAGCAGTATACCTGAAGTAGGATTTCTCACAAACTTTTTCGGGGTTCACGCCCAAGATTTTGGA
>CAZJWN010000087.1:0-2534 GCA_964550105.1 uncultured Gammaproteobacteria bacterium
CTTCCTCCAGATGGACACGATGAATACGGAATGATTTCCTTGTATAGGATTTTGACGCCTCATCTCGCACGAGTACAGGGACTTCACCATTCACCCCGATTGGCTCGTCATATTGACTGATTTGATAGCCTTTTGGCAGATCTGGATAAAAATAGTGCTTGCGATCAAAGTGCGAATGATCATTGATCTTGCACCCCAGAGCTTGAGCGAGTTTGATTGTGTACTCTATTGCAGTTTTGTTTGGAACAGGGAGTGCACCAGGCATACCTAGACATACCGGACATGTATTTTCGTTCTGTTTATATTTTTGCCAAGCAGCATCGCAACCACAGAACATCTTCGATTTTGTTGCAAGCTCAACGTGTATCTCTAGACCGATGATAGGTATATAAGCTGACATAAAGTATATTTAGCCAATTATAATGAGTATGGATTGTTAGTGGGTATGAATGTAACTATACGCTAGAAATTCTGCATAATGATCGTTGGCAAATAAGCTGGAGATCCATCACTTATGTACCACTTCTCTTCTTTCACTTGTTTAAACCCTAATCGTTCATAAAAACGAATGCCTGGCTCATTATCCTTCGTTACTGAAAGAGAAAACTTCTTATTGGGGTGAGTATGTAGCATCTCTTGTATCAATGCAGTTCCCACTCCTCTATCTCTGTACTGCCTATCAACATATATACCAAAACTTGTTTCGTCAGATTTCGCTGAGTGCATCCAGATAAATCCAACTACTTTATCACTATCAACTGCAACCCATCCCCAGTTTGCCCCCTCTGAACATGCTTTCGTGATAATCTCTTTCATCTGTTCAACCTTTTTAGGCGATGGAGGAAGAGTGTGTCCTTTTGTCTGCTGCAGATACTCTACAGTAACTCCTGTGCTTGGACTAATATTGTTATCGAACCAGCCCTCTGCCTGTATCCGTCGGATATCGTAGGCATCGTCAACAGTGACTTCGCGGATGCTTATGTTCATGATTTGCTGATAATCTGAAATCGTAATACACTCTTCCCCGCATACAGAACCTCTGTATTCCACATGACAAGAGATCTGACCCAAAGTTTACCAAGTGGATTGTCATAGAGAGCTTCGTATACGACCATATCCTCCAATGTTTCTGAGTGTTTGGCTATGCCAACTACTCGATAGAGACCGCCTTTGTAGTGACGATAGGTACCAAGTGGGATCATGTGCCCTGACTATTGATAAACTGTATCCAGCCATCTTTGATGATAAGCGCCTGGTCATCACGCAGCAATATCCGTTTAGATTCAGATTCATACTGCTTGATAAATCGAATGATCCTTTTTTTGAATGATTTTGGGTCTCCGAAGTGCACATGTGGCTCAATATCCACAATTCCAAGTCCCTGAGTACCTTGAAGATCTGGCGCATCAGACATCTTATCTAGATCTGATACATAAGATATATCATTTGTAGCGAGTATAGAACCTGCAGATGATCCAATATATACGGTTCCTGCCTGTATTTTCGAGCGTACTACATCGAGAAATCCTGATTTTTGTGCTTCTTGGAGGAGATAAAACGTATTGCCTCCCGCCACGAAGATGATCGTACAAGCATCAAGTTCATTTGTAAGCTGTTTTGAAGTTTTCCCATGAATATCGATATTTTTTAGTTTGAATCCTAAACTCAGGAATGCATCTCTATCCTTGTCTAGCCAGGGAGTAGATTTTTGGTTTGCGATATAGGGATTACTTGCTGTAGTTATGCACGCAACCATATGGTCGCTAGGCACAAGTCCAGTCGATTTCACAACCTGTTCAAGGACTTGATATGCCACAGAAGTTAATATGATAGTTGACATATGATTTACACCCATTTTGACAGCCCTTTTTCGATGATTCCATCAAAATCGTTTGTTTCTCGTTCGTACTGATAGGCGAGATCCAATATGCTGCCTTCTTCAAACTGAGGTCCCATGAGCTGGAGACCAATGGGCATGCCCGACTGATCCAATCCGCAAGGGATGGAAATCGCTGGCAACCCTGCTAGTGATGAGGGTTCGGCTAGTCGATCCATCAACTCACCAAAAAATGGATACTTTTCAGATTCGCCCAAAGGTAACGCACTCACCGGAGTCGTTGGTCCAGCTATGAGGTCAACATCATGAAATGCACGATTAAAATCGTCGATGATGAGCGTACGCACTTTTTGGGCTTTTTTATAGTATGCATCATAGTAGCCATGAGCCAAGGCGTATGTGCCCAGCATGATGCGGCGTTTCGCCTCTTCACCAAATGTATCTCGTCCTGCGCCATAACGGATACCGTCGTACCTACCAAGGTTGGAAGATACTTCTGCTCTTTGCAAAATCGTGTAGACAGATATCGAATATGCCGGATCAAGCAAATGTATTGGCTTTATGGTGTGCCCAAGCTTCTCGAGGTGCTTGAGCGATTTGTCTATTGACTCTCTCACATCACTGGGAAGACCCTTGAGATACTCTTGAGGGATTCCGATTTTGTATTTCTTGTTTGATTTCATCAACTCACGATAGT
>CAZJWN010000088.1:0-2529 GCA_964550105.1 uncultured Gammaproteobacteria bacterium
CCGGAGGTCGCCTGATAATCTGGGAGGGAAATCAAGTCATTACAGCCTTCCCGTAAGGGAAGAGCCGAGCAAGGAGATATCTTTCCCCTTCTCGGTTTTTGGGTGGTGATATCTATCGCCAGCCAAAAACCGAAATACTTCATGTGTGGTTTCTCCTTTGCTGGAGTTTATCTTCGCTCTCCCTCTGCCCTTTTCCCTTGGTATAATATGACTATCAATTTGCCTTGATAGTTTAGTGGTAAAACAAACCCATGGTAAGGGTTAGACTGTCGGTTCGATTCCGACTCGAGGCTCACACATACACATAGTTTATGGTTCGTATTTCATAGTTCATCTTTTATCCCTATGGAAATCAAATACATCGCTCACTCGAGCTTTCAAATCAAAACCAAAACCGCCACAGTCGTCACCGATCCGTTTTCTGCTGATATTGGGATCAAATACCCCAAAACATTTGCTGAGATTGTGACCGTATCCCACGATCATAGTGATCACAATAACATCAAGGGTATCGAGGGTACACCCACGATCCTCGACTGGCCCGGTGAGTATGAGATCAAATCAACGTTCGTCTCCGGTGTCGCCTCATACCATGATGACAAAAAGGGAGCCGATCGTGGGCCCAACGTGATGTTCAAGATATTTTCTGAGGGACTCACGCTGCTGCACGTGGGTGATCTCGGACACAAGCTCGATGATGCGACACTTGAGGCAGTGGGAAGTGTCGATGTGCTGCTCATCCCTGTTGGTGGTCACTATACCATTGACGCGGCTACAGCCTCACAAGTAGTGAAGCAGATCGATCCGTATATCGTCGTTCCTATGCACTATGGCCATGCTGGCTTGAATCAAAAGACATTTGGTCATCTGCAGCCCTTGAGCGATTTTCTCAAAGTCATGGGTCATCCCGAGATCACTCCTCTCCCCCGATTGACCGTCAAACACGAGGATATGGCCGCCATCACCAGCACCAAGATCGTCACGCTCGACATGTCATACTGATAGCATGATGATATGACCTGACGTGCAGTCTTTGCTCGGTATCAGGAAACGTACTATACTGTGATCATAATATGGCAGACATACACCCTATCGCCGACCCTCCCGCACGGCCTCCGATCTCACCTGTCAAAGGTGTGCTTTTTGTAGTCCTCGCTGTTTCCTCACTTGTCGTTGGATATGTATCTCGACAAAATAAAATTGCAGATTCCCAACTTCAGGTCCTGGGTGAGGAGACGCGGACCTTTGAGAGCTATTTGCCTGATGAGGTGAGAGATGTTGCGTCGCGGGCAGCGGGACTCCAGCAGATACCAGCCGACCCTGAGCTGATACTCGATACTGGCCGTGAGCTCGCTGCATCAGCCGCTGGCAAAATGTCGATAGAAGCTGAAAAAGTCGCCTCCCAAGCAGCCCAGACCGTCACTGACTTTATCTATAAAAATACGATCGAGCGATTGATACACAACCTGATCCTTGCGCTCCCCGAAAACAGACAAAAGGAATATATGCCTCAAACTAAATGAATCTTTACGATGAAACTCAACTCAAAAGAACTCCGCAAAGTCGATCCTCACGCTGTCTCCCAGGCACGAGATGATCTCAAACGCCAGCAACTTTTCCTCATACTCGAAAATGTCTTTGATACCTACAATATCGGTGGCTTATTTCGCCTTGCAGACGGCCTCGGCGTCGCACACATGTACCTGTGCGGTGAAACCACTTCTCCACCCAACAACCGTATTCATAAAGCGAGTTGCGGTACCTATAAAGTCGTCCCCTGGACATATTGCCCATCAGTCACCGATGCGCTCGATGTGATCAACCAGCGCGTGGATCAATCAGGTGAACCTAGCAGACTCACCGTCGTCTCCGTTGAGCAGTCCCCTACCTCCATACCCTATCATGATTTTAAAGCAACCTACCCGATCGCAGTCATCGTCGGCAACGAAACGACAGGCGTCACTCCGGGCACACTTGCGCTGTGCGACCGTGTCCTTGAGATCCCCATGTGGGGCATCAATAAATCACTCAACGTCATCGTCTCAGCCGGCATCGTCTGCTACCACCTCGCCTCGCAACAAGGTAAAGTAAGCACGGAAGCTACAAGCCCCAAGCATGGACCCTGAAATGAATTCAGGGAGTCAGCCAATTTGATTTCCTGACGCAGGTCAGGAACCACGCTTCATTTTCACAGTTTATTTCAGGAAACAGCGTCATATACTTATGAGATGTCATCTCAAAAGACATACTTCATCTACATTCTTGCAAGTAAATACAACGGCACCGTGTATATTGGCGTCACAAATGATCTCCTGCGCAGAGTGAATGAGCACAGGAAAGGGAACATTTCAGAGTTCACCGCCCGTTACAAAGTATATGTACTAGTGCACGTAGAGATTTACCGGGATATTCGTGATGCTTTAGCGAGAGAGAAACAACTCAAAAACTGGAGAAGAGAATGGAAGATTAATCTCATCAATCAATCTAACCCCGGATGGAATGACCTCAGCAATGATTTTGCAAAGAACC
>CAZJWN010000089.1:0-2510 GCA_964550105.1 uncultured Gammaproteobacteria bacterium
GATGCAAATGTCGTCATGATGAACTTGCCTTTGGTTTTGCGCATCTCATCCTCAAACGTCGAGCCGATGACGCTTTCTGAAAGAGTGAGTCCTTCGCGAAACGCGCCGAGCGCATCTGACATGAGACACAGTACACCTTCATGTCCTACCTTACACATTTCATAAAAATCAGGAGGCGCATCATAGGGCGGAGTCAGGTCCATTTTGAAATCCTGTCCGTGATAGAGCGTGCCAAGTGGTGTGTAAATGATGATGTGATGCGTGTCGGGGATCGAGTGAGCTGTTTGGATGAACTTCACTCGAAATCCACCAAATGTATACTCTTTCCCGAGTGTGATGACCGTCAAATCGTGTTTGATCTCACGCTCTGCGAGTTTGTTACCGATAAACATCGCGGTGAGTTTGCCGGTATACATGGGAGGACTTCCCAACGCAACATAGTGATAGGGGAGTGCGCCGATATGATCCTCATGCCCGTGGGTGAGGAGGATTGCGCGGATTTTATCCTTTTTATCGTGGAGGTAACGGATGTCGGGGATCAGGAGATCTACTCCCAGCTCTGCAGCTGAGGGGAAACCGATGCCACAGTCGACGATCAAGATATCCTTGAGCTGATCATTTTCGTACAGCTCATACAGATACATGTTTTTGGTGACGCCGATCACCCCGCCAAGCGGGACGAATCGGACTTTGATATTGTTGTTCATAAATTTTTTAAATAATAAATAATGTGCTCACCTTTCTTTTACAGAAATGATGAGCGAATGTTCGAATTTTTTCAGGCTTTTTTGAGCCATGATTGATAATGTTCGAGTTGCTTCATAAATTGAGAGTGTAGCGGTGAGGGAAGATCATCGAGCTTGACCCACTTCCATGCGTCAAATTTTTCTGATTCTTGGATGGCGATCTCCTCGCTATTGGTGACTGTGCCACGCATCATGACACATACCCAATGAGTTTGAATATCGTCTTGAATACGGAGCACATTGCGCACGCCGATGAGTTGGACGTCGTCCAGCCGTGCATGCATCTCTTCGTATGCCTCACGCTTTGCCGCGTCGACAAATTCCTCACCCTTGTCTAACCCTCCTCCGATGATGTCCCAAAGGTTGTGTTCGTCCCGACATTTTTCAGTCCGATGGACGACAAGTAGTTTGCCATCCGGATGAAAACACATGATGGCTACGGTGACTCCGATATAGTCTACGCCCTGCTTCATATGATTTTGAGATGTGTGCAGAAGAAAATCTAGGTAAATTTTTGGTCTTCGTGTATCACAGCTTGTATTTTCAGTATAGCAGGTGCGAGCAGATCTTCAAAGGTAAGTATACCAGATCCTGGTCTGTTTTTCAATCCATTAACCATGAACCATAAAGCATAAACTATAAAACGTGCAGGGTGTGTCATCTCTATTTTGATTTCCTGAGCTTACTTGTCCATCCGAAGCCTTGGCGAAGGAGGAACTCAGGAACCATATGTATCACCTCATACATGGTCCGAATTCAGGCTCCGCCCGTAGGGCTATGCCCGGAGAGGAGTCAAAGATATGCGTTGATTCCCCGGACAAACGAAGTGCGATCCGGGGTCCATGTGTGAAGTTTGTAGCACGCAGCTTCTTCAACTTCAAAACGTTACGGCTCTGGATCCCGTGTCTCCCCCGGATCGGGGTCCGGGGCTAAAGGCTAAGTTGCACGGGCACCGCCCGTATTGCTATGCCCGGAGGGATGACTCGCTGGCGCTCGTCACTTTATAACCTTATAACTTTATAACCATCCTGCTACACTTTCTTCCATCATGGTACATACCGCCAATCAGGTTCGCACTGCTTTACAAAACGTCATCGATCCTGAACTAGGTGTTTCCATTGTGGATCTCGGGCTCATCTATGAAGTGTTGTTCCCAACCGAGGCAACCGTTAAAATTTTGATGACGCTCACGTCGATGGGCTGCCCACTTTTTGGCACGATCCAAAACGATATGATGAATGCATTGAGCAAGCTCGGATACGCTCCCGAACAAATCGAGATCGAGCTGACTTTTGATCCGCCATGGAACCAAAATAATATGAGCGAAGCAGCAAAAGTCGAGCTTGGTATCGATTGAAAACTTCAGCTCCGCTACAATAGAGAAGAAATCTGTATACTATATCTCGCATATGCAGACACCTCCAAAAATACCTCCAGATCAGCTACAAAAGCTGCGCCAACAAGCAAATCGTGATCAATTTGAACATTCTACTGAAAAAGCTGCTCATCCTCAGCATGCACCCTTTGACGCTAAGAAAGGTGATCCTTCTATCAGCGCGATCAAAGATCTCGTAAGTCCCCGAACATGGATGGATGAGCTTCTTGGGGTACCGGAGTCCTCGCGCCTCGATGCTCATCAGCGAGAGACCGAAAAGGCTCAGAAAAAAAGTGATCAAAACCACACTCCACTGGATATGAAAAAATTGGGAGAAAAACATGATGCTGGGGATCTCGCAAAAGCCCGGCAACAGTTCCAATGGTTCA
>CAZJWN010000090.1:0-2225 GCA_964550105.1 uncultured Gammaproteobacteria bacterium
ACATCCTCGATCATCTGGGCTGAGTAGCGCGGTACGCCGAGATACTTCTGCAGATCTGGTGATTTCACATCGACCGGGAACTTGAGAGACGGATCCTCGACGATCTTGCGAGCGATCTTTCGCATCACATGGGCGATCTCGCGCTCGAGATTGCGTACTCCTGCCTCTCGCGTATAAGTACGGATGATTTGTCTTACTGATTCCTCCTCCATGACCACTTGATCAGGTTTGACTGCATGCGCCTCTTCTTGCTTTGAGATGATGTAGTTATTGGCTATATTGTATTTTTCATCTTCGGTATATCCGGCAAAGTGGATGATTTCTAAACGGTCCAATAGTGCTGCAGGGATGGTGTCAAGCTGATTCGCCGTGGTGATGAAAAATACTTCTGACATATCAAATGGCAGCTCAAGATAGTGATCTTCAAATGAATAGTTCTGCTCTGGATCAAGCAGCTCAAGCAGTGCTGAGGCAGGGTCACCTCGATAGTCGTTGCCAATCTTGTCGACCTCATCAAGCATAAATACGGGATTTTTGACCCCTGCCTGCTTGATCGCTTTGATGAATCGTCCGGGCATCGATCCGACATAGGTACGGCGATGTCCTCTGATCTCAGCTTCATCACGCACTCCACCAAGTGAAACTTTTACAAACTTGGTATTGAGGGCTTTGGCGATCGACTTCCCGAGTGATGTTTTCCCGACACCTGGAGGTCCAACGAAGCAAAGTATGTTTGGCTGTCTCTCTTTGGGCACGATACTATCTTGTCTGATCGGGGTCGCTTTCTTTTTCTTGACCTTTTGTTCTTCTTCTGTCGGAAGCGGAGTTGCTGTCTCGTTGGCTGCTTGCGCCTGTAGCTTGAGTACGGCCAAATACTCGATGATGCGTTCTTTCACTTTTTTGAGACCATAGTGGTCCTCATCGAGTATTTTCTGAGCATAAGCTATGTCGATGTTTTGTGGCGCTCGGGTGCTCCATGGGAGCTCTACGACAGTCTCGATATAGCTGCGTAGCGATGAAGCCTCAGGGTTGAACTGAGACATACTTTCGAGACGTTTGAGCTCCTTCTCTACCTTTTCTTGGATCTCCCGTGGCATCTTGGCATCTCTGATCTTCTCTTTGAGATCACGCGTGTCTTTTTCGCCACCTTTGCCTCCGAGCTCCTCCTCTATCGTCTTCATTTTCTCACGAAGAATATTCTCGCGCATCGTGTCATCAATCTTTTCGTTCGTCTTTTTTGAGATATTGTGTTCAATTTCAAGAATTTTAATCTCTTCGGCAAGCTTGTTTGAGAGTAGGGTGAGTCGAGCTTTCAAGTCGTTTTCTTGGAAAATCCGCTGCCTTTCTGACAGCTTCATATCGAGTACGGACAAGACTTGATATGAGAAAGTGAAAGCGTTATTGATATACAAAACATTGATCAAAAAGTTCAAGTCCAGTGTTTTGCCCATATTTATCGCCTTTTTCAGGTCAGATGCGATATGGTGCACGAGTGCCTGCGTTTCTGGGTCGTCATACAAGACTTCATTGACTTTCTGCACTTGAGCTGTCAAATAGGGATCAGACTGAAGTATCGATACCAAACTGACTTTTTCGATACCTTTGACGAGTATTTGTGTTTCTCCCTTTTCTCCTGGATTAACACGTTCAATTGATGCGACAACACCGACTGGATACAAATCAGCGAGTTCAGGCTGATCCTTTGAGGTTTTCTGGGTCACTACAAGTATGCGGTTATCAGTTTGTATCGCTTGTTGGAGCGCTCCAAGGCTCTTTGGTCTACCTACGATCAGTACAGACTCGCATGACGGCATGACGAGCGTATCCAAAACGGGGAGTACCGGATAGATAGATTGTTGAGAGATGATGTGTGTATCTGACATAAATGTTAGCAGTGTACAAACAAGTTTGCTAATTGTCAATGCTGATGGGGTAATCGAGGCTCAGTAAGAGTATTCACTATATATCTAAACAAGTCAAATACATGCTTCTGACTCTTTTCAAAGGGTCGAAATAGTATGCAATTTTGCACTTATAGGTTGTTGCAACAGCTCAATCATAATCACGAATTATTTTAGCACTCTAGTCTTATATCTGCTAATTCAGATATGCAATTTTAGCAAAAACTACGCTCTAGGTGGGACATATTCCTACCCGTTGAGCTCAAAACAAGTGGGGTATCGTCCTCAAGCTGAGGTAACTGCTCATGATATGGTACAGAATCA
>CAZJWN010000091.1:0-2224 GCA_964550105.1 uncultured Gammaproteobacteria bacterium
AGTAGTGTACCTATCACCGAGGATGCACTTGTTGCATATATGGATTATGTTGGATCATACTATGGCATACCCCAGAATATCATCGAGGCGAGCAAGCGAAATAGAGCAGAGGTGCTGAAGTCTTTCATTGCTGAGGCAGAAAGCAGAAAAGTAGATACCGGACAATATCAAAGAAATAGATCAGAGTGCATTGACCAAGTCGTCGCTCAGGCCAAAGCATCACTGCGAGCGATCGAAGCACAATGTGCCCAAGAACAATCTGCTCATACTGCCCATGTTGAAGCACAGGCAATACTTGCGAGAGAGCAAAAGCTTTGTACACGATTTGTTGATGAGTATAGGCGGTATGTTGATGAACAGATTTCTGCTTTAGCGGCGCTGATACCACAAGCTCAGGCTACCATGTCCGAAGCGAATCTAAAGGAGTTTAGAAGAATCGTGAGCGAATATAACACTGCACTACTACTCATCGATGATAAACGTGTTGAAAAAGCCGCAGTCCCTGGCTGGGAGGCACTTGCTGCTGCGTTCCCGAGTGACGGTACATCAGCATCTGCCGCTCAGTTTGCCGAACTGAAAACACAGTTTGAACAACTACACTTGCAAGAATCTCTAGACTATACGTATGCAGTCACTAGATTTAAACAGTCTTCTGTCGACGGATCTGAGAGCTATTTACTCGAGTTGAAACTATTCTCAGCAGCACTCGGAAAGATATCTTTGGATGGAGTTGCATCGAGATCAGCGCTCGAGCAGGCAAGAGATCAGGTCATCACTGAAAAGCTGACGAAAGTCATAGAAATGTTGGGATTTAGCTCTGAGAATGTAGGCAAACTTGCAACGTACACCACTCTATATAAAAGCCTCAGTGCTCCTACCTCGGGAATATCGCGCACTTTGGTTGAGCCACAGCTACCCGTGATCATCGATGTACTTGGCAAAACATATCAGACACTCATAGTGGAGACTACTGAGCATGCCATCGCTCCAACAGGACATAAAACAATATCTGAAGCTATTGATAGACTCAGGGAATTTAAGGAAAGTGTGGCAAGCAACAGATTGTACGTCTTAAGAAATATTGATGATTTTAGTCGATTGCCTAGTGCACTAGCTACAATTGTAAAAGCAACATCTCCTATCACTGACCCAGCATTGGTAGAAGTGATTCAAAAAGGAAATAAAACAGGTGAATATGAAAGTCTTACGCAAGCCGCAGCATTGTATGCGGATATTCGCTCTGCCCTTGACAAAGGTCTAAAGACAGATAGGTCATCTGCAGTAGATACTGAAGCAAGAATGCATACTAAAATACAAGAGTCTACACCACAAGCTGCCCCAGTGGAGGGATTCGCTCCATACAGGGGATCGACACGCACGCTCGCCGAAGCGGTGCACGCAAAAAGAGAGAAAGACAGATCGCCTCGTGTAGAGTATCTTGCATATTATCAAAAAAATCCAGAAAAGATCGTGAGTTTTGAAGGTACGATATACCTCATTGGGAGGATATTTGATACAGGTGTCAATGGGAGAGTGTTTGAAGCATTTGTCGCAACAGATGAGCTGCAAGCAGCTCTGGGAGAAAGTATGGGAAGTGCGTACAACCCATCAGTCATAGATGAAACATGGATAACGAAAAACACACCTGAACAGAATATGAGTTTACAAGGATTCACTCAAAGTGTGGGAATACAGGACAAGTCTATGCCTGATTTTGGAGTCGCACACCTTGAGCATCTTGCGCTGAAATTCAAACGTAAATCTACCTTTTTCATAGGAGGCAACATAGTTGGAAGTGACGATGAATCATTCATACGAGAAATGCGTGCATTTCAGGCATTTGATGGAATTGAAGAGCTTCGTGAGCATATACCCCACTTGCACGGCTCGTTTCATACGCGATTCAAGGACCAAGCTATTGCAATGAGCTGGATAGATGGTGAGCTCAGTATGAGCGGACCGGTGAGCGAAGATGAGATATTGAGGGTCGCAGATGAGTTACTTTCTATGATCGATGCATCTGAACTGGCTGGATGTCCTCTCGGTCAAGATAACCTAAAGCCTGGCAGTATAGTCATAGGACCTCAGGGTCAGGTACAGATGATTGATCTAGATACTGATAGTTATATCAAAAGAAATAGAAACCTCGCAACCACCTTGACCACGCTCATGGGAGCAAACACTATGTCATACGGGATGAATCAGTTACTCTCGCGCATATCAA
>CAZJWN010000092.1:0-2216 GCA_964550105.1 uncultured Gammaproteobacteria bacterium
GCTCCGACTATCACATCTCCCACAAAATGACACTGGAGTGCGATGCGCGAATAGCTGACGAGTATCGCAATGGCCAGATAAAGTCGGTCACGACGCCTGTTGTGATCAAAATACATGAAGATGACCGCACCCGCAAAAGCTGCCGCTGCATGACCTGAGGGGAAACTGAAATCACGGGGACAGTATGAGGCAGTCATCTGGGCGGTGACATAGGGCCGCTCGCGTTGGAACATGGGTTTGAATACAAAGTGGATCAGGACAGTGATCAGGACGATCGAAACAGTAGCAAAGGCGGAGATTTTGAGTAATTTTTTTGCGAACCGATTTTTGTCTTTTCTAAAAATGATTTCCCATGCTGAGATGCTGATCAATACGAGACCCCAAACGTATATCCATGACCCTTCAAACGAGAGAAATCGGAAAATTGTCTCGAATATTCCCGATTTCACAAATAGGGGAGAGAGAAGTGTAGTGAGAGATTGATCAAGGGAGAGAAGTGTGTCCACTTATATATTTTAGCGGGTTTAATCTGTTAAAGTAAGGAAGAAAGCCAGTGCGGTTATAATGAGATGCAGTTTCAGGTTAAGTTCCGAAAGCTCGACGTGAGATTACTTGAACAGCGCATATAATTTGCGACCATAGCAAAGACGGTCAGCAAAAAAATAATGACGTCTATCTAACACTATTGAGGATGATGGGGTCTAAAGTGTTGTAGTCTGTGGAAGATAAACCGAGAGTAACCCCCAGAATTTTCCAAGAAGAATTTGATTTGATAACTGGTAAAGCAAATAGATATTTATTGCTTGAGTTTGTATAGACGATATACCCTTTATCATCTCCTACAACACTCCCAACATAGTTGAGTGGCTTATGCTCTGAGAAGTAACCCTTCAAAATAGTGGTATATTCTTGAATAGTCACCGTACCTCCCTCGCCTTGATTATAACCAACATAATAACCGACTGTCCTACCTCCTTCGAGTATTCCCTTACAAACGTTTTCTGATCGCCACTTTGGTAGTTCTTGAGCATTGACTGATTCATCATCGCAAATTACCTCTGTTGGGTTTTGATATGTGACAAGAGCCGAGAAGCTCTCTGACAGAATTAGCGGTTGAATATCATCTAAAAAGTCACAAAACCCTTTGTCACTGATATTACAAATCATGCCTGTGTGTTTTTGTGGAGAAATTGTTGGTGAATGAGGTGTGGGTGTTGGCGAACTAGTTGGTTGAATAGGGTCAAATGAGATGGTTGGAGCTAATGCTTGTTGGTGGCTTGGAATATGACTGGCTTGAGATTTGCCCAGACTGTATCCTCCTAACCCCACAAGAAGCAACAGGATAGCTACGCTTATAATCACCAGAAATACATATTGAAATGATCGATCTCGTGAAGGAGTAGAGTCTTGCACTAATTGAGGTCCAGCAGAGATCATGTTAAATCTAGTATTTCATAAATCATGAGCGCATGCAACGGTCATATAGGTGCTAGACAAATCGACAATATATGTAAATCACCAGGAGGTTATGCAAGTCTGTGCCGTGAGAGGGGGTCGAACCCTCATGAGTTATGCACTCATCAGTTTTTGAGACTGACGCGTATGCCATTCCGCCACCACGGCTATCTCTCGTCAAAATCAGTTAATTACCACTGGTTACATATCTGGTAGGCGGACTCTGTCCGCCACCACGGCTATTTCTGATTTTCACCTTCAGGACAGTATGTTTATAAACATCACACTCTCGCATGCGCCATCCATGGATCCTCGCCTCCGCGAGGATGACAAGCAAGCGTAGTGCAAGATTATTTTTGAGATCAATACGATGGCTCTTTCCAACAATGAGTAGTGTAGCAAAAAAATATTGTTTCTGCGCTCAAAAGCAGGTATGATGACCCGAATTATATGAAATATCTGCAGTCTTTAGTCCCCGTGATCAAGCAATACGGGCTGGTTCATACTGTACAGCTGGCTGCGCGCGAATGCGCGCATATCATCTGGAATCAAGGGATCCGCGGCTCATATAGCCAGCACTATGAGGATCTCATACTCGATAACCTATTTCAATCACAGAAAGCAGGACAATATCTCGATATCGGTTGTCACGAACCGGCGCGGATCAACAATACCTATAGGTTGTACAAAAGAGGGTGGAGTGGGATATGCGTGGACGCATCTGCTGACTATGCGGAAGATTTCAAAAATCTGCGCCCACG
>CAZJWN010000093.1:0-2194 GCA_964550105.1 uncultured Gammaproteobacteria bacterium
ATCAATCAATCTAACCCCGGATGGAATGACCTCAGCAATGATTTTGCAAAGAACCATGGACCCTGAAACGAGTTCAGGGAGTCAACCAGTTTGATTTCCTGATGCAGATCAGGAACCATGCATTATTTCATCCATGGACCCTGAACTGAATTCAGGGAGTAAAGATGCCACGGACCCTGACATCTCCTCTGACGGGGCTACAGAAGGACAAGTAAGCACAGGGATTCAATCGATATTGCTGTCCATACGCTCCATAGTTCTAAGTCTGTCTTGGTCTGCTGTTTAGTTTTTAGTGTTTAGAGTTTAGTGTTTTATGGTACATATTTCATGTTTTATGGCCCATATTCTGAGTCGTAACCTATAGTTGACAATTAGTTAAACCTGTAGTATAATCATTAGTACATATGTTTACTTTCAAGAAAACTATTCTAACCGCGCTCGCTGTTTCGACCATGATCGTCATGCCTGCAACTCAGGTCATTGCACAATCCTATGGTGGTACTCCAAACACTCCCGACTGTCTCAGCATAGACAAAATGGTGTCAAATCCAGCTATCGCCAATACGATCGAGTACGTCGACAATATCTCCCCTTCTGATGTCAAATATCAGGCCAATGCGACTGCTATCGCCAGAATCAAGGTGAAAAACACTTCGAATCAGATAGTGCCCGCAGTGACCGTGACTGACGAAATCCCCTCGTACATATCGTATTTCGCAGGACCGGGCGTGCTCAGTGCCGATGGTCGGATACTCACCATCTCACTTGGCGACCTCCAAGCTGGTGAAGAGCGATACATGTATGTGACCTACAAAACTGCTCGCGCAGAAGATATGCCATACGACAAATCTCTCATCTGTGTCATCAACAAAGTCACCGTACAAGGATCTATTTGTAACCGTGACGAGGATTCAGCACAGATGTGTATCGAGAAAAGTGTCACCAAGGGTGGAGTCAAATCTGCCTACACCGAGCAGCTCCAAGCTGTCAAGGTGGCGCCAAAAGCAGGACCTGAGATGGGCATCGCCCTCCTTGGACTCAATGGACTGATCGGAACTGTCGGATATATCCTCAAGAAAAAGTCATTGGTGTAAATATTACTTATGTAAAGGATAAAGCCCCCGCGCCCGTCGCGGGGGCTTTTTGTATTGCAGGGATGCCCTATTATTTGATATGATGAATATATGTCATCGCATGCGTATCTTCAGATTCGTACTTCCAAGGATGACGAGTCTACCCCAGAGGCAGCTCAGGCGGTCTTTTCCGCTCTTCTCCCCTCATACACTAGTATATTGAAGCGTATTTTCTTTGGCAGTCCCAAAACATACAGTTTCGAGATCTATCTCCTCGGTCAGACGGTCTATTTTTACACCGTGACGCCAACAGGTCGAGAAACACTGGTGAAAAGTCTCCTTTCCTCCTCGTACCCCAAGTCATCGCTGGTCCCCACCGCTGATCCGCTCGATATCGTCACCAAAAGCAAAGTCCTCGTGCCTGCAGAGCTCGTCCTCGCCAAGCCGTTTTATTTACCTTTGCGTACATACAAAGAGTTTGGCGAAGTTGACTCGCTCGCGAGTCTTTTGGGCTATGTGTCAAAGCAATCGGGCGATGTGCGTATAGCAATCCAGGTGCTCGTGACCCCGACCCACTTCAACTGGCACAAGTCCGCACTCGCCTCAGGCAAAATCACTACCACAGACGCTACCACAGGCAAAACGATCGAGAAACCGACCGGCCATCAGGCCCAGATAGCCCAGAAAATCCAGTTCCCTGGTGGCAAAGTCGCCATCCGCTTGCTTCTGGGCACGGATAAGACTAGCTTGGGCAAAGACTATCTCGACTCTATACTTTCCGGCGTCTCAGGTACATTTGGTGGTCTCGCGTCTGGTGAGGGCAATCAACTCAAGTTGCGAAAGGTCCTCATGACCAAGTCTTCCTTTATTTCAAAGATGAAATCTCGCAAAATCTCCTTCCTTGAGCGTCGCGGACAGATTTTCAACGCTGCAGAGCTTGCCACGATCTGGCATCCATCGGGTATGAAAACTGCGACGATCAAAAATATGACCTGGGGCAAAAAGCTTGCCGGAGAGCCTCCACAAACACTTCCGATCGTCACTATGCTTGATCCAGAGGAGAAGAAAAAGGTGAACTTTTTTGCGAAAGCAGAGTACAAAAACGAAGAGACGATATTTGG
>CAZJWN010000094.1:0-2093 GCA_964550105.1 uncultured Gammaproteobacteria bacterium
GCAAATGATTTGCTCCCCATTTTTTTGATCACAGATTCTACTGTCAGGTCAGCTATTTTTTTGCTTGGCAGGACGAGTGTCGACGCGACGACAAGTCCAGTGAGCTCATCACAACAATACAGTGACCACTCAAGTGGCGTCTCAGGTACTCTGTATCCAGTCACATGATGGGCATGTGTCAGGATGGCATCGATCAACTCGTTGTTGTGCACTCCCATACTCTTTAGCCACTCGATGGTTTTGAGAGTATGTTGAGCTGGATTCTCTCGGCATTCTTCCCAGTCAGCGTCGTGGAGGAGACCAACGATACCCCACAGTGCTTCGTCTGCGTGGTGATGTCTTGCGAGTGATTGCATCGCTGCTTCAACCGCGAGACAATGTTTTTGTAGATTTACATTTTTTATATGTGTAGTCACGAGAGCCCATGCCTGATCCCGCGAAATCGTTAGTGCTGCATGCTTGTCATTCCGGACGTGTTCAGGAATCTCTGGATTGTTCTGGATCCCAGCTGACATCTTTTCCTTTTTATCTTTCATCTTTTCTCTTCCTTCCAAGAAAGGATATATTTTCTTTGTCAGCGCATCAACCTCATTTCTCAAGATCGGGAACATCGCTCCTTCACGAGCAGTGATATCCTCGAGGAACCAAAACAGTCGCTCAGAAAAGCCTAGGCCCGTCGTAGGTGGCATGCCATATTCCAACATTTCTACAAAGTCGATATCCAGCATCTGAGCCTCAGCATCACCTGATTCTCGCATCGACTCCTGTGCTCGGAACTGTTCGAGTTGATAAATCGGATCATTGATCTCGCTATAGCCGTTGGCCAGCTCAGTTCCAGCTATGACGACGTGAAAGCGCTCAGTCAATCGAGGGTCATCTGTTTTTGCTTTAGCAAGGGGCGACATGAAGGCAGGTTCATTCACGAGGAATGCAGGTCCAGAAATGGTTTTTCGGATGAGTTTCCAGAGATTGTCGATCATCCGTTGTCGATTGAGCGCTCCGCCGTCAAGCTCCACCCCTTCACTGATTAAGATTTTTTTAATATCTGCATCTGGTGTTGTGAATATGTCTACGTTGAATTTTTCCTTGATGACTGTTGCGTAATCGATCTGTTTCCACTCACTGCTGAGGTCAAACGAGTGACCTCGACTGGTAAACTCAGTTTTACCATATACTGCTTTTGCTGCTTCGATCATCACTTCGCGAGTGAGCTTCATCTGATCTTGATAGTCAGCATATGCCCAATACCACTCGATATGGTTGAACTCATTGGCGTGTTCATCACTCATCCCCTCGTTACGGAAGACAGGGCCGATAGAGAAGACCTTTTCAAATCCTGCACCGATAGCGCGCTTCGAATAAAGCTCCAGAGATATGCGGAGATAGAGATCTTCATCGAGCGTATTGTGATGAGTCATAAAGGGCTTGGCATCAGCCCCACCAGTTGTGTGCTCAAGCACAGGCAAAAAGATCTCGGTAAATTCACGAGCTACGAGCACGTTGCGGATCGTTTGCCAAAATGTCGCTTTGCGTTTGGTGACTTCACGTATCGCTGGATGGAGCACCATATCAACATATCGACGACGATAGCGCTCATCTTTATCATCCATTTTATTTGGATAGGGACGGAGAGTTTTTGAGAGGAGCACTATTTCACTTGCAAAGAGCGTGATTTCTCCCGCCTGCGTTTTATCAAGCGTTCCAGTGACCTGGATAAAATCACTCAGATCGAGATATTTGAGTTCTGACCAAGAGAGTACCTGAGAGACACGGGGTTGAGTGCTTTCCAGAGGATAGGCATCCTCACGTATACACACTTGCATTCGACCTGTTACATCTTCAATATCAGCAAATATGAGCTTGCCCATGGCGCGCCACTTCATCACTCGTCCTGCGAGGATGAGCTGGCTCCCTTTTCGGGATTCAAACTCAGCATGTGCGGTCGCGTTGGATATATCTTTCTTCGACTGTGCAGGGTAACAGTTGACTCCCCGCTTCTTGAGCTCTTGGAGATTATTGATGCGACGAGTCCGTTGACCGATGAAATCATCAGCCTGAACTTCGGGCACAAATGTTGAATTATATTGAGAAGT
>CAZJWN010000095.1:0-2017 GCA_964550105.1 uncultured Gammaproteobacteria bacterium
CGTGATGGTCGGAGCCAAGCTGAGCCTGTCCCCAGCACGCTGCCTTTTTGAGTTTTGGTATTTCTACTGCGATACTCCTAGATCGATGCCTATTTCAGGATACAGATCCTCTATGTGCGACTATTCAAAAAAGCCAATCATAATGGAAATCAACCGGACAGGAAAGTCCAAAACAGGGACCCCATGGATATAGTCGTTGCTCGACATAAACGAGCAATGCTATGACAGCGATGAGAAGTATCGTCGACACGATCGCAAATCTTATCCTATTTTTACTAAGCGATGATTTTTTATATCTAAAAAATGTGTATAGCCCAATCATAAATACCACTATATCGGTAAACAAATGACTCACGAGAAACACTCTCAACAAATAGGACAAGAATCGGGCTGATCCAAAAATATCTCCTCTCATATAGACATATCCTTTTGCGAGTTGACAACTTTGCCTAAATTCTTTATCTTGGCATCTTCCCATTGCTGTTTCTGAGCGTATACCTTTTTTAATTGTGGCAACATGAGACCACCAATAATGTTGATCTACAGAATCAAGACGACATTCACACGTCGTATTTTGGTTTACCGGCTCTATACGTAATGACGGAACCAGTATGAGTAGAAATACGGGAACTAGGCATACCCAGATGATTAAATGCAAAATCAATGGCCTTATGGGTAGGTGAATTTGAGGTTTTATGGGACTGGTCACTCAGTGAGTGTAGCATGTCACTGCTACTGCCACAATATACACTGAAATGAGAGCGGATTAGCTGAGCCTGTCCCCAGTACTCTCCCCTTTTGAGCTTCTTGTCATACATGTATCTGACGATCTTCTACCTGCCTGATGAGCTGTGCCTCTCACTCCTCCTGCACCAGTCGTATACTGGGGAGGATCTGCTCTATCGCTACCCGATAGTCTGCATCTCGAAATGCTTGGAGGTTTTTGGGTAACCATTCTGTTTTACCGTTAGCTGTCATAGTAGCTAGATCTTGATACCCCATGCTTACCCTGGTATACCCCCTCACGTTTTTCATTTGTGGATTCTCTTTGGCATTGAAGAATCGATCCGACCCAAGTCCGGGCACTTCGATAAAGGGTAGATTCAGACACTGCGTCTTCGACTCTAGAACATCCGCGGTAATCACATCTGGGTTTTGCTCATCGATATATCCACCTCCCCCGGTATTTATACTGGTCGAGACAAGTCGCACAAAATAGTCTTTGCCAAGTAAGGAAGTTGTGTCTACATTCACCTTGCTCTCATCTACTGGAAGACATCCGCCACCAATGCCAAATATCCCTGTTTCTATGATTACCAAAAAGTTACGCGGGCTTTTCAGTGTCGTTCGAGCAGTGGGTATCCCGCTCCAGGACTTTGATTCAAGTTCCCAATCGGTAGGGTGGGTCAGAATCAGATTGATTTCAGGTATGACTCGCTCAAGCTGATTATTTTCTTTTGTACGCGTCTCCACAGAGTGATTGTGTGGAATCTGGGGTTTATCTGTTGGCTCTACATACGACTCATCCGCTTCCTCGATCGTCATACAGATATTTCCCATCCCAATAGCGCATTGTCCTATGGGACACCGACTTGAATCGTAAGTATCGCACGGAGGTTGTGGTTGAGTTGGGGTAATCGTGAGAGAATCAAATAGAGGAGTAACTTGTTGGTATATATCAGTATTTACACCGACTGATGGACCTCTCGGGCTCATGGGCGAGGTGCTTAGGCTCGCAGATGCAGTGTGAGGCACGCCCTGGCTTTGATATTTTTCACTGAAAAATAGCGCACCCATCAGCGGGACAACTACACATATCATGAGGACAATCTGCCAAACGAGCTTCATACTACCATGCTACTTATTCCTTCGCCTAAACGCAAGTTTCTACGGCAGCTCTATACTGGATCATCAGCTTCCCTCCTGCTGTACTGGTTATTTGGTAGAATAGGGATGTACTTTTCAAAATATCGATATCCCTGGTAGCTCTCCGCCAGCTGGCGGAGGTAGGCAGGAT
>CAZJWN010000096.1:0-1977 GCA_964550105.1 uncultured Gammaproteobacteria bacterium
AGTTGCATATGATTCAGCACTCATCTTTATACACGATTTGTATCTAGAAAACCACTGATTTATCACTCCTAGCCATAAGTCACAGGCGAATTAACAGGAGTTGCTACGTCTCATCAGCTAGGATGCTTGCATACTAAAATATGGTATATATACCTTATCCATGCAATCGTTTACTCGCCTGATCACCGTATATTTTCTCTGTATCGCCGGACTTCTGGTGCTCTACGGAAATATCCTCAAGACCTATATCCCTAGTGGCGATGATCTGTACATGATCAGCGGTGCACCGACTACATTTACGGACTTTATCAGTCGATTTGGAGATTTTTCAGGTCAGTATCGCCCTCTTGGGACGCTTTTTTTCAATATATACAAGCCGCTCATCCTCCACTATGCTCTCATGTTCCTACTCAATCTCACCATATTTGCGTGGGTCCCGACACTTCTCTACACCATACTCCGACGGTTTGTCTCGATGACCATCGCTACGCTACTGACTATTGCCATGATGATAACTCCTATCATGTTTTACCATATATTTGCACTTGCTGGACTCAATAACACGCTTGTGTTGATCTCTGCACTTTTACTAACATATATCGCTCTAGAAACAAAAGGGCAAACGCGCCTGTCAACCATCATCGCAAGTGTTGGGGTATGGATAGTCACCATCGGGATCAAGGAAACGTTTTTGCTCCACTCTTTTCTTTTAAGCATCATCTGCTACAGAGCTTTTTCAAAAAAAATCAGTGTGTACTACATCTTGGGTATCTGGATCGTGACTTTTGGCTTCATCGCAGTCCATATGCTCTCATACAAACAGGTGGATCCTAACTATTCCTTTATCTTTAGCACACAGCAGATAGTCACGAATATGGGTCTCATCATCCCGTGGCTCATCAACTTTCCTCGTGGATGGCAATACGGCGCACCGCTTCCCCGATCTATCTTTGCCTTCCCTATCATTTTGGTATGGATTTCGACGATGGCGCTGGTCGTAGGTCTCATCAGGAAGAACTCGCGAAAACACCTTGCACTGATCGTAGTTGCCTTGGTCATATCGCTTTCACCCTACTTGTTCCTTAGTCGAGTGCTCACCTACTATCTCGATGCGACTGTTTGCATCATCATCTTTTGCATTGCATACGGGATCAGGCACATACCCGTAGGGAGAGGTGTAGCGATCATTTCTGTTTTTTGTCTCGCTGCACTCGCACATTTTCTCATCATCAGCCCCCAGTGGCACACGTATTCCTTTGTCGCAAATGCCAATGAGACCGCGCACAACTTCGTGCAGACTGTTAGTACGTCAGTCCATCCCAGTACCGATACTGTTTGTATAGTAAATCATACAAAAGGTGCCTGGGCTACTCAAGATGGCCAGTTGATCCATCTGGTCTATCCGGCTCGGGATATCAAGGTTGTCTCCACGCCCCTCTCATCACCTCCTTCTGTATGTAGGAAAAAGAGTGCGGTCATACTAGTAAACGACGATAGGAAATATCACGTGTATACGGGTACATAGATCCACAGCTCCGATCGGAAAATGCTCCTCAGGACTGTTACCGGAAATTTATTGCGGCTGTTGAAGTGGCATAAGTGGTACAAAGGCTATCTTAATATATCTTTTTTGGGTTGAGGTATACTGTACTTTGTGAAGGTATCTATCATCATCCCTACCCTTTTCCCGCCTGTTGATTTGTCAGGGCGAGTGGGATTGCTTAGTCAGGATGAAAATGTGTTAGAAGTCATCATAGTGGCAAATGGTGCCACTGTAGATCTGCATCAGACAGAAAAAATCAAAGTCGTCCAGCTAGACAAAAATCGGGGATTCACTGGTGCGTCAAACGCTGGTGCCCGCGTCGCGGCTGGTGATCTGTTGCTTTTTTTAAATGACGACTGTGTGATCGATAGTCAAGCGCTTGATCGACTTTTGCAGTTTCTCATGCAACACCCCTCTCTCATCGCCACTCAACC
>CAZJWN010000097.1:0-1954 GCA_964550105.1 uncultured Gammaproteobacteria bacterium
GGTCATCATCTACCCGTCCTCGAGATGATACCACTGCTCTGCTGGGGACAGGGTATGCTCTGTTGAAAGACGGTATTTACATCAAAGACGATACAAGGAACAGATATATTGATGTTCGCATACTTTCAGATAAACCGTTTACAAATCGCTCGATACTCCTCGGGGGGAGGAGTGTGAGTGTCATGATGCGAGGAGAATGAGTTTACGATGATGTTCGTGCTCGAATCACATTGATGATTTTTTTGAAAAAGTTGATGATCTTTTGGCGAAGGTGTCCCTTCCCCCTCCCTGTGGCTCTGATCCTGCTTGATAACCTCGGTATAATCAAAGATTATGTAGAAGTTCAGTATATTGAGATATACTGTTGCTATGGACAAGGTTTCTGAGTTCATAAACAAGGCGAGATCGCTCGGGCAAACAGATGACCAAATCAAACAGACACTTCTTGATAAGGGTTGGACTATATCAGCGATTGACCCTTACTTTTCAGCACCCACCGCGATTGAGAATACAAAAAGGATGGTTTTTCCTAACAGGTTTTTATTTGCAACGATTATCTGTATCTGTTTAGTCGTGATTGGGATAGGTATCACGGTGGCGATAATCAATTCCTCGAGCGGGACGAGAACCAAATCTAGTGTAACACAAAGCTTACCTGTGCCCACTACTGAGCCGACAATAGCTCCCGTGAATACTTCTGACAATACATCTGAATTATTGACGTTTATTCAATACGGCAAAGACCCAACGAGTGCAGTGGACTCTGAGGCAACAGTTATACTCTTTGACCTAAATCAAAAGAAAGCACTTCCTACAGACCCTTTGTTATCGTCTGAAAAGAACGCTTCACCAGTATTTGGCCATTGGTCACCTGATGGCAGATATTTACCGATTTTGTATATTCGTCCTTCAGGTGAACTAGAACCACTCTTTTTCTTTGATTCGGTAACCAAAACATCTCGCAAAGTATATACATTTGTGTCGATAGATCAAGATAAGTACGTAGGTTTGTCAACTGATTTTTGGCTGAATAACCGGTGGCTCGATGATGCCCGGCTAGTATTTTATCGGGAGGGTTTAGTGAAATCATCACCAAAAGAGTTTGCCATCACCATCGACGGGACAATATCTGAGATGAGCAGACGAAATGAGCTTACCCTAAAAAATTCAAGAATAACTGTGACTGAAGACACCACACCTGGCTCAAACGAGACAAAATCAATCATGATTGATGGCGAGAAATATAACAGTGTTCCTAAAGGGCAAGTCATCGGAATGGTTAAAGATGAGATGGTGAGTCTCGAGACTCCAGCAGCAGATATGCAGGATCTCACTGAAGACTCTGAGCTGTCAATGAAGATATATAGTGCCACTTCCGATGAAGAAAGAAGTGAGATCATAAACGAGGCTATGAAGCCAAAGGGGAACTGGCTACTCCATTTTTATGATCCAAAATCTGGGCTCGAAACCAGATCTCATGAGATACAGAGTGAGGGATGGCAGGTAATAGAAGTACAAATAAGACCAAAGAAAAACACGATCATCATGATGCTCAAGGAAAAAGCCGTCCCACCTTATGCGTTTCGTTTAGTTGAGGTTGAGACAGAAAACATGATATATCGAACAATTGGTGAAACTCCTCAGTCAACATCATATCCTCAACTTACGCTCTCCAGCCTTGGTGAGTATTTCAACCTAAACTCTGACGGAGAATGGCTCTTGTCATATGATGGGCAAATGAGTGAACTAGTCGGGGGAATAGTAGCTAGAAATCTAAGCACAGGAGAGAAAGTCACCATCTGTGAAAAGCAGTGCTCGCATTTCAGGATTTTCAATCCCACTGCGCTCACTCAAAGATAACGCATCATCATCCACGCTTGATATAACTCGTATACAGGTACAGATTGGCGACGACTATCGGCATCATCAACCCAACACCAATCACCATCAATCC
>CAZJWN010000098.1:0-1939 GCA_964550105.1 uncultured Gammaproteobacteria bacterium
GTATGGGGCGGGCCCCGGCGCCGTGCGCTTTATCTCAGGATCGATGCAGATCCATCGAGATCTAGAGAAATCAGTTGCACAGTATCATGGTCGTGATGATGCGATGATTTTCTCATCTGCATTTGCTGCAAACCTAGCGGTGCTTTTCTGTCTGATCAGTGGACAAAGCAAAGACTCAAAAGTCACCAGTGATGTACTGGTCGTCTCCGATGCACTCAACCATCGGAGCATCATCGATGGGATTAGACTCGCCAATCTGCCCAAAGAAAATAGAGCCGTGTTTGAACACATGAACATGACGAGTCTCGAGCAGATACTGTCAGCAAATAAAGGCAAGTTCTCACGTGTATTGGTAGTGACTGATGGAGTATTTAGCATGCTGGGTGAGTATCAGAAGCTCGATGAGATGCGAGCGATCATCGACAAATATGACGCAGAGTATCCACAAGGAGTGCTACTTGTTATGGATGACTGTCATGGTGTCGCATCATGCGCAGAAGATGGACGAGGTGTCGAAGGACTGAAGAAAGCGAAAGCAGATGTCTTAGTTGGCACATTTGGGAAAGGATTTGGATCAGATGGAGGATATGTAGTGGCTGACCAGCAGGTCATCGACTATCTTCGTGAATCATCAGCAACGTATATATATTCCAACTCGATTTCACCTGGTACTGCAGGTGCGGCACTACGTGCGGTGCAGATAGTCGACAGCCCTGAAGGGAAGAAGCTATTAAAGACATCACAAACCAATACGGCATATTTCAAAAAGCTTATGTCTGAGGCAGGCTTTGTATTCGCAGCTGATTCAACACACCCCATCCAACCCGTACTCATCGGTGACCCAGTGAAGACGAGAAGCCTTGTAGATTTCCTCTTTACAAAAAATATTCTCGTCACCAATATCAGCTATCCCGTGGTCCCCAAAGGGAGAGATGAAATCCGAGTGCAGATCAGCGCAACCCATACCACAGGAGAGATTGAGTATCTGGTAAAGAGTATGAAGGAGTTCAAAATGTAGTTTTGTCTTGACGGATCAGATGATAAAAGATAAATGAAACAGTCCCAGAATCAATTCGCTCTTTCTTTAGTCTCTCGACAGACAAATTGGATAAATCGCCTTGTTGTCTTGTTGTGACCGAACTCGGCCCCATACACCCATCGCTCCGCGATCTCAATCAAATCCTTCCATTGAGGGAAAGTATTTTTTACCCACCCGGCGGATACCCTTTTTGATGAGAGCGACGCCTGACTCACTGTATATAAAATCCGACAGAGATTTAAGACGATGTAGGATCGATTATGACTGTCGAGACTGTCTAAATACTGGGTCTTTGGTTCCCATTCCTTGATCAAATCCCTGACACATGCTTTTTGGACATCTCGTATATCGATAAGTTTGGTGAGGCTTTTGTAATCAGGACCAATCAGTGTGATGGCGTGATTGTAAAGCTGATATTGATTGATGATCCACTCATTGCCATATGGTGCAGTCTGATACATTGTGCCCGCACCCCACCATGGCCGTGGATCAACTGGAGGCATGATGAGCGAGAACATGGACTGAGGAGTATATGAACACTCGATACGCTTGGACCATCTAGGATATGCATCCTCAATGTGTCGATGAAGTTTTTCCACCTTTATGATTTCAGCAGATGAAAGCGAAACTTTGACGACTACGTAAAAGTCCACGTCACTGCGGCCCGGGACAAAGTCATCATACGTTAGTGATCCAGTGAGGTAAAGCCCGACGAGATTGTGTTCCAGCGTTTGGATGATTCCATTTTTAAATTCATCTACTATTTCATTAATTTCCTTATATGGAGTGATACTCATGAGAAAGAGTATAGCAACAACTATTATTTGCTCGCATTTTCCTTCACTCGATATTGCACAATTCGGGCGATCAGATCGTAGGGGATAGGTTGATTGAGGGGGA
>CAZJWN010000099.1:0-1915 GCA_964550105.1 uncultured Gammaproteobacteria bacterium
TGTGGCACTGGATCGTGCGCAGGTCGGCTACTGAGTGGCGTATAGTCGAGGAAGACACGGATGACCGTATCTGGTCGGGGAGATACATCCATCGGGATAAACTCATTCATCTCTCTGGTCTGGAAGAAGCTCACTCGATAGTACGGAGTATTTTTCTCACTCATCTTCGGGACCCAATAGGAGATCATATCGCTTGATTCTTTCTGTGTGAGTCCCATCTCACTCAACTTCGCGCTCATAAATGTTGCTAGATCTTCCTTCTGCACTATCCAGCCTCCATCTGCGACAGGATAGCTCTTCTCAACACTTTTCCCTGACCAGTAAATATAGGGATACTTATTATTTTTGCATGCTTCACTTGCATACTCAGATCCAAATCTCGTGCTGTCGATGAACGAGCAGTCTGTATATCGAGACTGGAGGTCAGTCAGTGTCCCATCAGGCTGAGCTCTGACCAGCCAACCATCATGGTAGGTAGGTATTTGTGTATCGAGTGATACCGGTGAAGTGAAAGAGAGGTGGACTGTCGTCGGCTGCTCAGGATAAAGATAGACAACTGGTTTGCCACATCCGCCCATAAGCTTGATATCAAACTCTCCCATCACGCCCCATCTGCCCCACGTATCTTTGAAAAAGAGAAGCGGATGTTTGGATACGTACTCATTGATCGTCGGTCGAGATTTGCCGTCATTGGACATCTTGAAAGATTCCTCGTCATATCCGGACTTGCTCGCATAGGCGAGATCATAGAGCGGATGATTGCTATCAGTGAGTGTATAGAGAGGGAATGATGAAGTAGAGGTGACGGCGACGAGATCCTCATCTTTGAGTCCATCGACGATAAAGGTGCTCTGGTTACCTCCACATGCTCCCGGAAAAGCTACATCATAGGTATTGTAGTACCCATCAGGGAGCCCTACTTGGGCCTTGGTGACGCGCATACCAGGGAAAGTCAGGTACTGAGGAGACTTGGGATATTCGCTCAGTTTCTTCGCTTCAAATAGCGCGACTTGTTTCTTGTAGTCTATGAGACTTTGTTCATACGCAGATAGTTTGCTTTGATACTCATCGATGTCAGCCTGAGGGGCGAGAACATATGAGTAGGTGAGTCCGGTTGAGTCCACAGCATGTGCAAATGTTGACGAGCTGAGATATTTTTTGCGTATCTCAAGCAATTTCTTTTCTTTATCCGTGTATCCCTTACCATCTCCCCAGTTTGTTCCGCCAGAGTAGATCGAAAGTTGGCTCTGTGATGTCGTGAGTATGTGCGCAGCGTCTACCTCGGTGATCGGATAATCGAGATAGATATCGTTGTCATTTTTATCTTTTTTGCCTGCTGGTTTATTTTCAGTGAGGATCGTCCCTTGCTTGATCAAAGCAAATGGTTTGTCGAGATTGATTCTCGATGGATGATCAGTCTCGAGCGTGACTGCCTTGGAGATTTTAGATTTGTCGATATACTGATATGGATTTTCCCAATCTGTTTCAGCATATTTAGTCGTCTTATCCATCGGGTCATCGAGGAGATACGATTTGTAGTCTTTGGTGGCGAGGATGTATTGCATGCTCGGTCCTGGTCCCTCTGACGGTCTGATTGCGATGACGCGCGTATAGCCCGCAAACTCACCTTTGGCATAGGTACCTGCTGAGAAATATACGAAGTAGTCAGATGTGCCGTTGGCCACATCGTCTTCAGTCAATTTGAAGAGCTGTAGGTCACTTGTAAGCTTGGTTACCATTCCCTCGAATAAATTATTTTTGGTTTGTTGCGAAGTAGTTGGGGAAAGTGAATCGGTTTGTTGAGTAGTTGTAGGTGAGGTCGAGGTGACGACACCAGGTAGAGTGAGCGAGCTAGATGAGGAGGTGCGTTGGCCGAGGAGAAATGCACCGCCTCCGATGAGACCCAAGAGAAGTA
>CAZJWN010000100.1:0-1876 GCA_964550105.1 uncultured Gammaproteobacteria bacterium
ATTCTCTCTATACCGATAGCACAACTGTTGAGATGTGTGTGAACTCACGGAAACGTCTGCGAGACATGCTACTCGCTGCATGTGGTCAATAGTGTAAAAATTTTCACAGCCATTTCATCGCCGTTTCTGCTTCGTTTGATGTAGAGTCTACCTCAACTACTACACTTATTTAAACGAATATTAACTGCATGTTTTCCATGCCCAGATCCTGAGCTTAAATCTTTCATGTTTAATACATTATTTGGAATTGGAATTTGTTTTGCTGGTACGCTTTACGTTTAACGTCTTGCGTTATACACTTTGCCAATCTCGACTATTAGTTGTTGATGCATAATTATTAATCTCCCATTCTTCATCTTCACCAAGACCCCTCTCGTTTGGTTTATCCAGTCATACTGGCGGGATGAGGCGTTTTCGGTGTTACTTGCGCAACGATCGTGGTTTGATATCATCCGATTGACTGCTCAAGATTTCAGTCCGCCACTCTACTACCTCTTACTCAAAATATGGATGATGCTTTTTGGATCATCGGAGATTGCAACACGCTCACTTTCACTCATCTTCTATGTGCTGACAGTTTTTGTGATGGTCGAGTTCCTTGTACATGTGCTCCGCTATCCTGCACGCAAGGCTGCGATCTGGGGTGTACTCGCAGGACTTTTCACTCCTCTACTCGTGTACTACGGGTTTGAGACTAGGGCATATTCATTGCTATCATTCTTGAGTATTCTGAGTATTTATGCACTGTGTACTCACAAGTGGAAGATGTATCTAGTGGCGATGCTAGCAGGGCTTTTCACGCACTATCTGATGTGTCTGATGTTGCTGATCCATATATTCATTTACGGGAGTGGGCTGGTCGGTAGACACTCGAAACTATCCCTGGTGCGCCTATTTGTACTACCTGTAGTTGGGATCGGGGTCTGGCTCGGCTTCTCCACCATCATGAAGTGGGGACAGTCATCGACTGGATTCTGGATACCTCACCCGACTATCACTACTCTTTTGACCGCACCAGCAATCTTGTTGACAGGATTTGATGCTGGATGGGGCTTCGCATATGACCTGGCCCCCCTTACCCTCATCATAACCTGTGTCATAGGTATTCCGCTCTTACTCCGATATCACACTAGCAAAGTATCATGGGTATTGTTGCTGACGAGTCTTGGGCTGGTAGGTGCCGTTTTTTTCATATCTGTGCTTGGTACAAACTCCCTGTTCATATCTCGCTATCTCATCCTTGCCTCACCACCGTTTGTGCTTTTGCTCGTGATCCAGCTACATAGATTCAAGGGGATCTTTCAAATCATGTGGCTCTTGTCTTTGCTCATCGTGCTCTGGCACTTCCAGGTAATCAACATCGCCAAAAGACATAAAGAAGATATTGGTTCGCAGATCAATGCTCTGAAGCAGAATTCTCGTACTTCTGATTATTTACTGGTCGCGTCAGAACTCGACTATCATGTGGCCCAGGTCTACTGGCACGATTCCACGAAGGTCAAAATCATCGGTAAAAAATATGAGGAGATACCAGAGTATGTCGGCAAAGTATTGATCTCACCCGATGCAGTCATAGCGACTAATCCCTGCACAGCAACATGTACTGCATATGTTCTCGATCAATCACGACAGATCTATGTCATGCACGATACTAATCTTACCGAATAAGTCCAATGAACTTGTTATAATCACAACAGTATGCCAAACACACTCATTAAAAAAACAGATCCAGCAGTATACAAACTCATACTCGGAGAGCGCAAAAGACAAGAAGAGACACTCATGATGATTCCTTCCGAAAACCACGCATCTAAAGCTGTTGAGGAGGCGATGTCGAGTAGTTTTGGAAACAAATATGCCGAGGGTTACCCAGGGC
>CAZJWN010000101.1:0-1806 GCA_964550105.1 uncultured Gammaproteobacteria bacterium
ATCCAAAGATGAGTAGATCGGGGCTCGTCAAATGCGATTCTTGAACATCTTTGACAGGGAGTAGCACACATGCGTGCCCTTGGTCCTCACATAATCCCTGGATATATTCCGCTCCAGAAAGTGTGCCAGAGGAATAGGTGGCGTATATGAGATGTATGCGCATCAAAACATTATACAGAGAAACCGGGGTGTCATGAGGGTCAGTCGGCTTGCTGCTTTTTTTCTTTCGCCTCTCTCATGATGAGGGCGACAGCTTTATTGATGATAAAGTAGACGATGACTAGGAGGATAAGAAAATAGATCAGGCTGTTTAGAAACAGTCCTACTTTGATCGTGCCAAACAGTGTGACCTCTGAAAAAGCACCTTTGCTGCCAAGCAGTATGCCGATGATTGGGTTGATGATATTGTCTACGAAACTACCCACGAGTCTGGTTGCTGCCCCGCCCACAATCACTCCGACGGCGAGACCCACGATATTTTGGGTGCGGACAAAGTTCTTAAATCCATCCAGTTCAGCACGTGCTTTACTATACATAGTGAGTGTTGGTAAGTACTAACAGGGAAAGTATACCTAAATATATGAGTTAGCTTAGATTCGAAGCAAGGTTTCGATGACTTTCTGAGCTAGTGCTATCGTTCTCCCTGCGCCTGGCTTTCGTGGATTCACCTCAACAAGATCCATGGATAGTTGCTTTGCTTTTGAAAACTCCACAAGTAAAGGAAATATCTGGGTCGGATCGAGCCCATCCGGTGCTGGTGTCCCCGTGGCCGGAGCTAGCAGTACATCAAATACATCTATATCAAAACTCACATGAATATGATCATACTGACTGACAAGTGACTTCACGTGCATGCGCGCACTCACCGGATCATTGGCTATGTCTGATTTGCTCCATACACTGATATGATTTTCGCGTATATATCTCTGCTCTTCTTCCTCTAGATCTAGATTGCCATAAAATGTGATCGCATGCGGGTCAAGCTGACGGCCTACCAATGCATCTATATGTGGCTCACCTATGCCCGTAGTCAGTGCACGTGCCCACATCCCGTGAAAGTTACCTGATGGTGAGGTATTCAAGAGGTGAAGATCACCATGAGAGTCGAAGTGAACAGTCGCAAAGCTCGTCTTCTCGGGTAATCTGCGTAGAAGGGCTAGCAAAGAACAAAATGCGACGCTGTGATCGCCGCCCAACACCACTTGTGTTTGATCGGGTCGGAGCTGGTCGTTGATCTGACGAGCAAATAAGTCACTCTCACGTGCCAAAACTTCCATGTATATGTCTTTGTCGATTGATTCGGGTGACGAAAACTGAAAGTGGGACATGGAGTAGTTTGATTGCAATTGAGTTAAAAAACCTGGGCTGAGTACTGCATCTGGCCCGTCTTCTACGCCTGTATTGACTTCATGAGACTTGTTGGGAATATGTGCCAGTCCGAGACGAGATGAGGCTTTAAAAAAATGGATGTGCATAGATGTAGAAAAATTTAGGGGGTAAAGGTCGGATCTAGGGTCTTGAGCTTATGGGAGAGTGCATCTATAGCTGGTCTATCTTGCATTTGCTGTGCAATCAGCAGGAGCTGATAGTTCAACTCACGACTATCTGGCTGAAGAGCTAATAGTTGCTCGATTCTGTTGCGCTGAGCGAGCCGTACCACATATGGGCTGGTGAGATCGCCACTGTTGACTTGATACGTTTCGGCATACAACCGAGCTAAAGTTGACCAATCACGGTCGACTATGAGTGTTGCGGCGACGAGTTTTGGCTGCTGGATCAGCTCTGCGAACCGATTGGTGACGAGGC
>CAZJWN010000102.1:0-1789 GCA_964550105.1 uncultured Gammaproteobacteria bacterium
TAATCGAGCGAAGACTGATCGTCAAAAACCCCTTTTATCAGAAGTTCTGAGTAGCTACCTGAAACAGTATGATGCTGTCGAGTGCTGAGCTGGTACGACTGTTTGGCTTTTCCGGTGAAGAGACCAAATATATATACACGAGCCTTCGGATGAGCTATTTCTATATTCAGATCTATTGATATATTGTGGAAGAAAATGATGTGGTCACCAGCTACAGTAACGGTTATCACACCATCATCATGGGGCGTAAGTTTGGTTAGTTTCATTTATCTATTCAGACAAACCAGTAAAGACTTCACTCTGTGAGACTTGATATGATCTCATGCCTCCCAGGCTAACAGGTATACCCTTAAAATTTGTGTCAGTGTTATCAAACCATATTGCTCTACCATAATCCACCAGTTTTGTGACCATGGCTTGTGCAGGATCACTCAGTGTAACTCTAAAGTATCTTCTACAGGCATTTCTATCACCAGGTTTTAAACCTTGATTTCTAAACAGCCAGCCACTACCTGTATCAATCGTAATATCAGCGTCAGAAATGAGCTTGTACTGCTCTTCTACACTCAATGCTTCGCTTGGCGTATGTTCTCTTCTACATTTCATTATCTGTTCATTTATTTCCTCGACGAGCTCGCGCATGCACTCGCCCATCAGGTATTCGACACTCATGGTTCTCTCAGCCAAATCTAGATAGTCTTCCACATCGTCAGGATGTACTAACCTTCCAAAATCGCAAATGTCTTCCTTGGGTATGGGCGTTGTCCGCAACTGTCCATTGTACGGATATCTCAGGTGAGCAGGCATCAGAACATGTCCACCTGGTGTGCGCCAAGCACGGCTTGATTGGATCACTCGGTCTTTGTTCCTCTGGTTTAAAAGAAGCAGTCTACCTTCCTGATCGGTAATCAGGCCAAGCACTGCGTACTGCACTTCAACCGATTCTTCCTTTCCAAGATTGATTGATTCACATCGCTGCGGTTGCTGAGATAAGAATTCACTCATGTGAGAACAACAAGTTATTGCTAAAAATAAAACACACCAATACAATGCAATACACTTCAGTTGTGCTGTCCGCTATCATACCAAATAATTTATTTTCTTCTATCCCACGCTTCCTTCCATCTCAAGATTGATAAGTTTGTTGAGCTCTATGGAGTATTCCAGCGGGATCTCGCGGGTGATAGGAGCTATAAAACCATTGACCAGTAGCCCCTCAGCGTCAGCTTTCGATATGCCTCTGGACATGAGGTAAAACAGCTTCTCCTCTCCTAATCGTTCTACAGTCGCCTCGTGTTGTACCTCCACGTCGTCACATCTCACATCCATCTTCGGGTATGTATCTGAGCGTGATTGGCCATCGATCAGCATCGCGTCACAGCTCACATAGACTTTGCTCCCGATAGCACTCGGCGCAACAGATACAATACCACGGTACGAGGTACGACCACCATCTTTGCAGATCGATTTTGAGATCACTCTAGAAGTAGTGTGTGGAGCGAGATGGACCATCTTTGCCCCAGCATCCTGGACTTGTCGAGATCCCGCCAGCGCGATCGAAAGCACTTCACCACGAGCTCCTTCACCTACCAGATATACCGAAGGGTACTTCATCGTGATTTGGCTCCCTAGGTTGCAATCGATCCACTCCATATGCGCATTTTTCTCAGCTCGTGCACGTTTGGTGACTAGGTTGTATACATTTTTGCTCCAGTTTTGCACCGTGGTATATCTGCATCTCCCGCCTTCTTTCACAAATATTTCGACAACTGCTGCGTGGAGCGAATCA
>CAZJWN010000103.1:0-1582 GCA_964550105.1 uncultured Gammaproteobacteria bacterium
TGGGATATGCAATATCTTGCACATCATCAGTCCGATGACTCCTGCCGAACCGTACATATACTTTTGCAGATCAACATATGTTTTGATTTTCTGGCGATCATGCCAGTATAAATCCGACTCCATCGCATCCAAAAATGCCCGTATCCACTCCTGGTCAAAGGCATAGGTATTGGCGATGGTCACGAAGTCATCGATGATCTCATCTGCAGATCCACCTGTACCCTGAGCAGAGTCTGTAGTAGAAGATAGTTTTGTCAGGACACGATTCCTAAAAGCTAAGAAACCCGCTTTGTCTTGGGGGATCTGATCAACGAAATCATCTGCCGTGCGCACAAATGCATAGAGAATATTCACATCCGCCCTGACGCTTTTTGAAAAAAATAAAGAAGAAAAAAAGTAGGTAGTTGATGCTTTGCGAAACAAAGTAGAGTACTTCATAAAGCATGTTCACGTCTGATTTTATCAGCGACGACCTCAGCACCTATCAGACACATCGGCATACCTATCCCCGGGAGCGTGTACTGTCCAACATAGTAGAGATTGTCGACTTTCTTGCTTTTATTTTTTGGTCTAAAAAATGCACTTTGAAATAACGTATGTGAAAGGCCGAGTGCCGTGCCTTTGTAGGCATTAAAGAGTGAAGTGAAGTCGCGCTGTGAATGGATGCGCTTCACGGCGATTCTGTCACGTATGGACTGTCCGGTGATCTTTTCCAGATGCTGGATGATCTTGTTGCTATATGTCTCTCTCACTTCATCGCTATCAAGGAGACCAGAAGCAACGGGAACGAGGATGAATATATTCTCATCCCCCTTGGGTGCGACTGTAGAGTCAGTCTTGCTCGGACAACACACATAATAACTCGGATACTCTGGCCAGTCGGGTTTTTCAAATATAGTATCAAAATGTCTCTCCCAATCATTATCAAAAAATAGATTGTGATGAGTCAGGTTGTCCACTTTTCCTTTGATTCCCAGATAGATGATAAATCCCGACGGGGCAATAGTGGCCTTTTCCCAGTATGAGGCAGGATACGACTGAGATGCGGGTGCCAGTAACTGTGTCTCTGTATATGCGTAATCCGCATTGGATACGACCAGGTCAGCCAGAGTTGCGTGACGATCCTTGACCTCGAGTTGTTTGATGGGGAAATCCGTCTTTATCACCACTCCATACTCATGGCACAACGACTCAAGTGCTTTGATGATCTCATATATTCCACCATGTGGGTAAAAGACTCCTTGATTAAAGTCAATATGACTCATGAGTGAAAAAAGTGCCGGGGTATTTTTGGGAGAACCACCGAGAAACACGTTTGTATACTGCAGTATCTGCCTGATTTTCTGACTCTTGAAATATCGTCTTGTATGCGTATCGAGACTCTCAAAAAGTCGAAGTTTTATCCCCTCGACCAGGAGCGACGGCCTCAGCCAGTCTGCGACTCGATCAAAACTCGTGTAGAGAAAGTGTCTCATCGCCGTGTCGTATTGATACTGTGCTTTGGACAGATACTCCGTGACCTTTTTTGCTGAGCCTGGCTCGATTTTCTCAAAATCAGCTAGATTTTTTTCCAGGCTACCAC
>CAZJWN010000104.1:0-1564 GCA_964550105.1 uncultured Gammaproteobacteria bacterium
ATGGCTTATCAAACTCATCTTTGAGCAACTCTGCCCATGCTGGTGAAATTTTTACTGTCATACTTACTGTGTATGTGATGAGTGCCAACAATGCTTATAAATAGCAATGAAAGCAGAAAGCAACTACTGTTTTATAAAGGTTATTATACATGGACGATAAAACATGAGCGTGGTGCTGATTGATATCAAATAGATGCAGACTTATGAATCAATGCTTGATCCATAAGAACGAGTGCAGCCATCGCATCAACGATGGGAACAGCACGAGGCAATACGCATGGGTCATGTCGCCCTTCACTTACCAGTGTATCAGTTGTATTATTAGTCTTTACTGTTCGTTGAGACAGCATAATCGTAGAGACTGGTTTGAAGGCAGCGCGAAAGATGATATTTTGTCCAGTAGAGATACCACCGAGCACTCCTCCCGCATGATTAGTTGTCGAAGTTAATTTCCGTCCTACAATAGATCTAATCAGATCATTATGAGTGCTCCCACGAAAGTGTGTAACCCCGAATCCTTCTCCAATCTCGAATCCCTTGACAGCATTGATTGATAATACTGCGTGACCAAGAAGCGCATGAAGCTTGTCAAAAACGGGTGATCCCCACCCTGAAGGGACATTTTTTATCACACATTCGATGATGCCTCCGACAGTATCTCCTTCAAACTTAACTTTTTCGATCAACTCAATCATCTTTTCTGCAGTATCCTTATAGGGGCATCGAATGATCGTGGATTCAATTTTTTTTCTCGTCAAACTATGTATGTCTGATTCAATCGGATGCCATGTCACATCACCCACTTGTTTTACATAACTGAGTATCTCGACACCATATGTTTGACGAAGATATTTTTGAGCTATAGCACCAGCAGCGACTCTCGCTAAAGTCTCTCGTGCACTTGCACGTCCGCTTCCTCGCCAATCTCGCCGACCGTATTTTGCATCATAGGTAAAGTCAGCATGACCAGGTCGATAGTATTCCTTCATCTTGTTGTAATCTTCTGGTCGATGATCTTTATTGTTTGCCATCATCATGATTGGAGTCCCCATGGTCACGCCTTCAAAAACACCAGAATAGATCTTTATCACATCCTCTTCTTTGCGTTGTGTGGTGATATTGCTTTGACCAGGTTTACGTCGGTCAAGCTCTTTTTGGATATCATCCTCATTGATTGCTAGTCCTGCTGGACATCCATCAACAACAACACCGACACCTCCTCCATGGGATTCTCCAAATGTTGTGATACGAAATAGAGAACCAAATGTATTACCTGACATATTAATCTATCAAATAGTAATTAGTAATGAATATATTCTCTTTATCTCCTCAATTTGATACTGACCAGGTGCAGAGCCTCCAAACTGACTTGAAGCGTATATCCATGGTGAACCCAGCAAGGGTGTAACGATTCGAGTAGCTTTACCTTTCTCACCCATTCCAATAATAAGCATTGGTATATCGAAATACGCTAGCAGTAAGCGATATAGTCTGTGGCAGTCTTCCTCACTATTAATCATAGTAGCAATTTTCACGATACTCGGGTGGTATCTTTTCATTTCTA
>CAZJWN010000105.1:0-1563 GCA_964550105.1 uncultured Gammaproteobacteria bacterium
AGAGCAAGCAATATGCGATGCTCGTGCTTCCTGGTGACGCAAAGATTGATAATCGTAAAGTAAAACAGCTTCTTGGTCTGGGAAAGTTTAGCTTTGCAAATCCCGATGAGTTGACACAAGTCACCCGTGGAGTCGAGCGTGGAGGAGTGCCACCATGGGGCAACTTATTTGGATTGCACGTGCATGCAGACACATCCCTGTCACAACATGAAAAGATTATCTTCAATGCGGGCGACCGACGTTTTTCGATTGCGATGAAATACCGAGACTATGTTGCTTTAGTACAACCAACCCTGGTCGATATCATTGCATCTTGAGGAGTTTTTGAAGTCCCAGAGCATCTGCGTGGGTCAGTTTAGAAATATATTTTGGATCGATGGGATGTCCATGATCGATGGGGATGAGTTTCACATGGACGTGAGGCACTTCGAGACCTTCCAGCACCATACCAATACGTTCTACCTTCAATGCTTGTTTCATATGGATGGCAACCTTCTTTGCAAGTAACAGCAGCTGACTATATTGCTCGTCGTCCATATCAAAGACATAGTCTATCGGGTTTTTTGGGATGACTAGCACTTGTCCGGGATGGATGGGACCGATATCAAGAATCACGATATGTGCTGTGTCCTCATAGATCGTATAACATGGGATCTCACGAGCTATGATTTTTTCAAAGATGGTTGGCATACATGTACGAAATGATCCTATTACTATTCTAAGTCAAGGATACTCAATAATTGATCAAATTGTTGGATCGTGTATGTCGGACTGAGATCATGCAATTTGACTACATCTGAAGAGAGCAATACTGAGTCTATTCCTGCCCCATTAGCTGCTTTTATATCTGCTTCACTATCACCAATCATGAGCGTAGAGTCAGGTAAAGCATGTAACTCCGCCATAGCTTTGATTATGCCCTCAGGGTGTGGCTTTGCCTCCTTCACGTCATCAAGCGTGATCATATGATCAAAATATTCCGATATGCTCAGCTCATTCATGAGCGCCTCCATCTTGGGTCTGTTTGCACTTGTTACGATTGCTGTTGAAACTTTGTGTCTTCTCAAAACTTTTAGCGTATCTATTGCTCCATCTAATAATGCATACTTATGAAAGTGCTTGTGTTGTATGTTGAGGTGGGTCTGACGGATTTGTTTTGCCTTCTCTAGACCAAATAATGATGCGTAGATGTCTAGAACGGGTTGCCCAATGCCATGGAGGAACGAATTTTTATTTTTATCAAAATCTAAAGCGTGGTGTGTGACAGCTTCGCGTATCGTATCAAGTACAGCTTTCTGTGAGTTAGCAACCGTACCATCAAAGTCGAAAAGGATTGTTGAGTATTTTTTCATAGATATCACAATCCAAGCACAGTCGCTTCTCTCTGCATGCCCTTGAGTACGATGTCTACAAAGGTACTCAAATCGATACCTAGCTTTTCCTGGCACATTTTGATTCCTTCTCGATCAATGGCAGCAGCAAATGATTTGCTTCCCATTTTTTTGATGACAGACTCCACGGTCAAATCAGCTATTTTTTTGCTTGGCAGGACGAGTGTCGAAG
>CAZJWN010000106.1:0-1554 GCA_964550105.1 uncultured Gammaproteobacteria bacterium
CCTCACGTTCGAGGATGACCATCGCTCCTGATATGACTTTATGTCTCTGTTTCATTTTGTATTGTTAACTTTACTTGTGCCGCTCTGCGGGATGACTTTATGACTTGGCGACTTGATGACCTTCGACCTGATGACTAGTATTTTTTGTCACCCTCACTTGCGCTACTCTGACGACTCGGCCACGTACTTCATATCCGCGTTTAATCACTTCTTTGATCACATTTTCTTTTCCTTCAGCCTCTACCGTGTCGACCACTTCAGCCTTGTGCGGATCAAACTCCTTGCCCACGAGGTCCATCTCCGCCAGTCCCATATCGGTAATCGTTTTTTCAAATTGCTGGATCACCATTTTTAAGCCCTGATCCTTTACAAATACTTCAGCTTGATGCAGCAAATCAAGTGTCGGTATGAGCTGCTCAAGTACAGATATCGTCGCAAATTCAAATAGGTTTTTCTTATCCTCTTCAGTTTTACGTTGCAAATTTTTAAAGTCTGCGAGTGCTCTCAGGTATTGATCTTTGTAGTCGACATTGACTTCTACTTCCTTGATCACCTCTTTTACGACTTCCTTCTCTTTTGGTTTCTCAACAGCTTCTTTTTTCAAAGGTTTTCCTGTTGGGTCGGTGAGATCTGATATATCTGCCATAGATTGAATTAAATGAATAAAGAATCATGATAAACTGAAAATGATTTCGTTTACCTTCTATCATGTATCGTTTATCACTGCACCATCGCTATCTCCTCGAGCAAATGTGAGAAATACCTCACCTGGGGGACATATACATCGAACCTCATCCGCTTTGGTCCAAGCAATCCGATGACGCCTTGGGTCGATCCTATGCGAAAATCGCTCATGACCGAGGCAACGGGCTCAAATGCCGGGCTTTGAAAATCTTCCTCACCAAACATGAAAAATACTTCTTGTTCTGTCGCAAAATATCGTTGCATCACCTGCTGCCAAAATCCAAACTGATCGAGTAGACCACACAATTGCTGTGTTGCGATGATGTCCATCATATTCTCGTGATTGAAAATATTACTCACCCCTGCATAGTACATGTCGCCATCGCTCGTAGCTGAGACTGCTACCAGGCCGGTACGTTCGGCAAGTATTTTGGTCCCATGTGCGAGAAGTCGATGTACCTGCTGACGATCGTCCCACAAACTATTTTTATAGCTGACCTCGTCTATAGTCGACATCTGTTTTTCTTTCATGATGTTTTTGATGTAGTAGCGATAGCCTTTGGCTGATGGGATACGTCCAGCGGAGAAATGAGTCTTTTTGAGGTAGCCTTTGGTGGTCAGCACCACCATCTCATTGCGGATGGTAGCGGGAGACACGCCAAGTTTGTGCTTTTTCTCCAGTATTTCAGATCCCACAGCCTCACCGGAGTCAGTGTACTCAGTGATGATGGCGGTCAGGATCTCGATCTGTCGTGGGCTGAGTTCTTCCATATTTAGCAGTATACAAGATATTCTGCTAATCTGTCAAGAGGAATAATTGCGCCTACTTTCACCTTCTTCACCCTGTCATTCTGATCCCGCCGTGGCGGG
>CAZJWN010000107.1:0-1549 GCA_964550105.1 uncultured Gammaproteobacteria bacterium
TAAGTCGCAGAAATTGTTCAAATACATATTGTGTGGTCTCATAAAATGCAACGGTATCTCCGCTGAGCTCTCCAGAACCCGCTCGATCACGACTCCGCCGTACATACCACTTTGACCAATCATCGACAAATGAAGTGATGGTGGCTACTGTCGTCATCGTGTCAAACACCTCAAGCGACGTGGTGACCTTAACAATTGTGCTATGCAAGAGCGATATCAGCCATTTATCCAATACATTGGTGCTTGCAGCTTGCAGCTCGTTGCTTGCAGCTTGCAGCTTGTGCCCATCTACTTCTGCGTACATTTTGGCAAAGTTCCAGATATTTAGAAGTGGGATGATGAACTTGCGGAGCTGGTCACGCCAATCCGTCTCAGACATATTCGCATCCTCTGCTTTAGTGATAGGAGAACTCAGTAGGTACAGACGCAAGGCATCAGCGCCATACATCTCGATGGCTACGCGAGGATCAGGATAATTTTTGTAGTTTTTGCTCATCTTACGACCATCAGTACCCATCATCACTCCACTGACCATCACATGCTTGAATGCGGGCTTTTGGTAAATGGCTGCTGATATAACATGTAGGACATAAAACCACGCACGTATCTGGCCCGTATACTCAGTGATAAAGTCAGGTGGGAGGATCTCATCCAACTTGACTGTTTTATCAAAAGGAAAATGACGTTCAGCAAATGTAGCTGATCCTGCCTCAATCCAGCTATCGAGCACCTCTGGTACTCGTTTTAGTTTGATAGAGGGGTCTTTTTTGCTTGGTACAGTCACCTCATCGATCTCAGGTTTGTGTAGATCGGTGATTTTGGCGCCAGATGCTTCTTCAAGTTCTGCGATCGATCCGGGGACAAACCGCTCAACCTCTCCATCAGCGTGGATATACTCCCACACAGGTACCGGTGATCCCCAGTACCGACTACGCGATATACACCAGTCTGGTGCGCCTTGCATGCTTTTGAGATATCTCCCGTGCTTGAAGTGATCTGGATACCAACTCACCTGTTCGTTGGTCTTCTCCATAACAGGCTTAAGTTTTTGCACATTCACATACCACGCCTCCTGAGGATTGAAGAATAGGCGTTCATGACACCGCCAACAATGTGCGACAGTGTGCTTATGGTCTCGATCCTCATGAAACATCAGGCCTCGATCAGTTAGATCCTGATTGATGAGTTTGTTTACTTTCAAATAGTACATACCGGCCCAGCCATTCGGATTGTCAGGGGTCAGATGACCCTCTTGATCGATGTTGAGCACGATCTGTATCTCATCACGCGTCATTACTTTTAAATCTTCTTCTCCATATGGAGCGATAGTGACGATGCCGGTACCCTCATCGGCTGATACAAAGTCATCGCCGACGATGACATGCATTTTCTTATCTTTTTCAGATTTATAAAAATCATAGTGACCCTCATATTCCATCCCAAGCAGTTCCTTTCCTTCTATTTTATCTATCATCGTGTAAGGTTGATCTTTGAAGACTTTCTCAAGGGTTGTCTGGGCGAGGATATATCGCTCTCCTCCACTTTCAAC